>CAMZBB010000019.1 GCA_947304405.1 uncultured Clostridia bacterium
TTGAAGGCTGCGGCATCGACAGCGACAAATACAGCGGTCTGGCTTTCGGTATCGGCATCGATCGTATTGCCATGCTCAAGTACGGCATCAACAACATCAAACTCTTGTTTGAGTCTGATCTGCGCGTGCTTGAACAGATCGACGATTAAGGTAAGGAGGCAATGATATGTTAGTACCATTAAGCTGGCTTAAAGATTATGTAGATATTGACGTTACTCCGGACGTGCTTGAAGAAAAGCTCTTCAGCTGCGGTTTCGAGGTCGAGGAAAAATACGAAGTAGGCAAGGACATCAGCAATGTCGTTGTCGGTGAGGTTAAGATATGCGAAGCGATCGAAGGAACACACCTTCACCTTTGCTCCGTTGATGCAGGCGAGCACGGCATCCTTCAGATCTGCTGCGGCGCGGACAACGTTGCTGCAGGCGGAAAGTATCCTCTTGCTCTGATCGGCGCTCAGGTATATGCAACCGCAAAAGATCACGTAACTGTCGAAGGCGTCATGACCATAGGTCAGGGCAAGCTCAGAGGTTACGATTCATACGGTATGCTCTGTTCCGGCGTTGAGATCGGCGTTACCGAGGACATGTTCCCGGGAGCAGGTTATAACGGCCTCCTCGTGCTGCCTGAAGACAGCGTTCCGGGTGCGGATGTTAAGCCCATATTAGGCTTGGATGACTATATCTTCGATATCTCGATCACCGCTAACAGACCTGACTGTCAGAGCATTTTCGGAATCGCAAGGGAAGTTGCTGCAGTTCTTGGCAAGGAGATCAAGGAGCCTGCTCTGGATTACACGGAAAGCGATGTTGCTATTGATTTTAATATCCGAGTATCTGCCCCTGACCTTTGCCCGAGATATATCGGACACTATGTTTCTGACGTTACGATTGGCGAGTCTCCACTCTGGATGAAGCGCCGTCTTGCTCTTGTCGGCTGCTCTGCGATCTCAAATGTAGTAGACATCACAAACTACGTTCTTTTTGAGCTCGGCCAGCCGATGCATGCGTTCGATTTCTCCTATCTGGAAGGCGGTGAGATCCATGTCCGCCGTGCTGAGGAAGGCGAGAAGATCCAGACGCTGGACGAGAAGGAATTCTCTCTTACCTCAGACAACCTTGTGATCTGCGACGGAAAGAAACCCGTTGCGCTGGCAGGTATCATGGGCGGCCTCAATTCAGAGATCCTGGATTCAACAAAAGCTGTCATGTTCGAAGCGGCTAAGTTTGCTCACGACAACATCCGTAAGAGTTCCAAGGCTTTGGGGCAGGTGTCCGATTCAAGCACGAGATTCTCCAAGGGCGTTGACGAATATACAACGGTCATGGCCATGAAGAGGGCTCTGCATCTCATTGAAGAGTTAGGCTGCGGAAAGGTCTCAAAGACGGCTTTCGATGTAAACACAGGCAATTCCATAGAGCCCAGAAAGCTTACTGTAAGTGTTAATAAGGTCAATGGCGTTCTTGGTATTACCGTACCTGATGCTGACATCGTTCGCATACTGACAGGCCTTAATTTCGCGCCTGAACTGAACGGCGATTCTCTTACGATCGCCATTCCCGGTTACCGTGTTGACATGGAATCTTATCAGGATGTAGCCGAGGAAGTCATCCGCATGTACGGCTATGATCACATCACGCCTACATTCATCCCGACTGCTAAGGTTACTTCAGGCGGATACAACTTAAAGCAGCGTTCTGAACTCAAGATCAGGCGTGATCTTTGCGCTGCGGGTGCTTCAGAAGGCGTACATTATTCGTTCTTCTCACCCTCGGATCTCGATCTTTTGAGAATACCCGAAGATGCAACGGAGCGTTTCGCCATTAAGCTCATCAACCCGATCAATATCGATGTTTCACTGATGCGCACTACGCTTGCTCCTCAAATGATCAAAGCAATGGCAAGAAACCAGAAGAATGGTATCCTGTCCGGCCGTATCTATGAGATGGGCAATAAGTTCCTGCCAAAGTCTTTGCCGCTTACGGAATATCCTGACGAGCGCGAGACGATCTGCATCGGCGTGTTCGGCGAAAATGAGGACTTCTATTCGCTCAAGGGCCTTGTTGATGTGATAGCTGCTTCGCTCGACATTGATTTCGATTACGAGAAGACGGAGAAAACGTTCCTTCACCCGGGAAGGACAGCAAAAGTCATCTGTAATGGTGAGGAAGTAGGTTACCTTGGTCAGGTCCTCTATGAGATCTGTGACGAACTCGACATGAGAGTCCCTGCTTATGTAGCAGAGATAGACCTCCGCGCTCTGAGCAAATACTACGGCAAGGAAAGAAAGTTTATTCCGCTTCCGAAATACCTTGAGGAAAAGCGTGACTTCTGCTTCGTTATGGACAAGAGCATAACTAATGCACAGGTCGAAAAGGAGATAAAGGCTTCGTGCGAGTACATCACGAAGATCGAACTTTTCGATATCTATGAAGGCATACAGCTCGGACTTAACAAGAAGAGTCTCGCGTATAGCGTAGTCTTCACGCCTAAGGACGAGGAGTTCAAGCCTGATGTCATCGACGGCTTCGTCAGCAATATCCTCTCCAACCTCGGAGAAAAGTACGGCATCACGCTCCGTGCCTGATAGCAAAAGGCTTTTTCTATAAATATAGGTTAGTAGAGCGTGAACAACGCTCGAAAACGCCTTTAAACTCAATAAAATATATGCTTTCAAGAGATTAACGCTCGGTTTTCCGGGCGTTTTCTTTTGTCGGTTTTTGTCGGTTTTTGTCGGTAAAATCAGGCCTTTTCATGATGTATGATTCTTGAAAATATCTTTCGGGGGGTGAATATATGTCAACACTTGAAACTGCAATAGTATTCGCGATCTTACTGACTATTATTACTTTCTTTGTGACTGCGCCCGAAACTATTGCTTCAGAGTCATTCTATGACTGCAAATACGGTTTTGAGGAATACGATTTCCAGAACAAAGACACAAAGCTGCTAAATGAGAAGAAGATCGGCTCGGCCATCTCTTATGATGCTTCGCCGGAGAAACTCTGTACTTATCTGACCGGATTGTCTGACAATTTCAGACTGATCTACGGCAGGGCGGCTACCATTGCAAACGGGGTGAAGACTGATGAGAAGAAGAAATAAGTTCAGAAAAAACCGTTACGGTGCTTCTTCGGTCTTTTTGGGCATCATATTGTCGGCCGTGATCCTTGTTGAATGCACGTTTTTGAGATTCGTATGGGAGCTCGATTACATTACCAAGGTCAATAATGCGGTGGAAACACAGGTAGAAAGCATTCTGTGCGAATATAACAGGCAGCTTTTCGACGTTTACGGCGTATATGCCTTTACGATCGATGTGGTCGATGATGACGTTTACCGGAAAGCTCTCCTGGCCTGCGGCTATTCCGAAGGCCCCGTGCTTGATATAGGCGGATACCGTTCGATCGACAGAAAAGCCCTGCGTGACGCGATAAACATGTATTACTCGTACAGAGGAAGCGGGATAACGATCAACAGGATAGCCGATTTCTTCTCGGAGATGATAGATGAGCTTGTCAACAACAATGTCCTGAAGATGATCAAGGAATATACTTCGAGCCCTGCGGCAGGATATGTAAGCGACATCATAAAGGGATCTGAGAAGCTCAGCAGCTGGATCGAGAAGGCGGGAAGCGTTATAGATATTGAAGATGTCGAATCGTACCTGAAGTTTTTTGAATCTCTTAAGAAAGACTGCAATGATGATAACGATCTTAAGGAGTTTTCCATCGATATCCGAATAGACAACATGAAGCCTGCAATAGAATTCATAGACAGGATGATGCAGCTTCATGAATCTGTAGGCAAAACGGAAAATAAGCTCTTATCGCATATCAATACGGCAAATTATCTGTCTTTCAACTTCGACTGTTATCTGAAGCAGGATATCGATTCGACGATAAACGGGACTTGTTTTTCCGACATACACAAGAAGAACAAATGCGATACCGAATATATCCTGACCGGCGATACTGATAACAAGGCCAATGTAGGTGTTACTTTTCTTCTGATGGCGGTCCTGTCGTGCAAGAATTTCCTGACGGATTATCTCAACAAGGACTACAGATCAAAGATCGACGTGATCTCAAAGATACTGTCAGCCATAATCGCGGCACTTTCGGAAGGAACCGTTCAGATTGATTACAGGATAATAACGGTCATCCTGATCCACTTGATCGCATGCGTCAAATCCATTAAGGAAATGAAGATTTTGAGGAAGGGTGAACGCATCACCTTGATGAAGTTCAAGAAGAAGAACGTGATCACTGCGGGATATAGGGATTTTCTGTTCTTGTTCATGCTGGGGGTTCCGGACAGTAAAATGCTCGAAAGAGCTCTTGTGATACTTAAACGTGATTACGGTGACCTTTATACGGGGTTTACGGCTTCGGCCGATGCCGGATTGAAGAAGATAAAGGTGACCAGAAGCTATGCATTATACGGGTGAGACATATGAGAAACAAAAAGGGAAGTGTTACGATCGAATCGGCTATCTGCTTTACGCTTGTGGTTATCCTGATCGCCTGCATAGTAAGTGCTATAAATCTTTACAGAACGGATATCCTCATGACCAGGTCAGTCAATCAGTGCTGTGAGAACATGGCATTGATATATCCGGTCACTGTAACCGCAGGAGATGCTGCGTCTGTCCTTTTGAATGCCTTCCCGGACACCGGAATAGAAGGGACCAAGGCATCTTCAGTTATCGGGACCGTTGCCAAGGCGGTGGGCGGGATCAACTCGATAACGGGATTTAAGATTGAAGAATCTGTTCTTGAGAAACTGTTAGCGGGAACGATGGCCAAAAACATAAAAGAATGCTACAAACAGCGTAACGGAGGCTCATTGTTCTTTTGTCCGGATGATATCGACGTGAGATTCGACATCAGCAGCAAAAGGCACATTATCGAAGTCACTGTTGAATATTCAGTGGCAACGATAGCCGGAAGAAAGCATAAGCAGGTGTTCTCGATAATCCCGCTTTATGGTGACGGATCTTTGATCTTGGAGGGCGATGAACCAAAAAACGGCTCAAAGGACATATGGGGACTTGATAATTTCAGCAGAGGCGAAGCGTTCAGGGATATATTTAATGCGAATCTGCCGAAGATTTTCCCGGTTATCGACAATTATTCCGATGGTGACGTAATGTCGCTCAAGACCATTGATCTTACGGCTCCGTACTATAAGTCCGACAAGAAGATCGAAAGAACGGTCAAGTCAGACATAGACGAACTCGCTGCTTTCAAAGGGGCGGAGAAGACGATAAACGGTAAGGATTATAAGGTTTCCGGAATATCGGGCAGGACTTTGACGGTCGTGATCCCGGGTAATTCTCCCAAAGACAGGAAAAATGTAATATCATCTCTAAAAGAATATGCCCGTTCCAAAGGCGTAAAGCTCGTGATAGAAGAATACGGAAAGTCGTCAAAGTACACATAAACGGGCATTTTACCCGTATTTTGACAGGATACTTCTCTTTATTTAATTTATTGTATTAAATTGAATATTGCGTTAATATATATTGGCGATTTCGGAGGTATCTTGCTTGAAACACGAAAATACGATCAGAAGGCCGAGTCTGGCCAGTTCAATAATCAGTGACGATAACAGGACAAACCTGTCTATCGGAGACACCCTCAGAAAGGCTAAGACCAACCTTTTCTTTTCGAGATGTCTGACAGCCATCCTGGCGGTGGTCATAATTACCCTTGTTTTTGTCGCGTTCTACACAGGATACGCGGCTCCGCTTTTTGACTATGTCAATAATGCAGTCGGGTGATCGGCCATGATCAAGAACAAGAACAAAAACGAGAGTAAATTCGCATCCGCTTTTACCGAAAGCGAGCTTGAAGAGCTTTTCGATCTTTATGATGCGATCCTTACCATGGAGAATCCGGAAGAGATCCACAAGTTCTTCAAGGATCTTTGTTCGGTTAACGAACTCCAGTCGTTTCTTCACCGCTGGCAGATCGTAAGAAGGATTGAGCAGGGGAAGAGCTACGAAGAGATCATCAAAGAACTGTCCGGTACGACGGAAGGCACCGGAAACGAATTGCCTTCTGATGTGAAACACGGCAGCGGAAGGGTGCGCGGCAAGGCCAGAAGCAGTACGAAGGTAAGCTCGACCACCATATCCCGCGTCAAGACTTGTTATATCAATCCTGACGGCGGCTACAGAACAGCATTAAAGAGACTTAATGAACGAGACAATAAAGAACAAGAGGAGAAATCGGAGTAAATGAGTTTAGTAACAAGCATTTTCGGTACGCATAGCGATCACGAACTTAAGAGGATCAAGCCCATCGTTGATTCTGTAATGGGTTTGGAAGAAGAGTATTCAAAGCTTAGTGACCATGATCTGGCCGCCAAGACGGATGAGTTTAAGAAAAGACTTGCTGACGGTGAGTCTTTGGACGATATCCTTCCTGAGGCTTTCGCTACGGTAAGGGAAGCTTCCTGGCGTGTTCTGGGCATGAAGCCTTACAGAGTACAGGTTATCGGCGGAATCATCCTTCATCAGGGAAGAATCGCGGAAATGAAGACGGGTGAAGGTAAGACGCTCGTTGCAACAATGCCTGTTTACCTCAACGCATTGACCGGAAAGGGCGTTCACGTCGTAACGGTCAACGATTACCTCGCAAAGCGTGACTCTGAGTGGATGGGCAAGATCTATAAGTTCCTCAAGATGAGCGTCGGTCTTATCATTCACGATATCCCGAACCGCGACCGTAAGGGAATGTATGCCTGCGACATCGTATACGGAACCAACAACGAGTTCGGTTTCGACTATCTGCGTGACAACATGGTCGTTAGAAAGGACCAGATCGCACAGCGTGAGCTCAATTACGCGATCGTCGACGAGGTCGACTCCATCCTGATTGACGAAGCAAGAACCCCGCTCATCATTTCAGGCAGAGGCGTTGAGTCTTCTGATCTTTATAAGAAAGCTGACGCTTTCGTTAAGACTCTCAAGTCTTTTACGGTAGTTGAGACTGACGATAAGGTTGATATGGATGACCTGGTCGGTGATGCAGATTACGTTATCGACGAGAAAGCAAAGACTTCAGTCCTGACTGCAAACGGTATTGCCAAGGCCGAGAAGCATTTCGGCATCGACAACCTTTCCGATTCCGACAACTTCGACCTTCAGCACTATATCAATAACGCTCTCAAGGCTAACGGAAACTTCAAGAAGGACGAGCAGTACATCGTTCAGGACGGCGAAGTAATCATCGTTGACGACTTTACCGGCCGTCTGATGCCGGGACGCCGTTACAGCGACGGTCTGCATCAGGCTATCGAAGCTAAAGAAGGCGTTAAGGTTGCAAGCGAGAACAAGACACTTGCTACGATCACATTCCAGAACTTCTTCAGAATGTACACAAAGCTTTCCGGAATGACCGGTACTGCTTATACGGAAGAAGCCGAGTTCAGACAGATCTATAACCTTGACGTTATCCAGATCCCTACAAACAAGCCCGTTATCAGACAGGATGATTACGATGCTGTTTTCAAGTCCGAGAACGGTAAGTATTCGGCACTTCTCCGTACGGTAAAAGAAGCTCATGAGAAGGGACAGCCTGTTCTTGTCGGTACAGTAAGCGTCGATAAGTCAGAGCTCCTTTCCAGGATATTTACGAAATACGGAATCAAGCACAATGTCCTCAACGCTAAGAACCATATGCGCGAAGCTGAGATCGTTGCTCAGGCAGGACGTAAGGGTGCCGTTACGATCGCAACCAACATGGCAGGCCGTGGTACGGATATCATCCTTGGCGGTAACGCTGAATTCCTCGCTCTCCAGGAGATGAGAAAACTCGGTTATACGGAAGAACTTATCGATGCTTCAACAGCTCACAACGAGACAGATGACGAGCTCGTTCTCGAAGCAAGGGAGAGATTCAGCTCACTTGAGAAGAAGTTCAAGGAAGAGCTTGCTCCTGAGGCTGAAGAAGTTAAGGAACTCGGCGGACTCTTCATCGTCGGTACAGAGCGTCATGAGTCGAGACGTATTGATAACCAGCTCAAAGGTCGTGCAGGAAGACAGGGAGACCCCGGAAGATCAAAGTTCTTCCTTTCTCTTGAGGATGACCTCCTGAGGATCTTCGGCGGTGACCGTGTTACAGGCCTTGCCGACACTCTGGGCATCGAAGATGATATGGAGATCCAGTTCAAGTCTTTGTCCCGCATGATAGACAGCTCACAGAAAAAGCTTGAAGCACTTCATTTCTCATCACGTAAGAACGTCCTTGAATATGACGACGTCAACAATGTCCAGAGAACTATCACTTACGAGCAGAGACGTCAGGTCATCAACGGTAACGACGTACATGACATCTATCTGCAGATGGTTGACCGTGTTGCATCGCGTATCGTAAATACATACGCTCTTGACGGAGTTATATCTCCTTCTGAAAGATATACTCTTGGAAGACAGCTTGAAGAGATCTTCGGCGACCTTGACATCGTCAAGAAGGTTCAGGGCGACGAATTTGAGCTCCCCGATGCAGATGATCTCGCTGAGCAGATCGCAGAAGAAGCTAAGGAGATCATCGCTAAGAAGGATGAGGAAGTTACCCCTGAGGTCTTCAGAGAAGCTGAGCGTCAGATCCTCCTTCGTACGGTCGATCTTAAGTGGATGGACCACATCGATGCTCTTGATCAGCTTTCACAGGCTATCCGTATGCGCAGCGTAGGCCAGCATGACCCTGTTGTTGAATATAAGCTCGAGGGTTCTGCAATGTTCGAAGAGATGAACGAGGCTATCCAGAATGATGCCGTTAAGTTCATCATGAGAGCAAAGTTCACACCTGAGTCTGATTTCGAGGCTAAGGAAGTTGCCAAGAACGTATCTGAGGGTCACGGCAAGGAAGCTGCTGTTACGCCTTCTTCTGCTTCAACACCCATTCAGGGCACTGCTGCTTCAAACGAGACAAGACAGCCTGTCAGAAGAGAAGCGGGCAGGGTAGGCAGAAATGATCCGTGCCCTTGCGGTTCCGGCAAGAAATATAAGGATTGCTGCGGTAAGAAATAATGATCGAAGATAAGGAAAAACACCTTGAATCAGTTAGGCGCGCCGGCGATTACATCAAAGGCCTTCTGGGCGGACGAAAGATACCTGAGATATGTATAGTCTTAGGTTCCGGTTTAGGCCCCCTGGCCGGTTCTTGCGAAGAGTATTTTTCCGTACCTTATTCAGATATTCCGGGTTTTCCCAGATCCACGGCTCCCGGACATGCCGGAAAGCTTATCGTTGGATCCTTGTCCGGCAAGGACGTCTTCATGATGAGCGGCAGATTCCACTATTATGAAGGCTATCCGGTTGAGACCGTAGCTTTCTACGTCAGAGTCCTTGGTTCGATCGGGGTAAAGACCCTGTTTCTTACCAATGCCGCAGGCGGCATAAAGACAGAATCTGTTCCCGCGTTCGTTGCAATAGAGGATCACATATCCTTCTTTGCCGATCCCGTATTGAGAGGTCCGAACATCGAAGAATTCGGTACAAGGTTTCCTGATCAGAGCAATGTTTATGACAAGGAACTTATCTCGCTCCTTGAAGAATGCGCAAAAGATCTGGGAATAAAGCTTTCACGCGGCGTTTACGCATATACGAAGGGGCCTCAGTATGAGACTCCCGCAGAGATCCGTGCTCTTAGTATAATGGGGGCTGACTGCGTCGGAATGTCAACAGTTCCGGAAGCGATATGTGCATCTCACATGGGACTTCGCATTGTCGGAATGTCTTGTGTTACCAACCTGGCTGCAGGGATTTCCAAAGGCCCGCTTTCCGAGAAAGAAGTACTCGATAACGCGGCAGCCGCTTCAGAGCAGAGCTGCGCGCTCGTAAAGGAATTCATCAGAAGACTATAAAATAAAGGAGCTTTGGCAATGTTTAATCACGAAGTTAAGGATATAAGCCTTGCACCTTATGGACTTGAGAAGATCGAATGGGCTTACCGCAATATGCCGGTGCTTCGTGCTATCGAAGCCGAACTGATTGAAAAACAGCCTTTCAAGGGACTCAAGATATCCGTTTCGGTTCATGTTGAAGCAAAGACTGCATGCCTTGCCAGAGCACTTGCAAGAGGCGGAGCAGAGGTCTCGATCACCGGATGCAATCCGTTATCTACTCAGGATGATGTTGCCGCGGCTCTTGCAGCAGGCGGCATGATGAACGTTTATGCAGTTCATGGTGATTCTGAAGAAGAATATTTCGGCAGACTCAAGAAGACTCTTGAATTCGGTCCGGACATCGTTATCGATGACGGCGGCGACTTAGCTCTCCTTCTTCATTCTGAAATGAAGGATCTGGCACCTAATGTCATCGGCGGTTGTGAAGAGACAACGACCGGTGTACACCGTTTGGAAATACTGAAAAAAGAGGGAAAGCTCGCTTATCCCGTCATTGCCGTTAACGATGCAAGATGCAAGCACCTTTTCGATAACAGATTCGGTACGGGTCAGTCCGTTTGGACGGCCATTATGGCTACCACGAATCTTGTTGTGGCTGGAAAGACCGTTGTCGTTGCAGGTTACGGAATGTGCGGCAGGGGAGTTGCGATGAGGGCAAAGGGCCTCGGAGCAAAAGTCATCGTTACCGAGATAGATCCCGTAAAGGCGTGTGAAGCCCTTATGGAAGGCTATTCAGTCATGACGATGGACGAAGCTGCTCCCTTGGGTGATTTCTTCGTTACCGTTACCGGCTGCAAGGACGTTATCGTTGAGAGGCACTTCCTAGCAATGAAGGACGGCGCAGTTTGCTGCAATGCCGGACACTTTGACTGTGAAGTCAGCATGAAGGACATCAAGAAGATGGCTGTGTCCGAGTCTGAATTACGACATAACGTCGTAGGTTATAAACTCACGAACGGAAATACGGTCTGCGTTATTGCAGAGGGAAGACTTGTCAATCTTGCTTCGGGAGACGGACATCCGGTCGAGATCATGGACATGAGCTTTGCTTTGCAGGCACAGTCTGCCATGTATATCGCAACGCAGCCTTCAAGGCTCCCCATTGACGTATATCAGACTCCTGAAGTCATTGACAACAGGGTTGCGGAGATTCTTCTGAAGACCAAGAACATTAAGATAGACGAACTGACTGAAGAACAGAAGAAATACATTTCTTCCTGGGATTTTTAATGTCTGAGAATCCTTTATCAGAATATAACGGACTTACCATATACGAATGCATTAAGTCCAAAGCCGAAGAATATAAAGATCTTACCGCGCTGGAATATTACGGAAACAAGATCTCTTATGCTTCGTTGATCGCGGACATAGACAGATGCGCCTCTGCCATGTATCTTTACGGCGTCAGGCAGGGAATGCATGTCGCCGTGATCCTGCCGAACATTCCGCAGGCTGTTTTCATTTTCTATGCATGTTCCAAGCTTGGTGCCGTATGTGATCTTATCCATCCGTTGTCTTCGGTCAGGGAACTTAAGTCATATATTGAAATGACGAACCCGAAGATCGTGTTCGTTTACGATGAATTACCCGCAGGGATAACTGTTCTTTCCGGGAAAGTTCAGAAAGCAGTTCTTGTAAGTCCTTCGGAATACCTTCCAAAAATGGCAAAACTGGCCTTTAAGATGAAATCCGGAGTCAAGAATCCCGCATTTATACGTTTCGAAACATTCCCGGAATTCTTCAAGGAAGGAACAAAACCGTTTGCATATAAAGAAGACGATCTTCCCGTTGCATCAGATCCGTGCGCGATGCTCTATACGGGAGGAACGACCGGAAAAGCAAAGGGCGTATTGCTTTCATCGTTTAATTTCAACAATAACGCGGAAGAAGCAATAGAGAGCTGCGAATGCCTGAGAAAAGGCGACAGGTTCTTGGCAGAACTTCCGATCTTCCACGGGTTCGGATTAGGAGTCTGTGTCCATACCGTACTCATGTACGGAGGTACGTCGATACTTCTGCCGGTATTTAAAGTTAAGAAGTTTGCCCAGCTTATCTCGAAATACAAACCTGCTGTAATTGCAGGCGTTCCCGCGATCTTCGGCGCTATCGTATCAGGAGATTCCAAAGATATCGACATGTCGTTTGTAAAGCTTGTTATCTCAGGAGGTGACAAGCTTCCTTCAGATATACAGGACAAGATGAACGAGATATTGGCAAGCCATGGCAGCAAGGCGGTCGTAAGACAGGGCTACGGCCTTACTGAATGCCTTTCGGGCGTATGCCTTATGCCGCCGGGATGCAAAGAACACAACTGCATAGGAAGGCCTTACCGCAATACCAGATTTAAGATCGTTGACCCTGAGACCGGCAGGGAACTTCCCAACGGTACGAACGGTGAGATCCTTATTTCCGGGCCTTCGGTCATGGTCGGATACTACAACGAACCTGAAGAGAACCGTGACACTCTCAAGATCGATGATGAAGGAGTTGTATGGCTTAGAACAGGTGACATGGGCAGGATCGGGGATAACGGTCTTTTATATTTCGAGTGCAGGATAAAGAGGATGATCATCACCAACGGATATAACGTTTATCCGGGCGTTTTGGAAGATATCATCAGGTCTTGCTCAGGAGTCGCTGATTGTGCAGTCATTGGCGTTCCGGACGAGCTTAGAGGAGAAGTCGTCCGTGCTTATATTGTTTTCGATAAGGATGTAGATACCGATAGTACTCTTAAAGCAGTTAAGGAAGAGATGAATCTGTCGGTCTCTAAGTTTGCGGTGCCAAGGAGCTTTGTGGTGCTTGATGAGATCCCAAGGACTAAGCTGGGAAAAGTCGATATAAAGGCGCTGGAAGAATATAAACAGGAATGAAGATGACGGACACTTGCCCGCAAAGGTTCTGAATCATATAATTATTTATATTATTTAATGAGGTAGTTTAATGGCTTTAAGAAATCTAGTAATCGAGGGAGATCCGCTCCTGCGCAAGAAGTCCCGTCCCGTTGACGAGATTACACCAAGGATCATTAAATTACTTGATGATCTGGCCGATACCATGTATTACGACAACAGAGGCATCGGCATTGCAGCGCCGCAGGTCGGCGTGCTTAGACGTGTCTTTATCGTTGACGTCGGAGATGATCACGGAAAGATAGAATTTATCAACCCTGAGATACTCGAAACGAGCGGCTCGCAGGTTGGAAGCGAGGGCTGCCTTTCAGTTCCCGGAAAGACTTGTGAAGTTGACAGACCTTTCTATGTTAAGGTCAAGGCTTTGGACCGCGAAGGCAACGAGTTCGTGTTAGAGGCAGAAGATCTGCTTGCAAGATGCATCTGCCATGAGAATGATCACCTTGACGGTATCCTTTTCATTGATAAGTCCGTTGACGGCAAAGTCTACAAGGCTGAATCAGACGACGAGGAGGAGTGATTCCTTTTGACTGATCCCCGCGATTTGAGAATCGTATTCATGGGCACCCCTGAATTTGCAGCTGTCAATCTCAGGGCGCTCATATCTGCCGGCTTTAATGTCGTTCTCTGCTGCTGCCAGCCTGACAAACCGGTCGGAAGAAAGCAGATACTTACTCCGCCGCCTGTTAAGGTTGAGGCGGAAAAAAGCGGCATAGAGGTCTATCAGCCTGCGACTTTGAGGACTGATGAGGCATTCGTTAAGATCTCCGAAGCAAAGCCTGACATGATCGTTACTGCCGCTTACGGCAAGATCTTACCCGTTTCAATATTGGAAATACCCAAGTACGGCTGCATCAACTGCCACGGCAGCCTTCTTCCAGAGCGAAGAGGCTCAGCTCCCGTGCAGAGGGCTGTTATGGACGGCGACAAAGTGACCGGTATTACCATAATGATGATGGCAGAAGGCATGGATACGGGGGATATGCTCGTTCAGAAAGAATTGCCGATCGGCCCCGACATGCACTCGGATGAACTCATGATGGCGCTTGCCGAACTGTCGGCTTCAATACTTCCAAAGGCTGTGACTGACCTTGCAGAAGGATTGCTGACGCCCGTCAAACAAGATGATTCCAAGGCTACATACTGTCCTCCGATAGCATCCGAAGAAGGTCATTTTACATGGGATCTTCCGGCTTCTGTTATCCATAACAAAGTCAGGGCGCTCAGTTCATGGCCCGGTGCTTTTACGGAATCGGGAGACAGGAAACTCAAGATCTATGATTCCAGAGTGGTCAGCGAACTACCGGAACATACAGATAAGGATCTGGCGGATAAGGCTTTGCCCGGCGTCATTGTCTACAGTAAAGGCCAAGATCTGATAATTAAGTGCGGCGACGGGTTCCTTAAGATCCTCGAATTGCAGTTTGCAGGCGGAAAGAGGCTGGCTTCGAGGGACGTGGCGCACAATTACAAGCCCGGACAGACAATCTGATCGAGGAGATCTTATGAGCAATCAGATGAGATTCAAAAAGAAGGATATCTTACGCATCATCGAATCCGGCAATGAGAGGGAATTGTGCTTTCTCATGCTGTATCAGGTGTATTTTGAAGGAGCTTTCTCTAATCTCGTCCTCAAAAAGGCCGACAAAGCGGCAGCTTCTCTCGGCAAAAAGCTCGATTTCACAAGAGCGATGCTTTATGGAACCTTAACGTATACTTTTACGATCGATTTTCTCATAAGGCACATAACCAAAGAAGAACCTGACGAGATGGATCCTGTTACAAGGACATTGATCAGAATGGCCGTCTGGCAGCTTCAGTTCGGCGATAACATTCCTGATTATGCCGTTACGGATTCGTCTGTTGAGATAGCGAAAAAGTATAATCACAAGGTCTCGGGATACGTTAATGCGGTTGTCCGCAAATACGCTTCCGCTCCGGAGGCCAAGAAGTACTTAGAACAGTATAAGCCCGGCATCAGAACATCCTTGAAGCCTGAGATCTACGGCATTTTCAAGAAGGATTTCGGCAAGAGCCGCGCTTATGACATCGGAATGGCTTTCCTGAAGCCTTCCGGAACCACGATCAGGTTTGATTCTTCAAAGATAACTACAAAGGATCTTATCTCAGAACTCAGCGCCATGGGTATCAAAGCGGTCCCCGCTAAGATCATTAAGGATGCAGTCGAGATAACCGGAGGCCTTAAGGGGCTTGAGAATTCCGAAATATATTCAAAATACGGAATGTTTATCCAGGGTGAAGCTGCCATGCTCGCTTCGCTGATAGCAGCGCCTTCGGAAGGAAATAAGATCCTTGACTGCTGTTCGGCTCCGGGCGGCAAGTCAACGCACATGGCTTCTTTGTGTCATGACAACTGCAAGATCCTCTCCTGCGACATTAACGAGGCAAGACTTCAGCTCGTTACCGACAATGCTGAAAGGCTCGGCCTTAAGTCGATATCGGTTAAGTGTTGTGACGCCTCAAAGATCGCAAAAGAGAATAAAGATCAGCGAAAGTCCTTTGATCTTGTTTTGTGCGACGTACCATGCAGCGGACTGGGCCTTATCGGCAGAAAGCCCGATATCAGGGAGAAGATCACTTACGAACGTATTGAAGAGCTCCTTCCGATCCAGCAGGCTATCCTGGACAGTGCCGCGAAAATGGTATGTCCCGGAGGAACGCTCGTTTACTGCACCTGCACGCTCAACAGCGATGAGAATGAGAATCAGGTAAATGCTTTCCTTGAAGAGCACAAGAGCTTCCATACGGTATCTATCGGCAAATATCTGCCTGATACCATTTCGATGGATGATGACAGAAAAGAATCAGCCGATAACGGCATGATCACGCTTTATCCTGATACTGACGGCTGTGAAGGTTTCTTCATCTGCAGGATGGAGAAAGACAGAAAGGATGATTCCGAGTGAACCGGAAGTTTTGTCTGGACCTGACTAAAGAAGAACTTGATATATGGTGCCGTGACAACGGCATTCAATCCTACAGGGCAGGTCAGATATACAAATGGCTGTCTTCGGGCGTTACCGATACTTCAGACATGAACAACGTTCCGCAGTCAGTCAGGGCAAAACTTGAGGAAAGCTTCATTTTCGGCAGTTTTGAGATCAGGCAGAAGCTCGTTTCCAAGCTCGACGGGACTACCAAGTTCGTCTTTGAACTTCACGACGGCAACATAATCGAGACTGTCGTAATGCGTTATAAAACAGGACTTTCAATTTGCATATCCTCTCAGGCGGGATGCAGGATGGGATGTAAGTTCTGTGCTTCTTCAAAACTCGGCTTCGGAAGATCTTTGACTTCGGGCGAGATGTTTGCGCAGGTTGCGGTGTCCCAGAAGTTAATGGGCGAACGGATAAGAAGCGTCGTGATCATGGGGATCGGCGAGCCTTTCGATAATTTCGAAAACGTCATGGGCTTTGTGAAGCTCGCAAATGATCCCGAAGGACTTAATCTCGGCGCCAGGCACATAACGATCTCTACCTGCGGCCTTGTACCCATGATAGACCGTTTTACCGAGCTTGATCTTCAGGTAAATCTTTCCATATCGCTTCACGCTCCGAACGACGGGATCAGACAGAGCCTGATGCCTATCGCGAACAGATATTCATTAAAAGAGCTGATGGATTCTTGCAGAAGATATACGGCTAAGACCAACAGGAGGCTTACTTTCGAGTACACACTTTTCGGCGGCGTCAATGACGGCGATCTTCAGGCGGAAGAACTCGTGAGGCTCTTAGGAAAAGGCTTGTGGCACGTAAACCTTATAGCCGCAAACGACGTTCCCGGAAGCGATTATAAAGCTCCGTCCAGACAGCGTGTTAAGAGATTTCAAGAGATACTTGAATCCGGCGGGATCAACGCTACGCTCAGAAGGGAAATGGGGCAGGATATCATGGCTGCCTGCGGCCAGCTCAGACGCGGAATGGAGAATAAAGACAAATGATCTATTCCGCCAGATGTGAGAAAGGCCCGGTCAGGGAGACTAATGAAGACAGTTACGCTGTTAAAGAATCCGGCGTATGCCTTTTGATGGCTGTCGCAGACGGGCTTGGCGGCGAGGTCTGCGGCGAGATCGCAAGCAAACTGGCAGTTGATACTGTCATGAACGAACTTGTTTCTGACAGTAATGACTTTTCTGATGAAGGTGCTGTCTCAGAACTCTTTTCGAAGCTCTTTAACAAGGCAAACAAGGAGATCCTCAGATACGGAATGAACGATCCCCAGGCAAGAGGAATGTGTACGACACTTACTGTTGCGGTCTTGAATGACAGAAAGCTCTTTATAGGTCATATAGGCGACACCAGAGTATATATCTGCCACAAAAGGGATATCCAAAAGCTTACAAATGACCATAACAAGGCTGCGGAACTGGTAAAAGAGGGCAAGATCACCGAATCTGAGGCAAAAGTGCATCCCGGACGCAATGTATTGGTCAAGGTGCTTGGTGAAAATGTATATCTTAAACCGGATTTTTACAGTTATAATTTAAGTTACGGTGATATAGTCATGCTGTGTTCTGATGGATTATATTCATTCATCGGGAAAGACGACTTTATAGCCGCACTAAATAACAGGAAGGATCTTCAGAAGGTCTGTGACAGCCTCATTGATTCCGCTCTGGCGGGCGGCAGTTCGGACAATATGACGATAATAGCCGGGTTGGTAAGGCCGTCCGGCGGCATATAGGGAGTTGGGAATATGGCAAATCAGGCACATGGCCCGGAGGGCATGATATTTGCGAATAAATACCGCATCGTAAAGCTCATAGGCAGCGGCGGTATGGCAAATGTTTATCTCGGTATAGACATGAATACCGGTTTGAACGTGGCGATCAAGATACTCAAACCGGAGTTTTCTTCCGATGAGGAATTTATCCGCCGTTTTGATTCCGAGGCGAAAGCCGTAGCTTCACTCGATCACTCTAATATCGTAAAAGTCTTCGGCGTAGGCCACGAAGGACAGTTCAGATATATTGTTGAAGAATACGTTGAAGGCATTACGGTAAAGGATCTTATCAATCAGAACGGTCATCTTGACTGGAGAAATGCGGTTCCGATCGTAATCCAGATCAGCCTTGCGCTTGATTATGCTCATCAGAAGGGCATCGTTCACCGCGATATCAAGCCTCAGAATATCCTTATCTCACGTGACAAAGTCTCTAAGATCACCGATTTCGGCATTGCCAGGGCAGCTTCTTCAACAACCATTACAATGACCGGCGGCGTTATCGGATCAGTTCACTATTTCTCGCCGGAACAGGCAAGAGGCAGTAAGGTCGGCCCTCAATCGGATATATATTCCATCGGCGTTACCCTTTTCGAGATGGTTACGGGACGCTGTCCTTTTGACGGTGAATCGAATGTTTCTATCGCAGTCAAGCATCTGCAGGAGAATCCGCCGCTTGCTTCTTCCATGATGCAGGGAATCCCTATGGGTCTTGATGCCATCATAAACAAGTGCATGCAGAAGACGCCCGAAAGAAGATATCAGACGATGAGACAGCTCGTTGACGAGCTTGATGCTCTCTTAGTCGATCCTAACGGCGTTTATGGTGTTATCACGGAAGCACCCGATCACGTTACTCAGTCTGAACCCAACATCTCGTTCAGACAGAATCCCGAATACGACAAGATCTCTGAGATCGAGAAGAGCGCTGAGGCCATCAGGCTTGCAAGATACAGGGATAACATCCTTCTTGCGCTCATCATTACGGTCATTGCGGGCGTTCTGATCGGACTTGGCATCCTGGTAATCAAATCCGTGCACAATGCAACGAACATCGAGCAAAATCTCGATTATACCGTTAAGAATTATGTCGGCATGAAGGTCGATGAAGTAATCAAGGAACTTGATACCAACAAGATCTATTACCAGATCGAATACGAAAAGAGCGAGGAGTACCAGCCCGGTCTCGTTATAGCGCAGAGCATCAGCGAAGGCGTCGTAATTACTTCGGGAAGTACATTAAGCAAGCTCATAATCACGGTCTCATCATCTGACGAGACTATCACGTTAGCCGATTATTCAGGCGTGGACTATAAGAATGTTTATACGTCGCTTACCGCTCTGGATCTTGAGGTATCTTTAAGATCCGAGCCTTCCGATACGGTTAAGCCGGGCATGGTAATCAAGACAGAGCCTGCGGCCGGCACGACGGTTCCGAGAAAGTCTGCCGTCGTTATCATTTACGCTACCGAGCCTACGAGCAGCGTTGTTCCTGACGTTGTAGGAAAGAGTGTCAAGGAAGCAAAAGAAGACCTCGAGAAGAATAATCTTACATTTACGCTTGAAGGTTCCGCGGAAGTCTTAAACCTCAAGGAAACACAGCAGATCGTCCTGCTTACGGATCCTATACCCGGAACTTCTGTTGCAAGGAAATCATCCGTCAAGCTTTACATCGGTACGGCTGAAGATTATAAGAACGGCGGTACTCCGACTCCTACGCCTCCGCAGATCGTCGTAACGGTTACGGCAAAGGGCAGTGGTACTGTTACCGGAGGCGGCTCGTACAGCGAGGGTACGCAGGTTACTCTCACGGCAACACCTGCTTCGGGATTCCAGTTTGATTCCTGGGTAGATGCCGATGGCGAAGTGGTATCCAACACAAGCAATTACACATTCGTAGTGGGAAGCTCCAACGTATCGTTTACGGCTGTGTTCAAGGCGGCTCCGACTTCCACGCCGATCCCGACACCGGAACCCACGCCTACGCCTGTTCCGACACCTGAACCGACGCCTACGCCGGTTCCCACTCCTGAGCCGACACCTGTACCGCCTCCGCCGGCTGATCCCGAACCGGGTGAGGGTGACAATGGCGGAAACTGATCTTTAGGCTTTGGCATATATGAATTCTGACGGCAGGATAGAAGGGATAATAACCAAAGGCGTTGGCGGCATATATACTGTTCGGATCTGTGACGGATCCGGAATAAGAAAAGTCTATTGTTCCGTACGCGGGATCTTCAGGCAGAAGGATTTCATTCCTCAGGCCGGTGATACCGTATACATCGAAGAATCAGGTGACGTTGACATACCGTATGTCATAAGCGCGTTTGGCCCGAGAAGAAATTCGCTTCTTCGGCCTCCGCTTGCCAATGTGGATTTCCTGCTGCTGACATTCTCGGTCATCGAGCCTGTTCCTGACTTAAAGCTTCTCGATAAGATGCTGATCATTTCAGGCGTTCTAGGAATAAAGCCTGTCATAATCTTTACCAAGAGCGATCTCGGAAAAGAAGAGGCAGACACCCTATACGGTATATATAAAAATGCCGGTTTTGATGTTATGATCTCGTCACCTGACAGCCCGGTCTCCAAAGAGACTCTGATGTCACTGACAGGCAGCGGTATTGCTGCTTTTGCGGGTCCTTCCGGAGTCGGAAAGAGTTCTTTGTGCAACAGGATACTTGGAACAAAAGCCATGGAGACCAGTGAGATCAGCGTTAAGCTCAAAAGGGGAAAGCATACGACCCGCCATTGCGAGCTTCATGATTTCGGGGAAGGATTCATTACCGATACGCCCGGTTTTACGTCGCTTTCGCTTTTCGAGCTCGGTATAACGCATAAAGACATCTGCAAGGGATATCCCGAGATAATGAGATATACTCATGATTGCAGATATGATGACTGCGGCCACGTCGGGGAAGCGGGTTGTGCTGTGGACGAAGCTTTTCAAAAGTGTATGATAGACGAGGGCAGGATGAACAGATACAGAGAGTTCTATAAAGAGCTTTATGATAACCGTAACAACTACAAACGGAGGAAGAGATTATGAGTGATTTTGAGATAGCGCCGTCGCTTTTGGCAGCCGATTTCGGATATCTCATGCGCGATATCAAGGCAGTTGAAGGTAAAACCGATTATCTTCACATTGATATCATGGACGGACATTTCGTTGATAATCTCTCGATCGGAGTACCTGTTGTTGAATCGATAAGAAAATATACGGATATGTTTTTCGACGTGCATCTCATGCTTACCAACCCGGAGAAGTTTGTTAAGCCTTTTGCTGATGCAGGCGCGAATATGATAACTTTCCACATTGAATGCACGGATGATCCCGAAGGGCTTATATCTCTCATAAAATCTTTCGGCCTTAAAGCAGGCATTTCGATCCATCCGCACACACCTGTCGAAAAGGTGATCCCCTTTGTCGATAAAGTTGACCTCATTCTCGTAATGACAGTTGTTCCGGGATTTGGCGGAAGCAGTTATCTGGACGTTTCCGATGAAAGGATCTCGGCTGTCAGAAAGGCTCTTGATGCTTCTGGCAGCAAGGCTTTCCTCTCCGTTGACGGCGGCATCAACAAAAAGACCATAAAGGAAGCATACGATTCCGGCGCAAGGTATTTCGTCGCGGGAACCGCGGTGTTCGGTCACGAAGATCCCGGCAAGGCCGTTGAGGAACTCAGGGAATGCATTACTATGTCGTAACGGGCGGCCCGCTTACATCCAAAGCTTCAGGCATCATTAAAGACGGCGAAGTCATTGCTGCCGACAAAGGCATAGATTTTTGCCTCCAAAACGGCATAACCATTTCTTTGGCAGTAGGAGACATGGATTCCGTCAGCGCATCCGGTCTTGAAAGAATCAGGAGTTCCGGCATTCCGATAAAGACATATCCTGTCGAAAAAGACATGACGGATACTGAGATAGCAGTCTCGTTAGTTCCCGATGACTGTGAAATTACGGTAGTCTGTCCTCTTAACGGAAGACTTGATCACATAATCGCCAATCTACAGCTTGCTTCTTCTTTGCATGCTTCGGGAAGATCAATAGTCCTTGATGACGGGATTACGGAAGTCCATTTCCTGGCCGGCAGGGATGAGGTAACGATAGGGTTGGATAAGTGGGGATCAGACTCAGCTATATCGCTGGTTCCTCTGTCGCCGGACAGAAAGGTTTCCGGAGTCACGACAAAGGGACTCTATTATCCTTTGGATGATGCTTCGCTTCAATTCGGTTCGACTCTTTCTTTCTCAAACAAGCCTGTGGAAGGAGCCTTGGAAATAGCTGTTTCATTGAATGAGGGTCTTCTCGCCGTGATAGTGAGCCGCTCAGAATGATCGAAAATTGAGACTTTTTCTTATTGAATGAGACTGACAGACCTCCTATACTGAAAATGCGAAACGAATGAACGCACCTTTTGAACCAATGGTTCAGAAGGTGCGTTTTTTCATGCAAATAAATATTCAGGAGGACTATCTATGATTATGAGTTACGAAGAGTTCCAGGAGCGTGTGATGAACGAGTTCATCGATTATCTACCGGAGAGATACTCGGATTGCATGCTTGAACTTAACCAGGTGCCTAAGCTTAATGAATTGCTGACGGGCATCTCGATCAAACCGAAGAAACCTTGTAAGGCTTTCATCGCGCCAACGTTTTATATGGAAAGGCTTTACGAACAGTATGAGGAATCGGGTTCGTTCGAGAAGACCATGGCTGATCAGGCAATCTACCTGGAAGAATCCATCAAGTACATACCGAAGAACATCCTGTCGCTTGATTTCTCGAAAATGAAGCAGAAGATCGTTTTCCAGATCGTCAATACAGCCGAGAACGTAGAGATGATAGCAAGATGTCCGCACAGGAGTTTTGAAGATCTCTCAGTTGTTTACAGGGCGATCACCGGGATCAGCAAGAACGGAGTGTCGGGGTTCCTCATAACGAACGATATCGCTTCTGTTGAAGGCCTGACAGAAGATGAACTCTACGATTGCGCATTTGAGAACACAAAGAGGCTTTTCCCTTTCAAATGGGAAAGGATCGAGGTCATGATGAGACGTCTGATGAGGAAGTGGGGCGCTGACGAGACAGAGATCAACGAGGCTTTTCCGGGTTATACAAAGACACCTGAGAAAGAGCGCGTATATGTCGTTACCAACCGTCATGACTTTTTCGGGGCGAATGCGCTGCTATATAAAGACGTGATCGCCGAAATAGCCGAGAAGATCGGGACTGACTGCTATATCCTGCCTTCTTCAGTGCACGATCTCATAGTCCTTTCGGCTGACAACTATCTCAAGGAGAACAAACTGGCGAACATCGTTAAGACAACGAACAAAGAAAGTGTAAGACCTTCAGAGAGATTATCGGACAGCGTCTATATCTTTTCGTTGAGCGATAAGAGCATTTCCAGAGCATCCGTTGAAGAAGATGCCTCATAAACGGAGGCATGCTTATGAAAAAGAAAAAGAAATTACTCCGGATAATTCTGGCGGTGCTGATCGCTTTAAATCAGATGATCTTCTATCTTCCTTTGAATGCGGATGAGACAGAGACTGCTGACGCTTCTGAATCTGAGACGGTTGCGGAATCTGAAAGCAGTAGTGTCTCAGACAGCACAAATGAGACTACGCAAGAGCAGGAAAGTAAGCCCGCTGAGGTTATAAAGCCTGTCAAAAACGGAAAGGAATTCGTAAAAGGAGTATCGAGGCTTTCGCGTAAATACAGGATCGCGGCATCTTCCAAGAAAGGCATGCCCAAGATCTCAGGTGCCGAAGGCGTAGATTACGGAGGATCTTGTGTTCTGTCATTCAAGAATAAGAGTGATTACGATTCCGCGATAAAAGAACTCAAGAAAAAGAAGATAGGTTACAGCGTTGACGGTGATTTCTCGCTTTGCGGAGATCAGTGCAAAGCATCTTTTGACGTAAAGATAAATCCACATGCCAAAACAAAGATTGCGGTAATCGATACCGGATCAGAATTAGCAAATGAGAAGATATCTTTGCTGGGTGATGACGGAAAAGACGTAAACGGCCACGGTACATCGATGTCCGGCCTTATCTTAAGTCAGACTGATGATGCATACATAATCTCTATCAAGGCGATCGGTGATAACGGGAAGGGAAGTCTTTCTGACGTTTATGCAGCTGTCAGATATGCTATCGACAAAGAAGTCGATTATATTCTGATGGCGATCTCGATCAAGGATAACGGAAACTATGATGAATTCGTTTCTCTTGTGGATGAAGGCATCAATAAGGGGATCAGGATAATCGCATCTGCCGGTAATAACAATAAAGACGCTTCCGGTTATCTCCCTGCCGGGATCAAGGGAGTCATAACGGCGGGAGCCGTTGATGAAGACGGATATAAGTTTGAATCATCAAATTACGGCAAGTGCGTTGATTATTATATCCCTGCAGATTCAACGTCAGAGGCTGCAGCAATTTTATCAGGGCTGATGATCGATGGCAGGGAATCAGGATGCTTAAAGGAATACAAACCGGATGACGAAGAAGACGAAGAGAATAAAGAAGGCGAAGAAGAGGAAGATCCTGACGAAGATGAAGGAGACGATGAGTTTACGATAAACAAATCAAAGATGACGTGGCCGACCAAAAAAGAGTTGAAAGCAGTAGGCTATACCAATTCGGAAGCGTTCGGAAATGCTGTCATCAAGGCATGCAAGGCTATGAAAGGAGTCGATTACGGTACGGGAAACGGCCAGGCCGACTGCATGAGATATGTTAATCTTGCGTATGCCCAGGCATTAAAGCTTATCTCAGGACTTAAAGTAACGGACGGAAAGATACCCGGCCTAAAAAGGTCGAACGGCAACGTCACATATAAAGGAACGAGTCTTACGAATTCCAAATACCATCTGGTTGACGGATGCACTACATGGTCTGAAAAATCACCGCATAAGATCGGACATCCCGGCGGTATCAATATCAAGGCTAACGGCGGGCTTAAAGCCTCTATCAAGAAGTTGGGCGCGAAAAAGGGAAGCATATTGCTGTTTGGCGGAAAGAAGGACGGTGAATTCCGCTGGACGCACGCTGCGATCTACGCAGGAACCGGCAAGAAAGTTTATGATGCTCCTGGCGGCAGCATGACCGCAGGTGTTCCTTATTCAAAGTCTGAAAGCGGATCCGGAAGCAAGACATATACGCATGTGGCCGCGCTCAATTACGCTACATTCAAGGAGAATCCTAAGGTGTCGGTGACGAAAGCGTCTACGATGCCCGGAATGACGGGCGATAACGCATGTTATTCGTTAAAGGATACCAAGTACGGACTTTATAATGCTTCCGGGTCGCTTTTGCATGAGTTTGTACTTGATGAATCAGGCAAGACAGATACTTATGAGATCAAGGATACAAACCTGAAATATTATGTTCAGGAGATAACGGCCGGCCGCGGATATGTGGTAAATGAGAAGAAATATAACGTAAACCTCACTTCGGCTGCATCAAATGGAGTGATCACCATAAAAGTCAGTGACGAGCCTGTCTCATCCGAAGGAGTCCTTCAGATAGAGAAGAAGGATCCGGAAAGTTGGAACGTAATAACCGGGATCAAGCTTTCTGATGCGGTTTTCCGCGTGGATTACTATGACTCGATTAGTATCGACAGCTATAAAGATCTGGAATCTGCCGATGGTGAGACTACATACAAGATCAAGGCTACTGCGGATATTACAGGAAAGACTGCAGATGACGGTTCGGCGCGTTTTGAAATAAGTCCGATGACTTTATCCGATTCTGCAGATGAAGGGTATTTCTCTAACCTGAAAGGCCTTACAAAACTGCCTTTGGGGACTTATGTGATAACGGAAATCAAAGCACCTGAAGGATATAAGGTCGCTGATCCTTCCAAGCCTCTCATAATGAAGATACATCAGGAGGGAAACAGCGCGGTGGCATACTATTCTGCTGATCCTTCCATATATCAGGTGTTAGAAGACAAGATAGTCATTAAAGAAGATTCGGTAAAAGGCAAAGGCTCATTCAGGAAAAAGATAAATGTAAATGAAGGAGATGACATAGATAAGACCCTCTATAACGCTGAAGGCACGACTTACAACGTTTATCACAAAATAAGCAAAAATCTTGCTTTAAGCATCATTTTCGGGAAAGACGGAAAGATATCGGAAGTAAAGTATGCGGAAGGAGTAAAGCCTGAAGGTGACAATGGCGGGAACGAAAGCCTCGTCCTTCCCGTAGGCGAATATTATGCCAAAGAGATACACTCGGGATACGGGCTTTATCTGGATGCTTCTGAAGTGCCTTTTGAAATAACAGAGAACAACGTATCGGAGATGGAGTTTTCGGACGAGCCGGTCTTCGCTCGTTTTGACTGCCTGATCAAGAAGGTCAGGAGTAATGACGTATCAGATGATGTTACGGAACTTGTTCCTGTCGAAGGAGCGGAATTCAGCATCTTATACTTTGCTGATTTCATTGAAGATGAAAGCTATAAGGAAAAGAATCCTTCCAGATCATGGCTTTTCAAGACCGATCGTGACGGCAAGCTTTTCTATGATGAAGAACATTTCGTGAGCGGCAGCAGCCTTTTCAAGAATAAGGACGGAGAATTCGTTGTTCCTCAGGGCACTTATGTGATAAGTGAGACAAAGGCACCAATGGGGACATCGGCAAGCAAAGAAGTCAGGGTAATAGTCATCCGTTTTGCAAGAGACATAATCAAAGGTTCTGATAACGATCCTGCAAGGTCGGAAGCATCAAGAAGCACGTTGTTCTCCAACACGGTATCTGAGATCAAAGACGGAATTATCGAGTACTATAACGACTTTGAGTCATCGATATCAACGCTTGCTTTGAGTACTGCGAACGGTTCTAAGCATATCGCGGCTGAGACCGGAGTCAGCATAACGGATACTCTCACTTATAAGAATCTTTTGCCCGGATACCAGTATAAGATCAGGGCCTGGCTTGTAAGATCCGATGGAACCGAAGTGGTCAAGCCTTTTGATACGGTGCTTAAGATCAACACGGAAGAAGAAAGAAACGGACAGGTAAGCATCCCTTTTGTGATCGATGCCTCTGTTCTTCAGGGCGAAACGCTTACAGTAATGGAAGAAATCTATATCATCGACAAAACGGAGAAAGAGCTTCTGTACCTGAAGCATGATGACATAAACAACGAAGACCAGCAGGTATATATCCCTCTGGTAAAGACTGAATTCATCGATGAGAAAGTTGACGGTTTTGATGATGACGAAAAGCTTAAACTTACTTCATACGGCAAAGACGTAAAGCTTACGGATTATGTTTCTTATAAGAATCTGATAGTCGGGAAGAAGTATAAGCTGTCAGGAACGATACTGGTAAAGGATACGGGCAAAGCCCTCCTGAATTCTAAAGGAAGACAGTATACTGCGACAGTTGAGTTTGAAGCAGATAAGAAGGACAGCATTATCAAGGTTGTCTTTGAACATGTGGATCTGACGGAGTTTACTGGTCCTATCGTATGTGTCGAAAAGCTCTCAGCTGATGGCATAGATCTTGTAACTCACAATGATCTTGATGATAAAGATCAGACATTGACCGTGCCGGGAATAAAAACTTCTGCTGCTGATAATACGAATAAGACAAAGACGCTGACTTACACTGAGACAGTGGATATCAAAGATAAAGTCTCATATACAGGCCTCAAAAAGGGAAAGACTTACCAGGTAACGGGAATCCTGATGGATAAGGAAACAGGCAAGGTCTATACGGATAAAGACGGCGGTCAGTATGTTAAAACGGTCGAATTTGTTCCGGAGGATTCCGACGGCGTGGTGGAGGTGCTTTTCGAGAAGGTTAAGATCACATATGAATACAAAGAGATCGTCGTCTTTGAGAAACTTTTTGAAGCAAAGAACAAAGTCGTTTTGGCAGTCCACGAGGACATCAACGATAAGGATCAGACGGTCTACAGGCCTTTTGCATCAACGGTCGCGAGCAGTTCTTCGGGATCAAAGAACATAACCGGGACCAAAGGCAATGTGAAGATCACGGATAAAGTGATGTATAAAGGCTTTACGCCCGGCAATACTTATAAGACGGTCGCAACGCTCTACAAAAAAGACGGTACGCAGCTTATGAATAACGGGACACCTGTAACGAACAGTATATCGTTCACGCCTTCGAATAGAGACGGGACCATTGAGGTGCCTCTTACATTTAATCTCGAAATGATAAGTTACGGAGAATCAGTAGTCATATTTGAGAATATCTATGATCTTGCGACTGATGAAGAAGTAAAGTCAGGCACGCAAAAAGAAGATATAGAGATCGTCAGACATCACGATCTGAACAATAAAGAGCAGACGCTTAAATACAAAAATCCCGTAATACCAAAAACAGGGGAAGGTACTTCTCCTGCAATGGTAATTGGTTTGTTGCTGCTGTGTGCTTCAGCCGGACCTATGGCATTTGCGATCAGAGCGAAGCGCGGTGCGAAAGGCCAAGCTCGTCGGCAATCGCGAAGAAAGCCTGACGTGAATTCCTTATGGTGCTCTCTGAAACGCAAAAAGCGAGACGGCAGTAGCCGGGTCTGGAGAAACTGGAGCCCTTAACGAGAAGGAGGTTCTTTGAGGCGCATATCTCGGAGAATTTGTCGTCGGTCAAGCCTTCCGGAGTGTTCATGAAGATATAGAGCGCTCCGTTAGGTTTCACCGCGTCAAATCCGGCATCGATGATGTTCGAATACAAAAGGTTACGGCGGTTCTCATAATTGGAGACATCGACCTTTGCGTTCAGGGATTTCTCGATGACGCGCTGCCAGATAGCAGGAGCGTTTACGCTGCCTAATGTCCTGTTAGACAGAACGATGGCAGCCGTAAGGTCTGCATAATCTTCGTTCTTCGGAGAAACCAGGGTATATCCGATCCTTTCACCGGGAAGTGAAAGGGATTTGCTCCATGAGAAGCAGACGATAAGGTTATCGATATATTTAAGTGCGCAGGGAACGGTCATTCCGTCGTATACGAGATCGATATAAGGTTCATCAGATATTACGTGAACGACGTGATCCTGCTTTTTAAGCATTTCATTCAACTCGGAAAGGAGGGATGAAGGGTAGACGACACCGGAAGGATTGTTGGGCGAATTGATGATGATCGCCTTGGTCCTGGGCGTGATAGCGGCTTCGATGCTGCTGATGACGGGCATGAACTTGTCATCTGTCTGTACGATAACTGCCTTGCCGCCGTGATTGGAAATGTAGCCGTTGTATTCCATGAAGTAAGGTGCGATTACGATGACTTCATCATCCTGGTCAAGAAGGGAATGAAGGACGTCGTTCATGGCAGAAGCAGCGCCTACTGTCATGCAGATCGCATCACTCTTGATATCAAGACCGGATTCAGCGGACTTCTTAGCTGCGATGGCAGAGCGCGTGGATTCATAACCGCTGTTGCTCATGTAGCCGTGCATTCCGGGAGTTGGATTGTTGGAAAGTTCTTTTAAAGCATCGCTGACCTCGTGAGGAGGTTCAAGATCGGGATTGCCTATGGAAAAATCGTAAACTTTGTCAGCTCCGTAGATAGCCTTGAGTCGGTTGCCTTCTTCAAACATCTTGCGGATCTGCGAACCTGCAGACAGTTGCTTTTTAAGCCTTTCTGAAATCATAAAGGACTCCTCCGGTAAATAAGATTAGTGAAATTATAAACCTTTTATTCGGTATAAACGGGATTTTTGAGCCTGCGCTCGAAAAATCTCTCGCTAAGAGGCTTATCGTAAATAAAGGACTGGAACCTTGTGCAGCCGCAGAGCATGAGTTCTTTTGCATCTTCTCTGGTCTTAACGCCTTTGCATATAACGGTAAAGCCAAGCATCTCGGCAAGATTGATCATGTCCTTGACTATGATGCTGCCGCGCGGATCCTCCAAAGAGAGCTGGCCGAAGTCGAACTTAAGGTAATCAGCCTTAAGATCCTGCAAAAGATCAAGAGAAGACCTACCGAGACCGAACTTGTCGATCGTTACCTTGACACCTCTTTCGGAAAGCTGCTGAGCAGCCTGTGTGAGCAGAAGTCTTCCGCCCTTGAAATCAGGTTCGGAGAATTCGATTCCGATGAGTTTTCTGTCAATGTTGTGGCTTTCGATTATGTCGATGATGTCGTTGGCAAGGTTTGAATTGAAAAGGTTCTTACTTGCAAAGTTGCAGGTAATGGGGACCATGTCAAATCCAGCTTCGGTCCAGGCTTTAACGGATTCGCAGACTTTGCGGAGAACGTGAAAATCGATCTTTGTAACTATGCCGGAATTTCTTGCATACTCGATGAATTCATCGGGTGCGGTGATCCTTCCGTCGCGGGGCCATCTTGCCAAAGCTTCAGCTTCGAACAGGGAAGGGCGGCCTTCCGTTGCAACGACCGGCTGGAAATAGATGAGGAACTTATTCTCATCTACAGCACGGGATATTGTCTTGGCGATATTCTTCTGGTTGGCGAACGCGGAGTCTTTCTCGCTGAAAATAACGAAATCCTCGCCGCTTCGCCTGGCGATCTGCAGAGATATGGAGCATTCGCCCAAAACATCGTTCGATGTAATGTGTCTGGGATTTACATTCGTAATTCCGGCTCTTGCGGATACGACATGAGAGAAACTGTCGCCGTCACTCTGGAGCGTAACCTGAACCGCAGAAAGGAAAGCAGTAAGGCTCTCTGTGCGTGAAGTATGGAAAACAACGACAAAGTTGTCTCCGCCGACATGTATCGCGAATTCGCCGGACTCTTTATTGACGAAGGAATCTATCTTCTGGGCAAACATCTTGATGGCCTTGCCGGTAATGTCGGAACCGAAGAAACGGTTGAGCTGGTTAAAACCTTTAAGACTTATGAAAGCGCAGGAGAAGAGGAATCTGTCTTCAGAATCCAGGATCTTTCGCATGTTGACATGGAAATAATTCAGGTTATGAAGTCCCGTATCAGGATTGATATAACGCATGTCGCTAAGGAGTTCCTTGATCCTGACGAGAGCCGTGCAGTCACTGACGCATTTGCAGAAAATGGTGGTCTTGTCGTTGATGTCGGCATCGTTTTCGGGAGCGAAGTTGTGGCGGTAAAAACGCACGATCACATTTACGCCGTCAACGCATTCGACGGTTTTGTCAATGTAATTGCTGTCTGAATCGCCGTTGATATAAGTAACGGTGCGCTTGATCAGCTTGCCGTCGGCATATACATAATCTTCGATCTTTGAGATTGATAACTGGTTACAAACAGAAGCGAAAGAATCTCCGTCGAAACGACTGCCGTCAAATGCTTCCAAAGAAGCGGTTATGTCAGTAAAGAGTTTACTGTCTCCGCTCATTTCAATGCTCCTGTTCTTTTGATGTTTTAATAGTAAAGGACAAACATATTTAATGCAATAAAGTTAAGAATATAACAAATTTTCAAACTCTCATTAAAATTTATTGATTATTTAGCCGGAGGCTTTATGGATAAAGAAGACAAAAGAACTGAGAAAAGGGTAAAAGGCGATAACGGTGAGGATGCCGTGATCAGAATGATGACAAAAGAAGGCTATACTCTGCTTTGCAGGAATTTTGAAGTTCATAACGTGGGAGAACTCGATTGCGTTTTCCTTAAAGGCGATGAAGTATATGTGGTCGAGGTCAGGGCAAGAAGAAATATAGGATACTATCCGTCTTCGCCTGAGACTGTCGACAGAAGGAAAAGAAGAAAGATTGTGATGACTACCGGTTATCTGATATCAAAGTACAGGCTATATGAGAAAAACATAGTCTTTCTGGTGGCTTCCGTGACCCACGACTCAAGCGGAATGATTAAAAAAATCGAGCTTATTCCGTTTTAGTGGTACAAAATGTAGAAAAATGTCTTCTTTATAAAAGCAATATGAAATTTGATTGCTTTAAAATTGCATTTTAAATATAATTGTTGAGGTTTTTTGGGGGGACGGGTCTCCAAATTGCAATTTAAGTTTATCTGAATTTCATTTTGAAAGAGGAATTTGACATGAAAAGCTACAGGGAAATGACGGCCGAAGAGTTGATCAAAGAGAAGGAAATGCTTGTCTCTCGTTATGAAGAGTACAAGAACATGGCGCTTTCTCTCAACATGACACGCGGTGTTCCTTCGACTGAGCAGCTTGATCTCGCCAGCGACATGTATGATCGCTTGAGCGAAAGCGGATTCATGTCCGTAAAGGGCCAGGACGTCAGAAATTACGGCGTACCTGCCGGAATCGACGATGTCAGGAAGGTTTTCGCTGAGATCCTCGATACAGACATTGATAATGTCTTCATGGGCAATTCCTCAAGCCTTAATCAGATGTTTGACGCTCTGATGAGGTCAATGGTCTTTGGTGAGATCGAATCCGAGAAGCCCTGGTACGAAGTCGAAGGCAGAAAGTGGCTCTGCCCGGCACCCGGTTATGACAGACATTTCAGGGTTACCGAGACATTGGGTTTTGAACTTATTCCCGTACCCATGACGCCGAACGGCCCTGACATGGATGTAGTAGAAGAACTCGTAAAAGATCCCAAGGTTCTTGGTATCTGGTGCGTTCCTTGCTACAGCAATCCCGACGGCATCGTATATTCGGAAGAAACATGCAAGAGGCTTGCTTCAATGAAGACTGCAGCTCCTGATTTCAGGATCATGTGGGACAATGCATATGTCGTTCATCACGTGACGGCAAATGACAGCGAGAGGGGACATGTTCCCGATATCCTTAAGCTTTGCGCTGATGCGGGCTACCCGAACAGACCCTATGAATTTGCTTCTTCGTCCAAGGTTACTTTCGCAGGCGGCGGTATCTCATGCTTTGCGGCAAACCCTGACAACATGGCAAGAGCAAAGAAATATCTTTCGGTTCAGGCTATCTGCACCAACAAGGTCAACCAGCTTGCTCATGCAAGATATCTGCCTGATGCAAAGGCTGTTGATCAGCATATGAGAAAGCATGCCGAGATCTTGAGGCCCAAGTTCGAAGCTGTTCAGAAAGTCCTTAACGACGAATTGGGCGACAACAAAGACCTCTATCACTGGACTGATCCCAAGGGCGGTTACTTTGTAAGCTTCTATGCTTATCCCGGCACTGCGACAAAGGTCGTTTCTATGTGCAAGGAAGCGGGAGTAGCTCTTACTCCTGCAGGCGCGAGCTTCCCTTACGGCAAGGATCCGGACGACTCCAACATCAGGCTTTGCCCGTCATTCCCGCCGGTCGAAAACATAATCAAGGCAGTAAGCATCCTTGCTGTTTGTGCTAAAATAACAGCTATAGAAAAACTACTCGAGGAGTGATCCCGCCATGTCAAAAGACGTTTATGAGAGCCCCCTGAATTCCAGATACGCGAGCAGGGAGATGCAGTTCATTTTTTCTCCCGACAAGAAGTTCCGTACATGGAGACTTCTTTGGATAGCTCTGGCAGAAGCCGAGAAAGAGCTAGGATTGGATATTACGGACGAGCAGATCGCTGATCTTAAAGCGCACAAGGAAGACATCGATTACGAAGATGCCGCTGCAGAAGAGAAGATCCGCCGTCATGACGTCATGGCTCACGTACATTCCTACGGCAAGCAGGTCGCAGGCTCAGGCGCTGACAGGATCATCCATCTTGGCGCTACTTCCTGCTATGTTGGCGACAACACTGACATCATCATAATGAGGGATGCTCTCACTCTTGTTAAAAAGAGACTTGTAGTGCTCATCTCCAAGCTTTCCAAGTTTGCTGAAGAGTATAAGGCTATGCCTACTTTGGGCTTTACACATTTCCAGCCCGCACAGCTCGTGACGGTAGGAAAGAGGGCAACGCTCTGGCTCCAGGATCTTGTTTTCGATCTTGAGACGGTCGAGAGCGCAATAGCTTCTTTGAAGCTTCTCGGCTGCAAAGGTACTACAGGAACCCAGGCTTCGTTCCTTGATCTTTTTGACGGCGATCACGCAAAGTGCGTCGAGCTTGACAAGAAGATCTGCGCTAAGATGGGATTTGAGTCATCTTACTACGTGTCCGGTCAGACATATTCCAGAAAGATCGATTTCCTCGTACTTTCGGCACTTGCTTCGATCGCACAGAGCGCTCATAAGTTCTCCAATGACATAAGGCTTTTGCAGCATTTAAAGGAGATCGAGGAGCCTTTCGAGAAGAATCAGATCGGCTCTTCCGCAATGGCTTACAAGAGAAACCCGATGAGATCCGAGAGGATCGCTTCGCTCTCAAGATACGTGATCGCAGACGTTCTCAACCCTGCAATGACTTCATCTGAGCAGTGGTTCGAGAGGACTTTGGACGATTCCGCCAATAAGCGTATCTCCGTTCCCGAGGCATTCCTTGCGATTGACGCCATCCTTGGCATCTATACCAACGTTGTTTCAGGCCTTGTCGTATATCCCAAGATGATTGAGAAGCACATCCTTGACGAGCTTCCGTTCATGATGACCGAGAATATCATGATGGAAGCGACCAAGAAGGGAGGCAACCGTCAGGAACTCCACGAAGAGATCCGCCAGCTTTCCATGCAGGCAGGCTCAGTCGTCAAGAACGAAGGCAGGCCCAACGATCTTCTTGAGAGGATCGCGGCTGATCCCAAGTTTGGCATGACTATGGATGAGCTCGTTGCTTTAAGAGATCCGAAGCTTTACATCGGCAGATGCCCCGAGCAGGTCGACGCATTCCTTAATGAGTGCGTAAAGCCTTTGCTTGCTGCGCACGAAGCGGATCTTGCAGTCGATGAAGTTGAACTGAAAGTCTGATCAAGTAAAATATCAGAAAAACACGATTTAGTTGAGATACCGACAAAACTGAGCAAATCGCGGTTTTTGTCGGTATTTTTTTCATGCCTTAAGCATCCGGAAAGAGATTTTTACCGATAAGATTTGGAAAACCTCATTATTTATCGGTAGTATTTCGAGA
>CAMZBB010000020.1 GCA_947304405.1 uncultured Clostridia bacterium
TTGGCGCTCCAAGCAGGAATCGAACCCGCATCAACGGTACCGGAAACCGCTATTCTATCCATTAGACTATTGGAGCGTGGCAAGCAGTATTATACAGCATTCGACCTGTTATCGTTAAGTATCTGAAGGAGTCCCTTGATCTCGTTGACCGTCGCCGCCTGTTTGGTCGAAGTGGGCTTGTATAAAAGGTACGGGCGGTCGCTCATCGCGTTGATCGTAACACGCGCGCCGTAGAAAGAATCACGCAAAAGTGCGCCAAGCGCATTCATGTCGAGCTGAAGCTTTGGATCCAAATAAAGCCTTACGCCGGTGCTCCTTACAGATGCGCCGGTGAAACCGAGTTTTCCTGCCATCGCGCGGATCAGCGAAATGCCTGCAAGGATGAGGATCTCTTTTGGCGGCTCTCCGTAGCGGTCTACTATCTCGTCCATGAAATCATCGTAAAGCGTGAAATCGCTGATCGAACCGATCTTTCTGTATGTCGCCATGCGGCTTCCCTCATCCGAAATGTAAGATGACGGTATGTAAGCATCGTAGTCGACTTCGACTGTGATGTCGCCGGCCGCGGAAAGGTTGCCGGTGCCCTCGAGAGCCTTTTGTTTCTCGGCCTCGCTCTGACTTAAAGTCTTGATCTCTTCATCAAGGAGCCTGCAGTACAATTCGTATCCTATGACATCCATCTGGCCGTGCTGTTCGGCTCCCAACAGGTTGCCCGCACCGCGGACTTCCAGATCACGGATCGCGATCCTTACGCCGGAACCGAGCTCGGTGAACTCGCGCAGGGCGTTAAGTCTCTTGGTAGCCTCCTCGTTCAAAGGCGCATCCGCATCGTAAGTGATGTAAGCATAGGCCTGTCTGTCAGACCTTCCTACACGGCCCTTTATCTGGTAGAGCTGAGAGAGTCCGAAACGGTCGGCGTTCTCGACTATCAGAGTGTTAACGTTTGGCATGTCGACACCGTTTTCGATGATGGTCGTGCAGACAAGGATGTCGTACTTGCCTTCGATGAAATCTCCAACGGCCGCTTCAAGCCCGTTTTCGGGCATCTGGCCGTGAGCATAGGTGACTCTGACGCCGGGCATCAGTTCCTCGAGTTTGTCAGCGACTTTGTCTATGTCGGAAGTCTTGTTGTAGAGGTAGAAGATCTGGCCGCCGCGCGCGATCTCACGCATGCATGCCTGCACGATGATCTGCTCGTCGTAACCCATGACGTAGGTCTGGACCGCGCGTCTGTTGAACGGTGCCTCCTCAAGGACCGAGATGTCCCTGATACCCGAAAGCGACATGTGAAGCGTACGCGGAATGGGCGTTGCAGAGAGCGAAAGTACGTCAACGTCTGTCTTCATCGACTTGATCTTTTCCTTGTGGTTGACGCCGAACCTCTGCTCCTCGTCAACAACAAGAAGTCCCAGATGCGGCGGTCTCACGTCGTTTGAGAGCACTCTGTGCGTTCCGATTATCACGTCGGCCTTGCCGTTTTTTATGTCTATCAGCGATGCCTTGATCTGCGCGGGCGGAACGAACCTTGAGAGCATGACGACATTGACCGGAAAATCCTTGCATCGTTCTACGAAATTCTGATAGTGCTGCTGCGCCAGAAGCGTCGTCGGTGCGAGCATTATCGCCTGTCTTCCGTTCATCACCGCCTTGAACATCGCCCTGAAAGCGACTTCGGTCTTTCCGAATCCGACGTCGCCGCAAAGAAGCCTGTCCATTGGTCTTTCGGACTCCATGTCCGCCTTGATCTCGCGGCATGCGCGAAGCTGGTCCTCTGTCTCTACGAACGGAAACCTGTCTTCGAAAAGCTTCTGCTGCTCATCGTCCGGATCACACGCAAATCCCGTGTTGACGCTTCTTGCCGCATATATCTTGAGGAGGTCATAGGCGACCTTCTTGATCGATTCCCTTGCCCTTGAGACCTGGCGTTTCCACTCGTCTCCTCCGAGGCGGGAAAGCTTGGGTTCGCGCTCGCCCGGGCCGACGTATTTCTGCAGTGAATCGAGGTTTTCGGGAAGGATATACAATACCTCATCCCTGGCATACGTGATCTTGAGATAGTCTTTTCTGGTGTCGCCGACCTTCATGTTGACCAGGCCGTCGTACCTTCCTACGCCGTGCTTGTCGTGAACTATGAAATCGCCCGGGTGGATGTCACCGAAAAACGTGATCCTCGCGCCGCCTTTTTTCTTAGGCTTTGCAGCCCTTCCGCTTCCGAAGATCTCCTGCTCGCCGAGAAGCGTTATGCCGAGCGCGGGATATGAGAATCCGTATGGAAGATCAGCGTAAATGATATCCGGCATCGCACCTGCCTCAATAAGGCTGTCTCTGAGAGATTCGGTCCTTCTGCCTTCGGGCAGGATTATCTTTATGCCGGTCGTGTCCTTGATTGCCGCGGCAAGCTCGCCGATCCTTCCCGAATAGTTGTCGGAAGGAAATCCCGAAGTGGAGACATTGACGCCTCCGGGCAGACCGCCGCCCGTTGATGCGAATGTCGCAAGAGTTACGACCTTGGCGAGACTGTCGATCTTTTTCATGATGAAAGCCGTGTCAAAGACTGCTTCCACCGCGCAGGACGGGGCTGTTCCGGCTTCGAACGATTCGGTGCATCTTTGCAGATATTCTGCCGAAAAGGCTTTCATCCTCGCATCCGTCTCGACTAATTCGTCTGCGAACCAGAGCACCTCCGATGCGCATTTGTATTCAACATAATCGATCGCGCAGGATGCCTTGGGAAGCAGTATTCCGATCCATCTGGCAATGCCCGTCGGCTCATTTCCGAGCCCGATCTTTTGTGCATCCGCTTCGGCTGTCCTCGACAGGAGTTCTGCCGCGCGCCTTGCTTCGCGCGAATCCTTGTTCATGTGCGAGATGTCTTCCTCCGATTGGGCACGGATCTTGGAAGATGCTTCCTGTCTGTCTTCCTCGCTGCCTGCGAAATACACCCTTGCCGGGATTATCCGGACGGATTCGAGCATCGTCGTTGAACGCTGCGTCTCTAAGTCAAAGTTTTTGATCTGGTCGATCTCATCGTCGAAAAAGCTGATTCGCACGGGTTCCGTCATGTCCGGAGCGAAGATGTCTATGATGTCTCCCCTCCGCGCAAACTCGCCGCGCTCCATTACCTGCGGGACCTTCTCATAACCCGCTTCCGTAAGGGACATAATCATGTCATCCGGATCGTTTGTCCCTCCGACCTTGAGCTCCATTATCCTTGAGGCAAATTCCGAAGGAGGCGTGATCTTGCCTAGCAGCGCGCCCGAGGTTATTACCGCGGCGCCGAAATCTCCCGTCACGAGCTGCCCCAAAGCAGCGCACCTCGTAAGTTCAAGTTCGCGCGACGATGCCTCGGCGGTAAGAAGCGACAACTCCGGGGGCATGAGAACAGCCACCTGATCTCCGGTGAAACATGAAAGGGCGCGTGCCATTGTTCTTGCACGCGCGGCATCGGGAACGATCACTACGGGCTTTAATGATTTGTATGCGGCAAGAGCGCTTATTACAAACGCTTTCTGCTCGGCGCACACGCCTGAGATATTGAGATGTCTGCCTTCTTTTCGAGACTTTTCGAGGCCTTCAGTTACGGCCCCGTCAGCCTTGATAAGCGAGAGCAGGTCATTTATTTGCTGATTCATTTGCGATGATTCCTTCAATGGCGGCGCAGGCCTCGATGAAAGCGTCATTCATCATGAGACGCTCATCCGCAGGAACTTCGGAAAGCACGTAATTTACGAGATCAAAATGCTCGGGGACCGGTCCCGTTCCGATCCGGACGCGCGGAAAATTCTCCGTCCCCAGATGCTGGATGACCGATCTCATTCCATTGTGCGTGCCCGCGCTTCCCTTGGGCCTGACCCTGATCGTGCCCTTCTTGATGTCGATATCGTCATATACGGTAATGATGTGTGAAGGATCGATCTTGAAAAACCTGGCAGCCTCCACAAGACATTCTCCGGAAAGGTTCATATAGGTCACGGGCTTGATCACGATGACATCCTGCCCTAAGATCCTGCCTTTGCCGTACATGCCCCTGAACTTGTCCTTATCAAGGGAAATGTCATGCTTTTCGCATAGTTTATCGACAGCAAGGTAACCCATGTTGTGCCACGTGTACATGTATTGTCTGCCCGGATTGCCGAGCCCCGCGATCATCCACATATCAGAGTTCTGAACGCTTGTCGTCAAGTCTGATGTAGTTGGATCCTCTCATCCTGGCCTTGTCCGATACCCAGTTGTCTTTGTTGACCTGTTTCGAACGGCCGATGCCGAGAGCGAGTGGAGCTACGTCCGTTGTGATCGTAGAACCTGCAGCGATATAAGAATCCTTGCCGAGAACAACTGCAGAAAGGATATTCGAATTACCTCCGATGAAGACGTTGTCTTCAATGGTACATCCGACCTTGTCCTGTCCGTCGAAGTTACAGGTGACCGTTCCGCATCCGAAGTTGACGTTCCTGCCGACCTTGGAGTCGCCAATATATGTAAGATGCCTTGCACGGGTATATTCTCCGATGTTGGAACCCTTGACTTCCACGTATGCGCCGATCGTGACGTGGTCATCAATGACGCAGTCAGGTCTGATATGGGAATATGGTCCGATACGGCAGTCCTTGCCGATGCGGCTCTGGCTTACGATGGAGTTGTCGACCACCGTCTCGTCACCTATCTCTGAACAGTCGATCCTCGTATTCTCACCGATAAGGCAGTCAGATCCGATGACCGTGTTGCCCATGAGAGTAGTGCCCGGAAGGATCGTCGTGTCATTGCCGATCTCGACTGCGTGATGGATCCAGGTGGAAGCCGGGTCGATTATCGTAACGCCGTTCTTCATGTGCTTTTCGATGATCCTTCTGTTCATTATCGCCTGGACCTGCGCAAGCTGGATCCTGTCGTTGATCCCGCGTGTGTCGTCGAAATCGCAGACAACGGCGCCGACCTTGTATCCGTCGCCTATCAGGATCCCGATCGTATCTGTGAGATAGTATTCCTTCTGTGCGTTGTTGGCGCCGATCCTGCCCAGTGCAGAAAGCAGCAAAGGCGTCTTGAAAACATACATCGAAGAATTGATCTCTTTTATCTTGAGTTCCTCTTCCGTGCAGTCCTTATGCTCAACGATCTTAATGACGTTGCCGTTTTTATCTCTCACGATCCTTCCGTAACCCGTGGGATCGTCAGCCTCTGCCGTAATGAGGATCGCGGCGCAGTTGCCTTCTGCACAGTCAAAAGCACTCAGAGCCTTCTTAATAGTCTCAGCAGAGACCATCGGGCAGTCGCCCGGAAGGACTATCGTCAGGCCGTCCCTGCCCTCAAGGAAGGGAGCCGCCTGCATAACGGCGTGCCCCGTTCCGCGTTGTTCTTCCTGAAGAACGTATGCGACGTTCTCGCCCAGGATGCTCCTTATCTCGGCCTGAGTCTCACCAACGATATAGACCTGATCTCTGCAGCCCGCATCGAAAAGCGCGTCCGCAACCCACTGTATAATGTGTTTTCCCGATACCTGGAAAACGACCTTGGAGTGCTTGGACTTCATTCTCGTGCTTTTGCCTGCGGCCATTACAACTGCGCTGATTTCCATCTGTGTTATCCCCTCATGAATTAAAAATTCAATTGTTCTTTGTTATTACGGTTCTTCCGTTGTTACCTCATCCGGCTCCTCTTTTGAAGATGTCACCGGCCTGGCGACAGTGGCGTCCTTTGCCTGTGCAGGATCCGGCACGGGTTCCGCGGGCTTCACATTGGAAGTGATCGCGGCTGCCTCTTCTTCTACGGGCAGATCGTCATCTGCAGGGTCATCCCCGTCATATACGTCTTCTTCCTGCTGATCATCGGCAGGGTAATCTGTATCTTCGTCCGGGTAGCCGTCTTCATCGGAATCGGTTGATGCTTCGTCAGGAGTCGCGTTTCCTTCTTCGGGTTCTTCGTAATCCTCTGCCGGCTGTTCATAATCTTCAGGATCTTCTTCCTCTTCAGTATCCTCATTTTCTGCAGGCTTTTCGCCTTCGGCAGGCTTTTCATCAGGCGTTGTCTGATCCTGATCTTCACCCTCGCCCGTATCCTGATCATCAGGTGCATTTGCATCCTTGCTGCCGGTGTTTTCGTTTTCACTGCCTTCGCCGCCATCATCGTCATCGTCAGTAACTACCTTAAAAGTAGGTGACGGGAGCCTGTCGATAAATGCGACATTGAGATCTACATCACCGCTTATTCCGGGAACTCTGCCGTGCGAATTGACCTGCCACATGTAGTAAGTACCCTTGTAAGATGACTTGCTGACCCAGTGGGCCATCCAGATCGACAGATTGTTCTTGCCCTCTTTCATCGCCTTGATCGAAGGCGCCCATGTGCCTTCAAGCCTTGACTTGCTGCCGTAGATCGATGCGGTGTACCCGGCCTTGTTGCATTCGTCCTCGAAAACAGAGACCATCTTGTTGAGGGCCGAATCAATGGCCTTATTCATCTCAGCGGTAGTCCAGCCCTTATTCTTGTGGGCTCTCTTGTAGTAATCGAAGTTCTCCCAGTCGAAAGCGATCGGGAAATCGATCTTCTTGCCCTTGAGGCACTTGTTGATCATGTCCTTGGTATATTTGCGCATATCGACTTCCTTGTAGTCACAGGTAAAGAAATATACGCCGATCTTGAGGCCTGCGGCCTTCGCGTCCTTATAGTACTGCTCGAACTTTCTGTCGGGAGCGTTGCACCAGACATACTTGCCGGTGGACTTGTCCTTGTAGTTGTTCCTGACATAGCAGCGGAGGATGACGAACTCAACGCCTGCAGCCTTTGCCTTCTTGAAATTGATGTCGCCCTGGTACTTCGATACGTCGATGCCGACCATTGTGTTTGAATTCTTACGGTCAGCCTTGAAATCTGCAAACTTGAGCACCGGATTGCCGTTGATCAGGTATGAGGACGTGTACTTGCTCGTAATGCCGTTAAGCTTGCCGGGCTCTGCGCCTCCCTTGGGAACGATGACGCACTGGAGCGCGCTTATGTAGTAATCGTATTTCTCGGTTCCGGATCTCTCGCCGTTCTTTGCCCATCCGAGCCAGCCCTTCACGCGGGCACGTGTCCTGTAATAGACATCGAAATGTTCGGCCAGCTCGCCGGTCAGTCTGATCTGGATCTCCTCGAGCCTCTTGTTTTTGGTATACTGTCCTGCCTTGGTGTTTTTCGATGTCCAGGCAGTCCAGGAATATCCTGCGCCGCGCACGCGGTACTCGATATCGCCCGTGTACTTTGAACCCGTTACGGACATCTGCAGTCCCGCCTGCATCTGGTTGGAGCCTGACGTGGTCCCTGCGACTGCACCGTTCTTTGACCACTTGGATGCCCACTTGTACTTATCCCTGTACATACGGTAGGAGACGGTAGGCTGCTCGCCCATTCTCTCCCTCGGAACGATCTTGACGGAAAGCCCTTCAAGCCTCTTGCTCTCGCCCGGGACGCCTGCCACGGATCCGTCGCTTACCCAGCCCTGCTTGTCCTTGAAAGTCTGGACATAAGCGTTGTACATGACGCAGTAATGCTTGGCGATCTCGCCCGTAAGCTCGATCTTGATGCCCTCGATCCTGTACTTGGTGCCTGACACTCCGGCCTTGGAACCGCCCTTTTTCCAGGCGCTCCAACCCTTCTTCTTAAGGTAGACGCTGTAGCGGATGCCGCCTTCATATCCCGTGTTGTTCTTGAAATTCAGGGTGATATTGTAAACGTTCTTGCCCTTGCCCTTCTTGCCGAGGGTGAGCACGCCGTTGCTGAAAGAACCATTCTTGGTGCCGTACGTCTGCATGCGGGTCTTGCCCGACATCGTCACTTCAACGGCTTTTTTGGTATCTGCGTTAACTGTATATTCATTTAAGCGCGAAAAAGCGCCCACAACGGTGAATGCAATAAGCAATGCAATAGCCGCCGAAGTGAACTTCTTTAGTCCGTTAAGCATTCTTTGGTCTCCAATCGTGATTATTTCGCGGATTGTGATGATATTATAGCACGATTATTTTTGACTTTATTTATTAATAGAGGCAGTGCCGCAAAATGTCCTTAAAATCCAACATGAAAAGATCCCCCTGAGATTCAGGGGGATCTGCCGTTTTTTCAGTTCAAATGCCTTATCAGAGGCCCTCGACTGAAGCGATCGCTTCGCGCATGTTTACCTCGGACTTCTTGAGAAGCTGGTACTCTTCATCGGTAAGACGCATGTCGATGATCTTGTCAACGCCGTTTGCACCGATAAGTGCCGGAACGTCAAGAGTTACACCGCTGATGCCGTACTCGCCGTTAAGTCTTGTGGCAACCGTTCTGATGGTGTGCTCGTCTTCAGTGATGCTCCTGAGGAGCGTTGCAGCGCTTACTGCGATACCGTTGAACGTAGCGCCCTTGAGCTTGATGATCTGCGCGCCGGAAGACTTTGTCTGCTGTGCGATCTCGTCCTTAACGTCCTGACCGAAAGGTACGCCGATAGCTTCTGCGTACTCATCAATGCCCATACCTGCAACGTGAGTGTGGCTCCATGCGGGGAACTGCGTCTCACCGTGCTCGCCCAAGATGTAGCCGTGAACGTTTCTGACGTCAACGCCGAGCTTTCTTGAGATGAGGACTCTGAAACGTGCAGAGTCGAGGTTCGTGCCTGAACCGATGATCCTGTTCGAAGGAAGTCCGGACCACTCTGCAACCTTGTATGTTACGAGATCGCAAGGGTTGGAGATGACCATGATGACACCCTTGTTGTAGTGCTCCATGATGCTGTCAGTGATGACATGAGCGAGCTTGACGTTCTTCTTTGCAAGGTCAAGTCTTGTCTCGCCTTCTTTTCTAGGGATGCCTGCGGTGATGATGATGCAGTCTGCATCCTTAACGTCACTGTAGTCTCCTGCGTGAATATACATATCGCCGATGAACGGAAGTCCGTGGCTGATATCAAGAGCCTCACCCAGAGCCTTCTCCTTATTAACATCGATAAGGACGAGCTCAGAGCAGAGCTGCTGCATTGCGATTGCGAAAGCGGTCGTTGAACCTACCGCACCTGCGCCGATTATGGCGACCTTGGTTCCTTCCTGTTTGTACATAGCTTTTAGCCCCCTTTTGTAGCAATACGAATAATATCAAGAACAGTGTTTCAATTAAAGTTGTTTTTCGTTAGGATTTTTACCTAAAAATTTGACCTGAGAACACCCCTGAAAGTGTAATTTGATAATTTGATAATCAAAGTTTTTGCCTTATTTTATTGGCTTGCTGTCCGTTTTGCGGTTTCGGTATCGGCATATATTTGAGCTTTGACCTGGTGTGTACCTAAAAGTGTCACGAATTTAGCGATTTTAGTGACACATTTATGCAATTTCGTCCCGAATTGCAGTTTTGTATCACTTTTTCGACTGAATTAGTGATACATTTACGTACTCTGTATATGTAAAGCCTTATCTTAAAGAAGAACTCCGCCAAGGTGAGTTGTTCACCATTCCGGACACAGATTTGATCGTTTTGGGACACGATTAAGGGCATTTTCGTGTCCCATATCGTGAACACCCCGCAATACGCAACGAAAAAGAGCCGCACCTTGCGATGCGGCCCTCCGGTATCAGTTATCAACAGATCACATTTCCTGCGGGAGCTCCAGAGTCCTCTCTGCATTGAGCTTCTTGCAGAGTTCGACGAACTTGTCCAAAGCCACGCCGGGAACCTGCTTGTTGGAGCCTCTGACGTTGACTGCGACTGTGTTCTCAGCGGCTTCCTTGTCACCTACGACGAGGATGTAAGGATCCTTCATCTGCTTGAACTTCTTGATCTTGTCGCGCATGTTGACGTCAGTGAAGTCAGCCTCTACGCGGACGCCTGCAGCCTCAAGCTCAGCGACGACCTTCTGCGCATACTCGTTATGCTCGGGCCTGATCGGTACGACTGCGACCTGGTAAGGGTTGAGCCAGAACGGGAACGCGCCCTTGAAGTGCTCGGTGATGATTCCGATGAATCTCTCGAAAGAACCGAAAATAGCGCGGTGGATGACGATCGGCATCTTCTGGACGCCATCCTTGTCGGCATATGTAAGCTCGAAATTGTGAGGGAGCTGGAAGTCGAGCTGGACTGTTCCGCACTGCCACTCACGGCCAAGAGCATCCTTGATCTGAAGGTCGATCTTCGGGCCGTAGAATGCGCCGTCGCCTTCGTTGATCTCGTAGTTGCCGTCACCGTACTTCTCATCGAGGATCGCCTTGAGTGAAGCCTCTGCCTTGTTCCAGGACTCGAGGTCGCCCATGTAGTCCTCAGGTCTTGTCGAGAACTCCGCACGGTATGTTATTCCGAACGTCTTGTAGATCTCGTCAGCAATAGCGATAACGTCCTTGATCTCGTCCTTGATCTGCTCAGGGGTAACGAAAGTATGGTCGTCATCCTGACGGAACTCCTGGACTCTGAACAGACCGTTCATCTGGCCGGACTTCTCTTTTCTGTGGAGAACGTCATACTCGCTGTAACGGATAGGAAGTTCCTTGTATGAGTGCATCGTGCGCTTGTAAGCCATCATGGCGTTCGGGCAGTTCATAGGCTTTGCGGCCATCGTGTCCTCAGCCTCGTTGGAGTACTTCTCCTCAACTTCCTCGCCCTTGATCGCATCAGTTGCGTTAACGCCCTTGGTGATGCCCGGAACGATGAACATGTTGTTCTGATAGTGTGCCCAGTGACCTGAGATGAGCCAGAGCTTCTTGTTGTTGATAAGAGGCGCAGAGATCTCTGTATATTTGTGCTTGAGCTGGATCTCACGGGAATACTTCATGAGTTCCTGATAGAGTACCCAACCCCTCGGGAGCCAGTAAGCCATGCCCGGAGCAGTCTCTCTGAACATGAACAGGTCAAGCTGTGTGCCGATCTTCTTGTGGTCTCTCTCCTGTGCTTCCTTGAGCCATGCAAGGTGAGCCTTGAGCTCGTCCTTTGACGGGAAAGCGAAAAGATATATTCTCTGCAGCTGATCCCTGTGCTCGTCTCCGCGCCAATATGCACCGGAAACGTTCTTTATCTTGAATGCGGGGCTGAAGAGTTCCTGTGAATTGTCAACGTGGGGTCCGCGGCAAAGATCAACGTAGTCGTCGCCTGTGTAATAGATCGAGATTACTTCGTCATCAGGCAGATCCTGGATAAGCTCGGTCTTGAACTTCTGATCCTTGAAAAGCTCCAAAGCCTCAGCTCTTGAGATCTCCTTGCGCGTCCAGTCTTCACGGCGCTTGATGATCTCGTGCATCTTCTCTTCGATCTTAGGGAAATCCTCTTCGGTGACTGTTGTCGGAAGGACGAAATCGTAATAACATCCGTCATCTACTTCCGGTCCGATCGCATACTGCACGTCCTTTCCGTAGATCTCGATCACGGCCTTTGCCATGATGTGCGCAAGCGAGTGGCGGTACACCTTCTGCAATTCTTCTTTTTCCATTGTAAAAACCTCCTCCAGAGTTTTATGCACAGAACCGCTGTGCAGAGTATTCGAGCATTGTATCAAAAGAAAACCTATTTTTCCACAAATAAGTAGCCTTTATTGGCAGTTATCGATGTCCATTCTCTGTTGCCTCCTCACTTTTCGTTCAAACAGAGGAGGAAACAGAGAATGAATCCCGCACCCAAGAAAAAAGGGCCGCCATCAGGCGACCCTTAGCAAGAGTTAATAACCTCAGCCCAGAAGGTCCTCGAAAAACGCTTTCGGCTTGAATCCCAGCGACTGCGAAGCCACCTCGCCGCCCTTGAACAAAAGCACCGTCGGGATGCTCTCTATCCCGTACTGCATCGCCAGCTCCTCCTCGTCATCAACGTTGACCTTGCCGACCTTGACTTTGCCGTCATAGGCTTCGGCGATCTCCGAGATCACGGGCCCGAGCATCCTGCACGGTCCGCACCAGGGTGCCCAGAAATCCACCAGTACGGGGATCTGTGACTCCAATACCTCAGTCTTGAAATTATCTTTTGTAAGAACTGTTTCTGCCATAATTTTGCACTCCTTTCGAGTTGATTTTGTCTTATAGCATCAGTATAGTTGGTACGGAAAACTTATCAAGTACGCAGATTTAACTCATCAGGTAAGGAATTTATGACCATGAAAGACGATCAGCTCTGTGAAAACATCACCGGCAAGGACTGCGGATTAAAAAAGATCATCGGCATCATAGGCGGAAAGTGGAAGATACTCATTCTCTGCTACATCGATGCAAAGGGGATCGGCCGTTTCGGCGAGATGCGGCGGACCATCTACGGCATCACGAACACGATGCTCGCCTCTTCCTTAAAGGAAATGGAAACTGACGGACTTGTCGAGCGCCATCTTTTCGATGAGATGCCTGTCAGGGTCGAATACACCCTTACGGACAAGGCGAAAAGCCTTATTCCCATACTTCTGGAACTGAAAAAATGGGGCGAGGCCAACCTCTGACGGCAGGACGCAGGAGACAAACAGTAAAGAAAATTTGTGAAATAGCGATAAACAAATGGCGCATTTATGCTTGAAAATTTTTAAGTTCGATTAAGCTTTCATCCGTATAATCATCACAGCTAATAATATGCGAGGTAAGAAACATGGCAAGAAGGAAGAAGGTTAAGAAATCAACCATTATCAAGATCGTAGTGATCCTGAGCATTCTCGCGATAGCGGCAACAGCCGGCATCATCTATCTTAGAAGGCTCGTATCCACCAAGTTCGCCGACAAGAGTGATACATACATCTCCGCTCAGGCGAGCGTTTCCGATCTTTCAACGAGAGTCTCCGGAACGGGTTCGCTTGTTGATACCGACACGGAGGAATTTGAGGTCCCGGACAATGTCGATATCGATGAGGTAGTCGTCGAAGTTGGCGATAAGGTCACGGAAGGGCAGCTCCTCGCCAAGGTCAACACGAATTCGGTTCTCGCGGCTATGTATGAAGTCCAGCACAAGATGGACGAGATCGACAAGAAGCTTCAGGATGCTTCCGATGAGAAGGCTGCAACGACGATCAAATCAACGGTCAAGGGCCGCGTAAAGGCTGTTTACGTAAAGAAAAACTCCAATGTCATCAAGACCATGACCGAGCACAACGCGCTCATCATCATCTCCCTCGACGGCTATATGGCAGTCGAAGTTGATGCAAAAGACCTCAAGGTCGGCAAAAAGGTCACCGTTACGGTCAAAGGCAAAGAGTACAGCGGCAAGGTTAAGTCCATCACCGAAGACAAGGCCAAGATCCTCATCACCGACAACGGCCCTTCTTTGGGCGCTGAAGCAACAGTTACTTCAACTGACGGCAAGACCTCTTACGGCAGCGGTAAGCTTGCAGTCAACTCGCCTCTCTCCGTAGTTTCCTACGCAGGCAAGGTCACAACGGTCTATGTCAAGAGCAACCAGAAGATCAGCAAGGGCAAGACCCTTCTCAAGCTTACGAGCACTTCCTACACTGCTACATATGACAAGCTCATGAAAGAGCGCGCCGACCTCGCTGAGGACCTCGCAGATCTGCTCAAGATCTATAACGACGGCGCGATCCTCGCACAGATCGGGGGAACGATCAAGCAGGTGCCCTCAACTGATGATTCCGAGACTACGACGAGTTCATCGACCACTTCAAGTTCAAACTCAGGCTACTATTACGGTTCAAACTCAAGCTCAAGTTCAAGCACGACCGAGACCGAGAAGAGCACGTCATTTGAGATCTGCCCTGACAAGAAGATGACCGTTGAGGTCTCTGTCGATGAGACAGACATCCTCTCGATCTCAAAGGGCCAGTCCGCAGATGTTACGATCGATTCGCTCGAAAAGACTTTCACCGGTACCATCACCGACATCGACAAGTCAGGCACCACGTCTGACGGCAGCGTCGGATACACGGCCGAGATCACGATAGACAAGGTAGACGGCATGCTTGCGGGAATGTCCGCATCAGTGCTCATCGCCGTAACCGAATACAAGGATTCGATAATCATTCCCGTTGAAGCGCTCAATAACACCGGTTCATCTTATTTCGTTTATACGACATACGATGAAGAGACAGGCACTCCGGGCGGAATGGTCGAAGTCAAGATCGGCATACAGAACGATACATATGCTCAGATAACCGAAGGCCTCAAGGAAGGCGACACCGTCTGGTACAAGAAGGCTGAGGAGAATCCTTTTGAAAGATACATGAACAGATCCGGCAACAACAGATCCGGCAACAACAGATCGGGCAACAACAGGTCGGGCAACAACAGACCTCAGGGCGGCTTCAGCGGCGGCAACAGGCCTCAGGGCGGCTTCAGCGGCGGCCCCGGCGGATCAGGCTACAACAGGACCGGTTCAGGCAATGGTTCCAGAAGCCGTTCGAGAAGAACTTCTTCCTTGATCTGACTTTAGGAGGCAGTTACTAATGATAAGTCTTAAAGATATCTGCAAGACCTACCGCATCGGTACCGAAGTCGTCCACGCGCTCGATCACGCATCGCTCGAAGTTGAAGACGGCGAGTTCGTAAGCATCATCGGACCTTCGGGAAGCGGCAAGTCCACATTAATGAACATAATAGGATGCCTCGACATCGCAGACTCCGGCGAGTACCTGCTCGACGGGATCCCGATCGAAGACTATTCGGAGAACGAGCTCGCGACCGTCAGAAACAAGAAGATCGGATTCGTTTTCCAGAGCTTCAATCTCATCAACAAGCTTACGGCTTATGAGAACGTTGAGCTTCCGCTCATCTACCAGAAGCTCAAGAAGTCCGAGCGTAAAGCAAGGGTCAGGGCCGCCTTGGAGAAGGTCGACCTGGTCAAGCGCGCAGAGCACTTCCCTACCGAGCTTTCCGGCGGACAGCAGCAGCGTGTGGCGATCGCAAGAGCTATTGCTACCCACCCTTCCCTCATCCTCGCTGACGAGCCGACGGGCAACCTCGACTCGAAAACGAGCAAAGAGATCATGGACATCTTCCACGACCTCAACTCACAGGGAAACACGATAGTACTCATTACTCACGACAGAAATGTCGCGAAACAGGCAAAAAGATCCGTCAACATCTTAGACGGCAGAGTATCGGAGGCTACAGATGATTCAATCGTTTAAAATGGCGCTGAAATCCATCAGCGGAAATAAGATGAGATCATTTCTCACGATGCTCGGTATCATCATCGGCGTCATGGCTCTGGTCATCCTGGTCAGCCTCGTCAACGGAACGACAAGCTCCGTAACCGATACCATCAACAGCCTGGGAAGCAACATGGTCGGCGTCACGGTCTCAAATGACTACGGCAATCCCGTTCGAAAAGAAGACCTTGACGAATGGGTAAAGCGCCCGAATATCGGTTACGCCGCTCCTATCGCATCCGGCTCGATGACCGGCAAGTACAACAGCACATCGAAGACCGTTACAGTTTACGGAACGACTGAACAGTATTTCACCATCAAAAAGAGCGAGCTCTCGATTGGCCGTTTCCTTAAATCTTCCGACTACGACAACCACACCAATGTCTGCGTGATCAGTTCTGAAACGGCAGAAAAACTCGTCGGTTACACAAGCTGCCTTAATGAGGAGATCACTCTCAACGGTTCAAAGTTCAAGATCGTCGGAGTTCTTAAGGAAAACAAAGATGCATCTGCCCTCGCTGCCATCATGGGCGGAGGAAACCTTGAAGCCTACATTCCTTATTCAAGCCATGTAAGGCTTTCAACCGACACGTCAAACTACGTCACTTCATTCTATCTTTCAGCTGCCGAAGGCTTCACAACGGATTCCGTAAAGACCGTGATCAACCAGATCATGCTCGAAAGATTCAACTACGATGAGGACGCATTTAACGTTCAATCGACCGACACGCTCGAGGACGCGATGGGCAACATCACCGCCATCCTCTCAATCCTGCTCGGCGGCATCGCAGGAATATCGCTCGTCGTAGGCGGCATCGGTATCATGAACATCATGCTCGTTACCGTTACCGAAAGAACGAGAGAGATCGGTATCCGTAAGGCCATCGGTGCCTCAAGAGGCGCCATCCTCAGGCAGTTCCTGATCGAAGCAGTCGTTCTCTGCATGATCGGCTGTGCCATAGGCATCTTCCTGTCATGGAGTTTCTTAAGACTCGTAACAGTCATAGTCTCGAGCCTTGACCTTTCCTTCGGAATGAACGGAACGGTAGTAATCGTAGCAGTATCTTTCTGCTTCTTCATAGGCGTTGTCTTCGGACTTTATCCGGCCAACAAGGCTGCAAAGATGAAGCCGATCGATGCGCTCCACTATAGCGAATAAGGAGGCCTGAAATGTCTGAGAATAAAGAAAACAAGGCCATGGAAAACAACAATCCGGCTATGCAGAGACCCGGTTCGGCTGCATCGATGACGCCCGAGATCACCGAGGCGAAAGAGGTCAAGGAGACGGAGAACAAAGCTCCCCTCCAGGACATCGACTCTCCCTTCAAGGCTGTCTCTTATAGTGCAGGCGTCAAGGAGAATGAGCCCGCAAAGTCAGAGCAGCCCGCAAAAGCCGAAGCTGCATCTCCGGCTCCCAAAGCACGCAAGAAGAATAAGAATAAGGTCGTCTATAAGGAGCTGACCGAAGAAGAAGCTGAAGCTGAGATAGCCAAACAGCACAGACGCCGCAGAACAAAGGCCGCCATATTCGTGGCCATAGTCGCTATCCTCGTAGCAGGCGCCATCCTTCTTCCTAATCTTCTCAAGTCTATTGCCCCGCAGGTTGACATCTCCAACGTAAACGTTAACGAGAATACTCTCGAGTACAAGATACAGAAATCAAGCATCGTCCGTGATTTCACCGCTTCCGGCACTCTTACCGCAGGCGATACCGAGGATGTAAAGATCGCGGGCGACATTGACATCGAAGAGTTTTTCGTAAAGAACGGCGACGTCATCAGCAAGGGCGACAAGATCGCTTCCGTCTCGAAAGCGTCTGTCATGAGCGCGATCGTTGAGATCCAGAAGACTCTCAAAAAGCTCGATCAGAAGCTCAACAAGATCAGCACATCCGATAACGAGACTGTCATCACTGCAGAAGCCGATGCGCGCATCAAAGCGATCTATGTCAAGAAAGGCAGCGGTGCCAGAACAACCGTATCCAACAAGGGCGCGCTGATGCTGCTTTCCCTCGACGGACTCATGGCATGTGACATCCCGAAAACACAGAGCACAAAGCTCGGTGACACCGTTGTGCTTTACCTTTCCAACGGATCAAAGGCCACCGGTTCCATAATCTCCGTTAACACAGACTATGTGACCTGCGGCATCACGGACAAGAAAGCTGCCTATAAGGACACGGTAAAAGTCTGCGATGCTTCCGGCAACCAGATAGCGACCTCCGAGCTCTACATCCACAACTGCCTGCCCATCATCGCTTACTCCGGCACGGTCAGCAAAGTCTCCGTAAAGGTTAACGATCTTGTCGAAAAAGGCGATAAGCTCATCACTCTCACCGGAACGAGATATTCCGGCGAGTTCAGCAACCTGATGTACAAGAGAGGCGTGCTCGAAGACCAGATGAAAGAGCTTTTCGAGATCTATCAGACAGGCATCATCTATTCAGAACATGACGGCGAAGTTGCCGGCATCAACGACGAAGACGAAGAGGAAGAGGAAGACGAGGATACAACAAAGTCCGAGAAGCAGGCTTCCGGCGTAAAGAAGCTCTCCAGCCTCAAGATCAAGATCGACGATGCAAGCTCCAACCCACCTGAGAACATCACTTCAGCGGCAGGTTTTTCTGATTGGGGATACGTTGTCAAAGGCTTCGGCAAGAACGATTCATATAACCTTTATTCGAAAAAAAGCGCCGAGGCTCTTACGGATCAGGACTACACAAACCCCGCTGCCTTGAAGGACCGCAACGATTACAATACCAATGCCGGAGATTTCACACCCGGAGCTTCGGTGCCCGTTTACACCTACGACAGCAAGAAAAAGGAATGGGTCAAGGGCAAGGCATCTGACATAGCGATCAATGATTTCCTGATCCTCACGTATGACAATGCGGCACTTGATCAAGATCCCGTCTGGATCATCAGATATCCCGCTTCATCTTCCGGCGGCAACCAGGGCGGCGAAGGCGGCCAAGGAGGACAGGGTGGCCAGGGCGGCCAAGGAGGCTGGAACGGCGGCAACTTCCCCGGCGGAAGAGGCGGCAGAGGCGGCTTTGACTGGAATTCCCTGTTCGGCGGCAGAGGCGGCAATGGCGGCTACGGCGGTCAGGGCGGCTACGGCACGGGAAACCAGGGCGGCAACGGACAGCAGACAGAAGAAGAGACTTACGAGATGGAAGAGACTCTCATCGCTTCGATCGTAAACCTCGACACGATGTCCGTAACTCTCTCTGTTGACGAACTTGACGTTACCAATATCAATAAGACGCAGGAAGTTACCGTCACACTCGATGCAGTCAAGGAAAAGACTTTCACGGGCAAGATCGTCTCCATCAACTCTGAAGGCACCAGAAGCGGAAACGGAAACGCAAAATACAGCGTTAAGATCACGCTCGACAGGACAGACGAGATGCTCACGAACATGACGGCTTCCGTCCGCGCAAACATCAGCACCGCCGAGGTACTGAGCGTTCCCGCAGAGGCTCTTATCGAAAAGAACAACAAGACTTACTGCTACACTTCATATGACAAGGAGACCGATACCCTTTCAGGCGAAGTCGAGGTCACGACGGGCATCTCTGACGGCAAGAACGTTGAGATAGTCTCAGGCCTGAACGAAGGCGACGCGGTCTGGTACAAATACTCCGACAGTCTGGTCTATAAGTTCGTAAGGTAAACGCTTAACACCAAATAAAAAAACCGGCTTCTTGGAAGAGAAGCCGGTTTTTTTGTGTCTGATTATATGCATGACCTATAAGAAATCAAAAACGCGATTCTTATAGGTACGTTTTTGTGATTTTTCCGGCATCACAACAAGAAAGTACCTATAAGATTTCGATTTTTCGATTCTTATAGGTACGTTTTATGCTTTATATGCTTTTTATGTCCGAAAAGTACCTATAAGAAAACCAAAATCAATTTCTTATAGGTCACCGCATGTCAGCACTAAGATCAATTCCCTTCAGCACCCGTATTCGGCCTGATATGATCCGTAAAAAGCTGGCTCCATATGCCGAGAGTAACCATCTGAACAAGCTCGATGAACAGGAAGAAAACCGTAAATGCTCCCTCAAACCCGGTAGCATAAAGATTTGCGATGTCAGAGATCACCCAGAAGAAAATGCAGACAAGCGCGGAGGTCTTCGTAATGACAAAAACGTCTTCTTTTGTGGTCGCGGTAACAACGATCCTCGTAAGATTTGTATAGAAAACGATAAGGAACACCGTGGCGACAAAAGCCAGAGCGGGGATCATGCTGTTCTTCAGCGCGTTGAAATGTATGAGAAGGTCGAACGCCTGAGGCACGATGTTGAGAAGGAATCCCCACATCAGAGGCGGCGTGCGGCGCGTTTTCCAGAAGCCGGCAAGGATCATGAGATCGGCGGGGACCCTGAGGCAGTTTGCCATGAAATCGGCGCTCTTGAGGCTGATCCTGAATACGCCTCCCGCTGCGCTGACGGATTCATAAAGCATGAACAGGAATATCGCGACGGTTACGATATATAAGATGAAAGACACTTTCAAAAGCTTGTCTCTCTTCGGATTGTCACGCATCCCGTATGCCATATTTCCCCCTCATGATCTTCGCAATCCTGCTACATTATACTGCATTAAAATGCGAACATATATGTAGTTGTCAGTTTTGTATTTTTCTTAAACAATATTGATATAATTTGGTCATAAGATGACAGTATTAATATTCTTGTTTTGATGAAAACACCGATATAACCTGTTTTACGGAGGACATATGAAAAAGAGTATTATTTGTACATTTATCGTAGCAACAATACTGCTTACTGCATGTGAAAGTGGCGCAAGCAACACAATCAATTCAAGCCTTGGGTCTAATGACACGGCTACATCGGAAACAACCGAGGAAACAACTGATGAGATAACTACAGAAGAACATGAAACTCCATACCGTGAGGGAAGCTATATAGTCTTTGGACACTATGAGCAGGACGGTGATACCAGCAATGGTCCCGAACCTATAGAGTGGGAAATAGTGAAGGAAGAAAATGGCAAAATGTTACTTATGAGCAGATATATTCTTGATTGTCAGTATTACAATTCGGAGCACGCATATGTTACATGGGAAACCAGCAGTCTAAGAGCGTGGCTTAACAAGGAATTTTACAACGAGGCATTTAAAGAGTCTGAACAAAATCTGATTTTATCTGTGACAAATTCTAATCCGGATAGTCCTTTTGATGGATCGAAAGGAGGAAATAAGACTAACGATAAAGTATTCTGTTTAAGTGTTGAAGAAATACTTGCAAATTATGAACTAAAGGAATGGGATGCGGAATATCAATATGGAACATGCAAGGCACTCCAGACAAAAGTTACAAAGTACGCAGCAAGTAAAGGCGTTTCTGAAAATCTTGAAAACGGCCAATGGTGGCTTCGCTCGCCCGGTGGTGGAGGCAGCCCTACTCACGGCTCATCTAACATAAAAACTGACAATACCTATGTGTGCTACGTGACATTTGGATACAGTTGTGCAGGCTGGGGCGTCGGTACTGATGCACATGCAAGTGGCGTAGGTGTCCGCCCTGCTTTATACTTGAGTGCAAAGTGAATCGTTAATATACAATCTACTAAATACATTTTTCCGGCAGTGTTCAGGGTGATAACATGATCGACGGATTTAGCGCACAACTTACGGTCCTTCTGGTCGAGTCAGTACTTTGTTTCGTGCTGACGCCTATGTATGCGCTGAGCAAAGATCCGCTCAAAGTCCGCAAATCGGTGATCGTGCTCCTCAATCTGTCGTGCGGCCTGATGCTCCTGTGCGAGTATCTGTTCTATATCTTCAAAGGCAGCAGCACTCCCCTGACAATAGCGGTCATGCACGTGGTCAACGCCGCGGTTTATTACCTTATCGTCCTGATGCTGCTTTTCTATGCGATGCTGGTCTACTCAAGGCTTTTCAAAAGATTCGACTTAAAGCCTGACATGCCCTGCGGCAAACGCTTGATCGCCATCTGCGCGATCGTCGGCATCGGACTGCTGCTTATCACCATATCGCAGTTTAACGGTATCTACTACTCTTTCGACAGCAACAACGTTTACCAGAGAGGTCCGTATTTCTGGCTTTCGACGCTCATCCCGACGCTCGGCATAATAATCGTGGGCTCCGTTATCCTCGAAAACAGGCGCAAGCTGACGTTTGCCCAGAGAATGGTGCTTATCTCCTACATCATCCTCCCTATAATCGGAGAGGTGATCCAGGTCTGTTTCTTCGGAAGCTCGCTGATGAACATCTGCATGGGCCTCTCAGTCCTTCTGATGTTTTTCGAAAATATTGTCCATAAGGAAAAAGAGATCGTTATCGCTTCCAAGACCGAGATCAGGACCGGTCTTGCCAACGAGCATGCCTGCATCGAATGGCTGAATTCCATGCGCGGTAATGAAGCTATCAAAAACTACAATGCGGTTTTTTTCGATCTGCGCGGATTCTCTGACATCAACAGAGCTTTCGGAATCGGAAACGGCAACAGGATACTTGAGAGCTTCAGCAACATAATGCAGAGCAGGATCGAAAGAGACGAGATCTTGGGAAGGCTTTTCGGCAACCAGTTCCTGGCGATCGTCAAAGACCGCAATCTCGATGAACTCCTGCGCACTTTAAGCGGTGTGGAAGTTCCCTTCGCCGACAGCGAGACCGGTAATGAGAACAAAGTCATGCTCACGTCACGCATCGGTATCTACAAGATCGAAAGAGATGACCTCGAGGGCGAGGACATCCTTGTGCTTGCCGCTCAGGCACTTGTCGAGGCCAAGTCGAAAGACAACGGCGACATCGTGTGGCTGACTCAGGACATGATCAACAGCGTTGCGGAGCGCAAAAAACACGAAAGTGCGATCAAAACGGGCCTCAGGAACGATGAATTCAGACCTTATTACCAGCCGAAGGTAAACGCCAGGACCGGCAAGCTGTGCGGCATCGAAGCGCTGTCACGCTGGTTCCATGACGGCAAGGTCGTAGCACCCGGCTCCTTCATAAACATAATGGAATCAAACGATACCATCCGTTATCTCGATATGCACATTCTCGAATGTGTCTGCGAGGACATCGCCGGCTGGCTTAAGGAAGGCATTGAGATCCCGGTCATTTCCGTGAACTTCTCAAGGCGCAATCTGGCTGATCCCGATCTTGCCCGAAAGATCGACGAAGTGGTCAAGGCCTCCAAGATCCCGAGCGATCTTATCGAGATAGAAGTCACCGAGAGCTCCGATGAATTCTCAATCGACGTGCTGGGAAATTTCGTCGACGAGCTCCACAAGCTCGGATACAAGGCTTCGATCGATGACTTCGGGAGCGCCAGTTCATCTCTTACTCTGCTCCGCGAGATCTCTTTCGACACGCTCAAGATCGATAAAGGCTTCGTTGACCATTCCAAGAAGCGTGACCTCGCGATACTGTCCCATATAATCAAGCTCGCCAAGGAGATAGATACCGGCATCGTCGCCGAAGGCGTCGAGCAAAAGAACCAGATCGACGTATTAGACCAACTCGGCGTTGATGTGATCCAGGGCTATTTCTTCGACAAGCCCCTGTCTAAAGCAGAGATGACCGACAGGCTCAAGTCTCCATACTATTCTTAAAGAAAAAAGGCCGTGGATCGCTCCACGGCCATATTTTCCTTTAATCAGCAGCACGTTATGAAGTAGATGAGTACTGAAAGGATTACCATCAGGACGATGCAGACCGGAAGGGCGATCTTTGTTATCTTCTTGAGGCGTTCCTTGCACATCTTGCCCTGGAGCTGAAGTCCCGCCAGGACTGTGCTTATGGAGAACGCACCTCCGATATAGATACAGAAACAGGTGTCAGCATCACAGATGCACACATTACAACAGATAACAAAATTGAAGTGATCTTGATATGCTTCATACTAAATCCTCCAATATTACAAGGTGTTCACTTTACCAATCGGCATCCGTTTCTTTCTTCAACCAGTTCTTTACGTATATTGGCAAAATCTTCCTGGAGCTTTTTCTGCTTTGTACTGCTCGTTATAGTTTGCTCCGGCATATGCCGTCGCATAAACATCAGCTCTCGATTCTATATAGATCTACCCCTTATGTTTATGTTTATCTTTATTTGCTGAAAGAACCGTAGCCTGCAACCGCCTCGTCTATGGTCATTGCTCCTGTTCCGACCTTATAAACCGCCAGTCTCATCTGTAGCAGCGCATCGTCTGACAGACCGATCTCTTCAGGTGAAAGGATGCGGGAATCCGGAACGTTCCCGAAAGCGGCATACATGCTGTTAAATGACAGGTCTTTGGTCGGTGACATAAGACCTTTCTTCTGCGCCATATTGCTCAGCTCCGCTGATGTGATGAGGAACCTCATGAACTCGTTGGCCATTTTAAGATTGCTGCTGTCTTTGTTGACAGAGAACTGCAGATTCGACATGTCAACGAAGGTGGCACCTTCATCCGACATCGGGATCGGAACGAAAGAGAAATTAAACGGTGAAGCGATATAAGCCTCCGAGCGGCTCTTACGTTTCTCGGTTCCTGAGACGGTATCTCCTGAAGCTGTCATCATGGGCACATCGCCCTCGAAAAAGCGCAGGATTACAGCATCGTAGTTGTTCTTGATCTCATCGCAGTTCTTAACGTCAACACAGCCGTCATTCATGAACTGCTTGATCTTCTCAAGCGAAGGCCTTAAATACTCTCCGGCGGAAGGATCGAGGGAGTTCAGTTTCTTGACTGCCTCTTTGTCTTTCGCAACACTTTCGAACAGGTACGGATAAATAGACAGAGTGAAGAGCGATGTCGTTTCTCCTTTGGAGAAGCCCATCATCGGGTTCTTGTAGCCTTTATCGCGGAATGCCTTGCATGCTTCCACCAGCTCCTTGTAAGTAGTGGGAACTTTAATGCCTTCCTTTTTGAAAAGGTCATCATTAACGAGCATGCCGTAGGTGTTTGAGAATATGGGGACCATCGGCAGCGCACCGTCGTCCGTCTTCAAAAGGATGTTGCTCCTGATGCAGGAAAGATCAAGTCCCAAAGACTTATCTGCGAGGTTCTCCGCGTGATCTATCGAAGACTTGTATTTGTCGCGCCCGTACATCCAGTTGTAGTTTACATAGATGTCAGGAGCGTCCTTTCCGTTCAGGACCGTACCGATCATGTTGTTATAGTCATCGATCTTCGTGTATGTCAGCTCAACGTTGGGATAGAACTCGTTGAAGCGGTCGAATTCAGCCTCCAGCGCCTCAAAATTATCGTATCCGCCGGCAACGTTGATCTGGCACTTGGTGTTTTTATCCAATGAGGGCTTAAAGGCCTTGCCGGCCGTTTTATTAGCCGAACCGCATGAGACAAGCTCCAACGCCATCAGTACGGATATGAGCATGCAGATTATCTTTTTCATGATTGCTTCCTTTCTTCGCGGATCCTGCGGATCTCCCTGATAACAAGTTTTATGTCGATGGGTTTTGCTATATGTCCGTTCATTCCGGCGTTCAGGCATTCCGTAACGTTCTCGGAGAACGCGTCCGCCGTCATTGCGATGATCGGGATGGATGAAGCCCACGGGTTCTCCAGCTTTCGGATAGCCCTGGTCGCATCGATACCATTCATCTCAGGCATCTGAATATCCATGAAGATCAGTTCGTACTGACCTTCCTTCGCTTCGCGCATCTTTTCGACGCAGTCGCGTCCGTTTTCCGCACGTTCGGCGGTAATACCGAACATTTCGAGCATTGCGGAGACTATCTCCCAGTTGATGTCGATATCTTCGGCAACAAGAATGCGAAGTCCCGCAAGATCGGAATAATCGTCCTCAGGCTCAATGGATACGGACTCTTTTCCGATAAGGTCGTTGATCTTATCGTAGAGCGTAGAGCGGAAGAGCGGTTTGCTGACGAAGCCGTTCGCGCCTGCCTCCTTTGCCTTTTCCTCGATATCCGACCAGTCATAGGCGGAGATGAGCAGGATCGGAACTTTGGTGTCGATCTCCGAACGGATGCGGCTGATGGTCTCAGTTCCGTCGATCTCAGGCATTTTCCAGTCAACGATGATGACATCGTAATCTTTTCCGGAAAGGTGTCTGTGCTCGATCATGCCGAGTGCTTCCAGTCCGCTTCTCGCCTGCTCGGTCGAAGCTCCGAGAGACTCGAGCGTATCGGCAGCCGTCTTAAGCATGACTTCATCATCGTCAACGATCAAAACGTCAACGGGATCAAGCTTCATGTCTTCGCGCTGCCTGTCGGCAACCGGAATATCCAGTGTGACCGTGAATGTCGTTCCCTTGCCCTGCTCGCTTATGCAATCGATCGTACCGCCCATCAGCTCGACCATCTGCTTTGTAATGGCGAGGCCCAGACCGGTTCCCTGTATGCTGTTGACGCGGCTGTCCACCTGTCTCGAAAACGGCTGATACATGGTCTCCAGGAAATCCGGACTCATTCCGATGCCGGTATCCGCAACCTTATAGACCAGGCGTATGCATCCGGACACGGAACTCTTTTCCTCCAGCATATCAACGCTGATCTTTCCGCCGGGTTCCGTGTATTTGACTGCGTTGGAAAGGATATTGATATAGATCTGGTTTAATCTGAGCTGGTCTGCGTAGAGGTATTCTTTTTCCATCTGATTGATATGGAAACTGAATTCGAGATTCTTTTCCTTAATCATCGGCTGGGAGATGTTTACAAGATTCTCAACCGTTTCAACAATGGAGAAAGTCAAAGGACTGAGCTTTAATTTGCCGCTCTCCACCTTCGAAATGTCCAATATGTCGTTGATCAGCGTCAGCAGATGGTTGCTTGCAAGACTGATCTTTCTAAGGCTCTCTTCCGTGGATTCCACGTCTCCGAGGTTCTTCTCCGCAATGGTCGTAAGTCCTATGATCGCGTTCATCGGGGTCCTGATGTCATGCGACATGGTGGAAAGGAAATCCGTCTTCGCCTTATTTGCGGATTCGGCTTCCCTGGCGGTGGTCTGCAGTCTCTTGTTAAGGAAGAGCACGTGGAACATGTCAATGAGGAACAATATCAATAAGCCTGCCGATACGACTCCGAACAGAAGCCAGTTTTGCTTATCAACGTTAAGGTCATTCGCCGGAACGAAGGCCAGCATTGTCCATCCGGACGTGGCATCCACAGGAGTAAATGCAAGAATGCACTCCTGTCCGTGCGAGTTGAGCATTGTGATAGATCCCGTTGATGCGGTGATCTTCTCGGACAACTGCTTCGTCGACTCGGGATCCGTCTGATTATATGACTTGTAGAATTCAAAGAAGTTGGAATTCTTGAAGCTGGGACCCTTGAGAATATAATCGCCGTCGGCATCGATCATGGACAGCTCGGCATTGACAAGCTCCGTCTGCGCGAAGATCCATTTCTGCTCAAGTTCCGAGATGGGGATTATGCGCATCAGGATCGCATTCTTTAAGGTCTGGCTATCCTGGTCTTTCAGAACGACCGTATTGCAGAAAGCGAGTGACTGCTCACCGTTCATGGGGTTTGTGTAGGCGCGTGTGATCTGGACAGATCTTCCGATCTCGTCATCAAGCTTTAAGCTTTTCAGAAGATCCACACGTTCATATGAGACCTCATAATCATCAGCCGTGCCCTGTCTGGGACGGGTGGAAAGACCCTTGAGCGTGTCAAGGTAGACCACATGCGCGGAAGTGTTGGAAAGCACGTGTGAAGAGCGTATATAATCGGCCGCCTCGGCCATGGTCATGGATTTGTTGTTGATATAGCGTGCCCAGACGTCGCAGACTCTCTGCTCGCCTTCCAGGAAGTTGGCCGTGACCTTCTCCATGCTGACCGCCGTATTCTCGAAATTAGTTATCTGCCTGCGGTATGAATCCTTGCTCGCATATCCGGAGTAAATAACAACGAAGCTCAATATGGCAGCGATAATTATCACGTTGACTATGATGATTAAGGTCTTTTTCATAAAACGCCACCAGCTGTTAACACGGCTTCCTTTTTAGTATCAAATTTAATTTATTAATCTTTTTATTATACCAAGCGGAAGCGTTATTGTGCACTGTCAGCGTCCGATCGAAAAATATAGTCAAGTATTTTTGCCGTTCCAAAGAAGCCCATCACAATTAACGTGAAATGACATCTTCGTAAATGATTTGGCCGTAGTCGATGCAGCTTCGTATACCATGTGTATAGCCATTTTTAAGAAAAACCATGTAATTCCGGATTCACGTCTTTTAGGCAAATATGAGGCATACTCCCGTTGCAGTTGACAACTGTAACCTCTGCATGTTAGATTAAGCTTGCTTAAGCTACAATTGTAAACTGCAAATTGGAGGACAATTTCATGTCAGATAATCTTGCCAGCAAAATCACTGATTCCGAACTGGAAGTCATGAAGCTGCTGTGGCGCGCAAAGGACGCTCTGCCCGTTACGGCGATCCGTGAACAGCTTCAGGGATCAAAAGGATGGGAGCCTGCAACGATCAAGACGTTGATCTCCAGACTCGTGTCAAAAGGCGCCGTGCGCCAGGAAAAACGCAATGTTTACTATTATTCTCCGGTCATAACGGAAAAAGAATACAGTTCATGGGCTACCAAGGATCTCATTACCCGCATCTATAACGGGAAGGCCAGTGAACTGATAGCTTCTCTCGTCAATTCGAACGGTCTTACTCAGAACGATATTGCCGAATTGCGGAGCATGTTTAAGGTGGAGGAATAAAGAATGAATACAATGCTTGTGCTGACCATTAGCGGCAGTGTTTTGGCGCTGCTTCTCATGGGCCTGAGATATACCGTTTTGCGCAAGATGCCGAGCACGGTCTATTACTATGCATGGCTCCTGGTACTTTTACGTTTTACCTTGCCCCTTCCGGGATTTGTTCCCACAGCGGCAAACACTGAATCAGCAGAACCCGCTCCTGTCGTAACCGCTGCTTACAGCAAGATCGACGTTCAGGAGGATACAGATCACGATTCTGAATATGTTCAGAACGATATCACGAAAAGCGCTCCAACCGAACCGGTCGGAACACACATCAACCTTACTGCAACGGAACCTAAAGAGATGACGGTTACTGAGACTGCCCCGAAGGCCAAATTCTCATTTAATTGGCGTTCACCCAAGCTCTGGCTCTCGATCTGGGCATTAGGCGCGATCGTAAGCATGGGTATCACGGTATTTTCTTATCTCAAGTTCAGCTTTTACCTGAAGAGGAATCTTATGGAGCCCGACAGCTTCACCAAAGAGGTGTATGCTTCGATCCCCGGCAGAAAGCCTGCCCTCTATTTTTCCGATTCAGCCCGTACGCCCATGATGTTAGGCGTTTTCAAGCCGAAGATCGTTCTGCCTTTCCGTGAATATAATGAAGAGCTCCTGATCAACATTCTCCGTCACGAGCTTACGCATTACCGCCGCTTTGACGCGCTCTACAAGTGGGCCTCAGTAGCGATCCTTTCCGTACATTGGTTCAACCCCGTAGCCTGGTTTATCCGCAAGGAGATCAACCGTTCATGCGAGATGAGCTGCGACGAGATGCTCCTTAGGTCCATGGACAGAGCCGAAAAGCAGTCCTACGGCGACTCGCTCCTTTTGATGGCAGCTTCAACAGCTCTGCCTTCAGCCGTTGTCGCAACGTCATTTGCTACAGAAAAAAGGAATCTCAAAGAAAGACTTGTTCAGATAATGAGCTATAGGAAAAGCGGAACCCGCATACTTGCAGCAGCCCTTACCGTAGTGCTCCTTACAGGATGCGGAGTAGCTGCCGGCCCCGTTCACGCAAAGGCTTCAGAAGCGCAGGCTGCGGCACCCAAAATTGAAGGCGGCGTTGTTAAGGTAAAGACCGTTGACGAGTTCCTTGCTGCGATCGCTCCCAACACCGTGATCGAGCTTGCTGAAGGCGAATACGATCTGAGCAAGGCAAAGGATTATGCCAAGGAATCAAAGAGCAGCTATTATTCATGGAACCTTGAACTCGGTGACGGAGCAGGCTCCGCCGAGCTGATCATACACGATGTCGAAGGCCTGACGATCCGCGGCGCCGGAATTGGCAAGACAACTGTTGCTGCAGTTCCGAGATATGCACATGTATTAAGATTCAGAGCCTGCAATAAGCTCACAGTATCAAATCTTACAGCCGGTCATACGAAGCAGCCCGGTACCTGCACAGGCGGCGTCATATACGTTGAGAATTGCTCTGACGCCAATGTAGACTCATGCGGTCTTTACGGATGCGGTACGGAGGGCGTCTCGGGATTTAACAGCGAAAAACTCAACATCACGAACTGCGACATCTATGAATGCAGCGACGGCGCGATTAGTGCCAGTTTATGCAAGGATGTTCTTATCAGCGGCTGTGATATCCACGATCACGGAACAAAAGAGATCGACAGCAGTGCATACCGTCTCTTCGAAGCAGACGAGACCAACGGCTTCACCGTCTATAACTGCAAGATTCACGACAGCAAGGCTGAGGAACTGCTTTGCGCGGACGGTTCGAAGAACGTATTCTTCATCTCCAATGAGGTAACGAAAAACACTCTCAGTGAATGCACTTTCGATTTGGCTCAGTATGAAGCGGTGATCGACGGCTGCCACTTTGAAGGAAATTACACCAAAGGCTGGTATAAGGAAGGTGCAAAGATCAAAGCGACCGATATTAACGGCAAAGAACTTGATGCTGCTCAGTTCACTGCCATGAAGCTTCGTGACATCAAGCCTGAGTCCGTAGTTCCAAAGGCCAGTCCCACCCCTACACCCTCTTCTAAGGCAAAGAATAACCTTCCCAAAACAGGAATCACCGTAAAGACGACAGATGAGTTCCTCAGCGCCATCGGTTCCGACCGTACCATCATCCTCGACGGTACAAGCTTCGATCTGACCAAGGCAAAGAATTACGGCTGGAAGGGCACTGAATTCTACAGCTGGGCAGAAACACCGGACGGTCCCGAACTCGTCATCCGCGATGTCAAGAATCTGACCATCACGGCTAAAAAGATCGATCCTGCCGCAACGACATTTGAAGCCCTTCCGCGTTGTGCTGACGTGCTCAGCTTCGTTAACTGCGAGAACATAACCGTCGACGGTTTCACTGCAGGCCATAAGAAGGATTATGGCGGCTGCAGCGGCGGAGTTCTTGATTTCGACAAGTGCAAGAACATCAAGGTCGAGAATATGCGTCTTTACGGCTGTGGAACTCTGGGCATAGAGACCTATTGCTGTAACGATATCGACATCATAAATACCGAGATCTACGAGTGCAGCAACGGCGCAGCGTACTTCAGACAGACCATCGGGATCAACTTCAAGGACTGCAACATCCACGATGTTCCGTCTCCGGCCCTGGATTTCTATGAATGTGAGAGAAGGACCTGGAACGGCCAGAAATTCGACTTTACGAAATATTCTTTTGACGTAAAGCCCGACGGAACGCTGGTAGCCGTGGATCAATAACTAAGCGGCCGCCACTTTCAACAGCTTTCAGTCAAAGATCAGGGGTTCCGGAAATTACCGGAACCCCTTTATCTTTGCGATTATCCCTACCACTCTTCCTTTAGGATCGAAAATACGCATCTGCCTTCATAATGATCTTTGCGCCAGAAGAAATCACGGAATTCCCCCTCAAATTTCAGGCCGCACTTCTCAATGACTCTCCGGGATGCTTCATTTTCAGGCCTGCAATCAATTTCGATCCTGTGAAGGCCGATCTTTTCGAAGCCAAAAGCAATAACTGCTCTCGTCATCTCAGTAGCATATCCTTTTCCCTGGAAAGCGGGGCCTATAACATACTCTATCTCCCCGTGCCTGTTATTTGTGTCCATGGAAAAATAGGCAATCTGCCCGATGCATTCATTTGATCCTTTCTCGATGACCGCCCAGCGATAATAATCATCTTTGGCATAGGAAACAATATACTTCGTATCAAACAGATCCCGTACGTCTTCGGGTGTGGGATAACATGGTTCGCCGTAATCATATTGTGTCCGTTCATCAGCGATCCAGTTCCTGATCATAGAATCAATATCCGAGTACTCAAAGCGTCTGAGGATCAAGCGTTCTGTCTCGATCGTTTGTGTTCCGACATGTGTAATCATAATGCCATTCGATAATAGAAAGTGTTTTTCCCTTTCCCCTCACGCTTTAACTCACCTGATTCGACGAGTTTACGTAAAGATCCTTCGATAGAACTAATGCTGAGAGAAGGACATAACTCTCTTATGTCCTGTTTTGTAAATCGCCCTATCTTATTCAGCGTTGCAAGCCTTACCATCTCAAGTGCAGGCCTTTTGATTTCGACAATTGCAAAGCGGTCTTCAAAGTCTCTGTATGCTGCTATGATTATTCCAAGCATAAATTTAATAAACGGTATCGGATCATCTTTGCCTTCATGCCATCCTTGTTGTGAATTATAAAGAGCACCATAATAAAGGTCTTTATTCTTGGCGATCTTTGCTTCGAGAGAGATGTATTTTCCAACATAAAACCCGCTTCTGTACAGAAGAAGAGTAGTTAATAGTCTGCTCATACGTCCGTTCCCATCGTTGAAAGGATGAATACAGAGAAAATCATGGATAAAGATCGGTATTGCAATAAGCGGTTCAAGTTCCATATTACCGATTACACGATTATATTCTTCACATAATCTGTCCAGTGCCTTTGGAGTCTCGTATGGTTCTAACGGCGTAAATAAGATTTCTTTTTGTCCGTCAGCGTATGTTGCGCTTATATAATTCTGAACAGTCTTTGTCCTTCCGGCTGCGGGATTGCTCATATGGCTGTAGAGTATCTTGTGCAGTTGCAGAATATAATTCTGAGTTAAGGGAATAGCATCGAAACTCTCATGGATGATTCCGAGTACATCTCTATAACCGGCTATCTCCTGCTCATTACGATTCCTTGGTGTTGTCTTTTCTTCAACTAACTGTCTGATTCTGGTTTCAGTTGTAACAATGCCTTCGATGGCATTGGAAGCCTCCGTACTCTGTATCTTTGCAATCTCGACAAGCTTTTCCAATTCTTCAGGTTTTTGCTTAAGATACAACTCCTGCTTACCGGCTTCCTTGTATATAGCAGCTATATATCCGAGGATCTCAGAATCCCATTTCTTATCTTTAATGGAAGAATAATTGAAGTCACGCATTCCCTTATCCCCTTTCGCTTTCCCTTAAATTCTATCACTATTTGTGGGAATAGCAATTCGTTTGGGAGAATAATCCCTTAATACAATGGGATAATTAAGGGAATCCGGCTTATATCTTCCATCACACGAACGCTAAATCATAGAAAGGACGGGCGTTACCAGGTTGTCCGCTCCTGGCTAAAGCCATTGTTTAGCCACTGAAAAACAACACATTAGAAAAGCCTGAGATATCTCAGGCTTTGTGCTATATTGCGAATTATCCAACAATTCACTTGACTTTAATC
>CAMZBB010000021.1 GCA_947304405.1 uncultured Clostridia bacterium
TCAGACACTTGTGTACCTATAAGAATTCACTTTTCGATTTCTTATAGGTACATTTTTCTTTGAAAACGGCTAAAAGGCCAAAAACGTACCTATAAGAAAAGAATTTTTCATTTCTTATAGGTCAGGCAGCCAGAATAAGGAACTGCCCCAAAAGTGAGATCATTCACTTTTGAGACAGTTCCTTATTCTTTCGAACGAATCTTGTAGCATTGACTTACGAAAAATGAATTTTCGCCGTTTTCGTAAGTGCGTTTCTCAACAATTTGCGGCTTAACATGAATAATGCACTTACGAAAATGTGTTTTTTTCGGATTTAGTAAGTCATCTGTCTTTTCGGTTATTCCAATCCGTACTTGCGCTTGAACTCCTCGCTGACAGTGGTGCCCTTAATGAATTCTTTCGCTTGTGCGATCAGTTTATCCGTAGTCTTGTATTCGAAGTATCCCATAACATTGCCGTACCCGTCGGTAAAAGACTTGCAGACAACGATCGCTTCAGAAAGAGTAAGATCATTATCGTTTTTGTCGTATAAGCATAAGAAGCCCGCTATGGAATCGATGCTCTTTCCGTCAGTAAGATTGATTATGTCGGTGTATTTGCCCACTGTTAAGAAAAGATAATCGTGAATAAAATCAAAGGTGGCAACCGCATCCCTACTCAGTTCACCATGTCCCAGATCAATATTGATCAGTTTTTTGCCCATGGCATCATAGCCGCAGAGAACATCATCGGTATAGAGTACGTAGAGTCTATCTTTATAGAAAGATACTGCTCTGGGGGTGCGGAGTTCCGTGTTTATTGAATGGAGCAGTTTGCCGTCCGACGATACGACATTTATCACTCCAAGGTCTGACGATACCTCCGCCAGTTTCTTGCCATTCTCATTCCAGAACGTTGCCAGGCAAGTCCCGGTCTCGTACTCTGTATATTTTCCGCTTTCACAATTGATCACTATGCGGATGAATAACTCCTGATCGTCTTTTCGCGTTGAAAAGTAGACTACTGCCTGCTTCCCATCAGGAGATACCTTTAGTCCGCCTCTAAAGTTGTTCTGAGCCTGCTTGCTCAGATCCACAACGGTCTTATTGACGGTATCATTTGACATGTCGTATGAATAGAGCGTCAGTTTTGACTCTTTACTATCATAAGTCTGTTCCCATATCTTCCCCTGACATATAACAAATCCGCTTCTCTTGGTTACGGGGAACTCACTGTTTGCATCCGTAAACTCGCCATCAAGACAATTGACCCTGACAAGCTTGTATGTCTTTTCCGCACTGCTGACCTCCTGGACAAAGAAGACATACTTGTTGTCCGGAGACGGTTTGTCCAATATGGTATTTTTATCGCTTGGAAACTGCTTTGTCCAAAGCACTTTGCGCGTATCAAGATCGGAGCAGGACAATGAGTTTTGCAAGCCGTAAGTGATCAGATACTTTCCAAGTTTGACACCACCATTTATAAGCGGCATCGATTCAGTTCCGGAGAACTCTTTATATTTCGTATCCGCGAAGTTTGAACTGTACTCGGTTATAACTTTGTTCGTAGAGTCCTCAACAAGGAATTGGGATCTGTTGTTTTCATCTCTGAACACGAGCAGCTGGACAACACCGTCCATGAAAAACTTTGTTCCCGATATGGCCCTGTTTTTGCCTTCAACAAGAGGGAAACCATACAGCATTCCGTCACGTGTAATAACCGTTGCCGTATCAGAAGACACCCCCGCAGCGACTCCGCTGTCGGGAAGATCATAAGTCTTGACGGCCTTACCGCTCTTCTTATCGACATATACAAGTTTGTTGCCGAAAACCGCCACGACTACCGCGGTCTTGCCTCCGTCTTTTGTATAGTATTCGCCGCTGTTCATAAACGGATTATATATACTGACGAATGAAGGTATCTCGGTCTTCCAGGCAGATTTACCGTTTGCAGATATCTTTTCGATAATGACTGAAGCATCATAAATCATATCAGTCTTGTTGTAGTAGGATGCAGCATTGTCTTCCTTGGAACGTCTCAAAACAAAGAGGTTGTCATCCGCATCGTAGAAGAGCTTGATAAAACTGCCTGAATCCTCTATAACACCGGACCATTTGTCAGACTCAATGTCATAAATATACAGTGCGTAGTTATCGAATTCCTTTTCAGATCCTGCAAAGGCGATCTTCGAAAAATCATTGTTGAACGCAAACCGTTCGATCTTGAAGACGCTTGTCGAATCCGCCTTTTCCTTAAGTGTCTCATATTTGCTGATATCTATCTCGTTTATGACCGAACCGTTAGCAGAATCGATGACGCAGAAGCGGTTGTTGCAGTTTAAAGCTATGTAACCGTTGCTCTTGTAATATGCTATCAGGTTATCCTGCTTGGAGAGCGTTTTGTTGATCTTGTAATTCCATTTAACGCTCCAGTCCTTGGCATCATACAAAGCCACGCCATGAGTGTTGACGATGATAAGGTTATCGTCCTTGTCGTATCTGCAGTCAATGAACCTGCTTTCATCGCCCTCAAGCGTCTTCACCAGCGTGTGGTCCTGAAGGTTCCAGATATCCAGCTTTCCATTGGCATCAAGTATCGCCAGACGGTCATACGTACTGTTGACCATATACGTCATGATCGCTGATGAAGTCTCGTATCTCCAGACAGGAGCCGAGTTAGTAGTTCCCTTCGTTGAATACGAACCGAGTGCCTGGGAAAGGGCATATCGCGCTTCACTCGTAACCGGGCGGTTTTTGCCGTCATTATCTACAAGTGCTGCGAGCGCAAGCTGTATTGCTCCGATGCGGTCACCATCATCCAGGAGTTTTTGCGATTCCGAAGCCAGATATCTCGCCTGATTCATCTGCGAATTGCGCAGACCTTCCTGGATCCTCATGAACATGACGCCGATGTAGGCCATAAGCGCTATCGCAGCGAGGGATATGATCGCCGTCTCGATAAGAAGCCTTGTTCTCTTATATGCTTTTCTGCGCTTGATGATGTCATCGTAGTTGCATCCGAGCATCGTGGCGGCAAGTCTGGGAAGCTCGATCTTCCTGGCCTTTGGGATCGGCATCCTGTAATCCGCAGACAGCGGTTCCACGACTTCATCCCTGCAGTAGAAAGATCCGTCGGCAAGGTAATGCGTGATATTGTCATGCCTTAATATCTCCGGAACTACTTCGTCCGGCTCGCCTTCGACAAGTACTGTAAGGATAAGCTGTTTATTGTAGTCGTGCAGTTCAAGGAACGTGTCGATCTCTCTTTTGACCCAGTCGGATTCCGAAGTCCTGTAGGAACATATAACGATGAGATATTCAGAAGACCTTAACGCCTCTTCAAGATCCTCTGTCAGGTTGCTGGAAATGGGGAGCTCTTCAACGTCTCTGAATACGCGGTTAAATCTCTGCTTACCGGTCTTCTTGCGCAGTTCTTTTGGGATGTTGAACCGTTCAAGGCTCGATTGTATCTCCGAGGCGATCAGAGTATCCTTCTCGGCATGCCTGTAAGATATAAAAGCATCGTACTTGTAATCCATTTGGTGTCGTCCTGCTTCCTTAAGGGATCAGTTCTCATCAAGTGCATATGACTGGGCAAAGATGTCTTTCCGAATGATGTAGACATCGTTCGGATCATTTTCCTTAGCGGCAAGATAATCACCCGGCTCACCTTTGAGATATTCCGAACCGTTCCACTTTGTAAAGACCTTCGTCGTGGTAGTGCAAGGCATTGCAAGTATCTTGTTGCCTCCGCCGGAGACGCATGTTTTCGCTTTGCCTATGAGCTGAACTATCTCACCTGTCTTCGTGTTCTTGATCGTCGGAAAATACTCAAGCTTCATGTTGTATTTCTCATCAACAGTCTGGTAATTCTTACTGAAAACCTTTTGGTTGGAAGCATATACCTCTCCTCTGACGCCGATCATTATTACGGTATCCTCAGAGACGTTAAGGTTCGTATCGCCTTCGAGTGAACGGACCAGGATAGGCGTACCGACTGCCAGGAATTCCGAAGGGATAATGTAGCCCTGTTTGAGCGGGAGCTTTTTGTAGTGCTTCATCTCGGACATGTCAAGTTTTTCCTTGTCCGCATAGATGATCCTGCAGTTATGGTAATATTCGTGCAGACGGTCACGGAGAACCGTAGTGACGATGGCATGTCTGTGGATATTATCAGACGAAAGATAATCGGGTCTCAGATCAGCCAAAAGTTCTTTCTGAATGAGTCCGCCCGCCTTGTCCGAGCGTCCGCCGCCTGAACCTATGCGGCGCGCGATGTATTCGGCAAGCTCGTTTGCCCTTACCTCTTTGGTGCAGCTTCTTACGGAGAACTTAACGCCTACGTCAAGCTCGGAGAAAACAACGCATACATCAACGGTATCGACCGCAAGGAAAAAGTCACTGATAAGACCTAAGATATTAGGATCACAAGGCATCGTCTCGAGAAGAGCATATCTGTGCACTTCGTGATACTCGTAACCCAAGAGGGCCATTCCTGCGATCTTAACTTCCTGAAGAGTCATGTTCATGTTGCAGAACTGTTTGATCAATCCCTTGTCGTAGTAGATATCATCAAGCATATCGCGGTCTAACGGATGGTAGATCTCCGCGAGCGTATTCGTATCGGTATAAAGACCGTAGTAAAGCGCCGTGGAAAGATTCTTGCTTATCTCAAAACCTTCTTTGCGGAGAAGATCCCAAACGATGGTGGAACAACTGCCTACACCCTGACGGACATCGTTCAGTTCAGGAGGATTGTTATCCACAAGATAATGGTGATCGATCGAAGCTATGGTCTCTGCCTCGAACCTGCGGACGTTGCCTTCGCCGTAAATACAGTCGCATGTGATAAGGAGCTGGGGCGCCCTGTCGATCCTCACGACATACTCGATCGGAATATTGAGTACGTCGATCATGAACTTGAGGTTTGTCTTTGAAACAACGAAATTTCCGGAATAAACGAGTCTGACTTTTTTGTCCATGGACTTCAGATAACTGTAAATGCCGAAGCCCGATGCGATCGCATCCGCATCCGGATTGTCATGACACTGAATGACTATATCGTCAAACTCAAGAAGATCGGACAGTTTCATTATAAGATTCCCTCCAGGTCTGTAAACACTCCAAATATTATATCATTATTCAATAAGATAAAGATAATCGGCATCTCAATGAAAAACGGCAGGACGATCTTATATCACCCTGCCGTTATGTTTTCGATTCGAAAAAAGATTACTGGTCGATCATCTTTTTAAGTTCTGCTGCGGACGGAACATCAACGCCTGTCTTCTTCTCAACTGCTCCTGCAGCCTTCTCGAAAACATCGTTAGCCTGTTCGTTCTTTGCAACCGCGTCAAGTGCTCCGCTGGCTGTCTCTTTAACTTTGTTGATGTCGATGTTGGGTAGATCTACCATGGTACTGACCTCCTTAAGTTTATGTTCTGATTATAGTGCTTTATACCCTAAAACAAAACCCCCGCAACGCAGCTTGCGGGGGATAATTTGTTTATTAAATTGTGGTTCAAGTGTTGCAGTGGTCTGTCGGTTCCGTGCTGAGTATAAACTCAATTTAAGTAGAAAACCTTACAAGAGAAGAACTGAACCAAGCGAGACCAACTGCCTGCTTGATGTATTATCTTGTCCCATTGGTCTCACCTCCTTTGAACCTGTTATGTATTGGTTCTTTTCTGATGGCTTTAGTCTACCACAGGCGATGTCAGAATGTGTTATGAAATTATGAACGATTTCTGACATTAGGATTACATGATCCCGTCAGGCGGTTCACCCGTTAAGTGCCTTGAGCATATCCAGATAACGCGATTTAAGATCGATCCCCGTCGTCTTGAACTGCGCGATATAGCCTTCATAAAAGATCATGCTCTGAAGATTGATATATGAAGTGTTGCCTATCCTCGTAAGTATCTCAAGCTCGCGTTCGACAGCGACTTCCATCATCTTGCTGATCTTTAACTCTTCTTCGCCGGTGCGGCGTCTCATGACATTTGTCTTTGTAAAGTTGATATAAGCGTTCTCGTCAGACTTAAGACAGTCCCAAAGGGCTCCGGAAAAGTCCGCGTCAGGACGCATGGAATAGATGGCATTTACAAACTCCGCATATGCTTCTATGAGATCATTCTGCGAATGACCCGCTTCATCGGCGAGCTTAAGGAATCTTGTAAGACTTGCCAGAGGCTCCTTTTTGCGCATGCCTCCGAAGATCGCGAGTGAATTGATATCCTTGATAAGATCAGCCATAAGAACCCCCGGGCTCAGTCGTCATCGTGGTCGGACCAGATAGTCGTACTGCCGCGGTCGAGCGCGACGATACCTGTGCGGCACATTTCAATGATCCCGAAAGCCTTGACGTTCTGTATGAATCCGTCGATCTTCTGTGAATCACCCGTAACCTCAATGCTTATCGCTTCCTCACCAAGGTCGATTATCTTGGCTCTGAATATATTAGCCGTCTCGATGATGCGCTCCCTGACGTCTTCTCCGTTCCTGACCTTTATCAGCATGAGTTCGCGCTTGATACATTCCTCGTTTGAAAGGACTACGACTTTCTTTACGTTATAGAGCTTGCGGAGCTGCGATACCACCTGATCCTTATCGGTCTTCGCCGCAGACAGCGTGATCGTGATACGTGAATATGCAGGCGACTCGGTCTCTCCGACGGTGAGCGAATCGATGTTGAATCCTCTTCTGGTGAACATGGCCGTAACGCGCGAAAGGACACCGTACTGGTTATCAACGTAGATGGCGATGATTATCTTATCCTTCTTCATTTTCGGCCTCCTTCCACGTCACGAGATTATCAAAAGTCCCTCCGGGTCTGAGCATAGGCAGGACCATCGAATCCGGATCGATCTTCATGTCGATGACCGCAGGTCCGTTATATGCATAAGCCTCATCGAAAACCTTCCTGAACCCGTCGATATCATCTGCCCTATAGCCCTTTGCGCCAAAGGCTTCAGCGAGTTTCACGAAATCGGTTCCGCGCTCCAATGTGGTCCCGGAATATCTCTTGTCGTAGAACAGGGTCTGCCATTGCCTTACCATTCCCAGCGTGCGGTTATTGAAGATAACGACAGTAACGGGAACGTTGTAGGTCACTGCGGTAGCGAGCTCGTTCAGGCTCATGCCGAAGCTTCCGTCTCCCGTTATGAGGACCGAGGGTTTGCCGGTCGCGAAGCTCGCGCCTATTGCTGCTCCCAATCCGAAGCCCATCGTTCCCAGTCCGCCTGAGCTGAGCCATGTATGCTTCTTTCTGAAATTGTAGAACTGCGCAGTCCACATCTGGTGCTGTCCGACGTCGGTAGCGATGCGGGTGTCCGGCTTGACCTTGGAAGCAACCTCCAAAATGACCTCTCGCGGAACGAAGGTGTCATCGTCATAAGCATCGGATTCTCGCGTTCTGAGCGACTTTATCTTCTCTTCCCAGTCAGGGAGTTTCTTTGCTTCCACGGCATCGGTGAGCCTTGCGAGGAAATCCTTTATGTTGCAGCAGACACCGAGATCAACGGATACGTTCTTACCTATTTCGGCGAAGTCCGCATCGATATGGATCTTTTTCGAATTGAGCGCATATCTGTCAGTCTTGCCTGTCGCACGGTCAGAGAACCTGACGCCGACGGCGATCATGAGATCGCTTTTCGCAAGGGCAACGGAAGATGCGAAATGGCCGTGCATTCCCTGCATTCCGAGGAATCTCGGATGTGTAGAAGGAATCTCGGAAAGACCCATCATGGAGCATCCTACGAATGCGTCGATCTTATCGGCTAAAGCAAGGATCTCAGCGCCGCACCCGGCTCTCACCGCTCCGCCTCCGAAGTATATGTACGGTCTCTTGCATTCGGCTATCAGTTCAACCGCTTTCGCTATCGTGAGATCGTCCGCTTTTGCGGGCTTCGCGGGAATGACCTTTTTCAAAGGCTTATAATCGCACGTTCCGATCTGGATGTCATTCGGGATATCGATCAGGACAGGCCCCGGTCTGCCCGAAGTCGCTATCTTGAAAGCCTCGCGGATCGTATCGGCGAGAACCTTTATATCCCTTACGAAAAAGTTGTGCTTTGTGATAGGCAGCGTAACGCCCGTGATATCGATCTCCTGGAAAGCATCACGTCCGATCATGGAATTTGAAACGTTACCTGTAATGGCGATGACCGGAACGGAATCCAGGAATGCAGTCGCGATGCCGGTGACCAGATTGGTCGCGCCGGGGCCTGAAGTCGCGATGACAACGCCCGGCTTGCCCGTGGATCTTGCGTATCCGTCAGCCATATGAGCCGCGCCCTGTTCATGCGCAGCAAGAACGTGCTTTATCTCATTGCTGCGGTCATAAAGCTTGTCATATATATCGATAACGGTAGCTCCCGGAAAACCGAAAACGGTATCAACACCTTGTTCCAACAAGGTCTCGATAACTATCTGGGCGCCTGTAAGTTTCATCTGACTGCTCTCCTTTTTAGGACTTCTTTATCTGTCTTCGCGATAATAGTTTCTTCCAATTGCGGAAGGTTCGCAACTGTTATTATTCTTTCTGACCGAACTGATCAGGAGCACGATGAGCGTGATGATGAACGGCAGCGCGGAGAAGAACTGTGCGGGTATCTTGGTAAGCCACCCGAGAGTTTTCGGGAATGCCGATGCAAGAGGCGCATTCTGGACACGGAGCGTATTGAAGAAACCGAAAACAAAGGTTCCCAGGATCGCCTTGGCAGGACTCCAGTTGGCGAAGATGACGAGTGCAATCGAGATCCAGCCGTAGCCATTGATCCAGCAGTTCGATCCTTCGAACGTGCCGCCCATGTTGAGCGCCATGTAAAGGCCTCCGATGCCCATGATCCCTGAACCGATGATGATGTGAATGTACTTATAGAGCGTGATGTTGACGCCGAGAGAGTCGGCAGCGCCCGGATTCTCACCGATCGCGCGGAGCTTTAATCCGGGAACGGTCTTCTTGAAATAGAGCCACATCAGTATCGCGATGATAACGCCTAAATAGATGAGGATCGTATGCGAGAAGAGCACTTTGCCGATAACGGGGATCTTGGACAGCAAAGGTATCTCGATAGGCGAGAACTGCTTGTCGAGCGGACTGTCTCCCAGTGCGGGCCACTTTGATTCGCTGTTGGATACGGCGTTACCGATGAAGTAATAGAAAGCGACGCCGAACGTGGTGATCGTAAGACCAGTAACATTCTGGTTTGCCTGAAGCGTAACCGTAAGGAAGGCGAAAAGCAATCCGACAAGTCCCGAAGCGGCAAAACTTACAAGGCACGCTACGAGAAGGCTTCCCGAACGCATTCCGATGAGGTATCCTGCGACCGCGCCGATCGCCATGGTGCCTTCAACGCCCAGGTTCAAAGAGCCTGACTTTTCGATCATGATCTCGCCCGTTGTTCCGTACAGGAGCGGGATATTATATACGATGATACTGAAGAGGAAGAGGGTAATTACATCAAGCATTTTTCGCATCCTCCTTCTTCTTCAGAGTGAACGTCGCGCAGAAATCCGCGGTAAGAACGGAGAACAGGATTATTCCCTGTAAGAGATCCGCGAAATTGCTGTCGATCGAAGGATACTTTGTCGCTGCGGTCTTACAGCCGAACTGAAGTATCGAGATCAGGACCGATGTTACTGCGATCGCGGGAACGCTCAGTTTGCCGAGCCACGCGACTACGATGCCGGTCCAGCCGACATTGTTTGTGACCGTCTCGGAGATCGTTCCTGATGACGAAGCGGTAAGTCCCGCGGCAAGTCCGATCATTGCAGATGAGATGAACATCGTGCGCATAACGATCCTGCCTACCTTCATTCCCGCATACTTAGCAGTGGCGCTGCTGTCGCCGACAACCGATATCTCATAACCGTGCTTTGTGTATTTGAGGTAGACGTAGATAAACACTATCAGGGCAACTGCGATTATTACGGACCACAAAAGATTGAAATTTCCGATCTTGATCCCGTCCATTATCGCAGCTTCAGGGAACTTTCCGAAAATAGGTCTTGCCGACTTCGGATCAAGGAAGAAGTTCCAGTCCTCTTTGGTCTTGCCAAGATATGTTATGACATACAGCATTATGTAATTGATCATGAGCGTGACGAGCGTCTCATTGGTGTTGAACTTGACCTTGAAGAAGGCTACGAAAAGTCCCAGAAGGCCGCTTGAGAGCATGGCGGCAAGGCACATGAGCAATATCGTCAAAGGCCTCGGCAGACCGGTGACGGTAAACGCAACGACCGCGGCGCTGATCGCACCGATGAGGAATTCGCCCTCGCCTCCGATATTCCAGAAGCGCATCTTAAACGACAGTCCCAGAGCAAGAGAAGTGATCAGGAGCGGGACCAGTATCTTAAGGAATCCTTCAACGTTCTTATAGGCATACTTGTTGCCGATCATGCCGATGCTGAGCATCCTTCCGTAGAACTCAAACGGATTGATGCCTAATGACCAGAGCAGCACGGCACCTATCCCGAGCGAGATCAGTATGCCGATAAGATAATAGACCAGGCGTCTTGCCAAAGACTGACCGGAGCGTCTTACGAGATGATATTTCTTCACAGACCCGTATCCTCCGTTTCGTTTTTATCGTTGCCGGCAATTTCGGAATCTTTCGCGATACCTGCAGTCTTGCCGCCCCTGTCCACCAGATCGAGAGCACCGGTCATCATGAGACCTATCTCTTCTTTGGTAGTGTGATTGCTGTTTACAACGCCCATGAGCCTGCCGTGGCAGATGACCATGATCTTGTCGCAGAGCGCCATCATGACATCGATGTCTTCACCGATGAAAAGGATTCCGACATCCTTTTTCTTCTGCTCGTTCAGGATGTCATAGATCATATATGAAGAGTTGATATCAAGGCCTCTTACCGGATAAGCGGTGATGAGAACGTTCGGGCCGGACTTGATCTCACGACCGAGAAGAACCTTCTGGACATTACCGCCGGAAAGCTTTCTTACCGGGGTCTCCGTAGAAGGCGTTACGACCTTGAACCTTTCGATTACTTTCTTTGCTTCTTCCCTTGCCAGTTTCCTGTCGATGAACGGGCCTTTGTGCTCTCCGTAATTCTTGAGGATCATGTTGTCCGTGATGGAAAGCGAAGGTGCAAGACCCATGCCCAATCTGTCCTCAGGAATAAAGCTCATTGAAATGCCTTTTTCGAGGATCTTGGCAGGCGGCAGACCGACAATGTTATCGCCCTTATGGATGATCTTTCCGTCAACTATCGGACGAAGTCCCGCGATCGCTTCGCAGAGTTCTTTTTGTCCTGAACCCGCGATGCCCGCAACGCCCAGCATCTCACCGCCTCTGATATAGAAATCGAGGTGATCGACTGCTATCGCGCCTTCATCGTTCTTTACCGTCAGGCCGCGGATCTCAAGAAGAGGCTTTGTCTTCTCGATCGGAACGCACTTGATGTCGAGATCTATCTTACGGCCGACCATCAGCTCCGTAAGGCTCTTTTCCGTGCTCTCAGAGGTAACTACGGTACCGATGTATTCTCCGTGCCTCAATACGGTTACGCGGTCGGAAATGTCCATGACCTCGTTGAGCTTGTGCGTGATGATTATTATCGAATGCCCTTCTTCCTTCATCTTGCGCAAGACTTTGAAGAGCTTGTCTATCTCCTGGACCGTGAGAACAGCCGTAGGCTCGTCCAGGATTATTATCTTTGCTCCGTAGCAAAGCACTTTTAAGATCTCCAGAGTCTGCTTTTCGGAAACAGACATGTTGGAGACCAGCTTGTCCGGATCTATGTCAAAGCCGAATTTCTCGGCCATCTTCATTACAACGTCTTTAGTGTCTTTCTTAAGCAAAAGACTCTTGTTATCCCTCAGACCTATCCTTATGTTGTCGAGCGCTGTGAACCGCTCAACCAGCTTGAAGTGCTGATGCACCATCCCTATCCCGAGCTTCGCCGAATCTTCAGGCGAACTGATCGACACCTTTTTGCCGTCGATAAAAATAGAACCGCTGTCGGGCATATAAATGCCCGACAGCATGTTCATAAGAGTCGTTTTACCGGATCCGTTCTCACCCAAAAGGGCGAGGATCTCACCTTTTTTGAGCTGCAGGCTGACATTCTTGTTTGCGAACAGCGGTCCGAACTGCTTCGAAATACCTTTTAGTTCGATGGCATACTCCATAAAGCCTCTCCTGCAGCATTGATCAGCGAAAATCAGTTGACCTGAGTTACGCCTTCAACATAGTAGTTCATAGAACCCTGGATAACGTCATCGCCGACGGATGCTCCGCCTGCGGCAACCTTCTCAGCGCCCTGATTGTCCTTGAGTGCATCGTTCTTCTGCTCAACGGCAACAGCACCTGCCTTGCCTGAGAAAACGAGCTTAACGCCGGAGAAAACATCCCACTTGCCGGAGATCATGAGATCCTTGGCAATCTTGATAGCCTCGGCTGTCTCGGGCTCGCAGTTGGAAGACAAAGGAGATACGTCAACAAGACCTGCATTGAGTCCCTGATAGTAGTTGCCTACTGTTGTCATGAATGAACCCTTATCTGTCATTGCAGCCTTCATAGCTGTTGCATAGTAAGCGCTCCAGTTCCAGATAGCTGCGCAAAGGTGTGCCTTGGGAGCTTCAGCTGTCATGTCAGAGTTGTATCCGCATCCGAATACGCCCTTCTCGTTAGCTACGATCTGAGGCTGAGCGGAGTCGCAGTGCTGTCCGATAACGCCGCACTTGTAAGTGTCGATAAGAACCTGAGCTGCCTGTCTCTCCTTCTCCTGGTCGCCCCATGTGGAGATCTCATAAACATGGATCTTGGCATTAGGGTTAACGGATCTTGCGCCGAGAGCAAAACCGTTGATGCCTGAGCAGGTCTCTGCATACTCTGTTCCCCATGCGGAAACGTAACCGATGTTATCGTTCTTGATAGCAAGAGACTTATAACCTGCTGCGATTCCTGCGAGGAAACGTGCCTGATAGATCCTTCCGAAATAGTTGTTGAAGTTCTTCTCATTGGACATATAGCCCGTTGCGTGAGAGAAGATGATATCAGGATACTCTGTAGCCTTCTCATTCATTGCGTTGATGTAGCCGAAGCTGATACCGAAGATGATGTTGCATCCGTCGCCTGCGAGCTGGTCGATGGCCTGCTTTACCTTCTCGTCATCCTCAGGAACGTTGTCAACGATGTAAAGATCCTTGGAAGGATCAAGACCTACCTGCTTCATACCCTCGGTAATGCCCTTGTGATGAGCAAAGGTATAACCGGATGTGTCGTTCTGGCTGTTGATGTAGATAGCACCAACCTTGAAATCACCTGCTGCGGGCTTTGCCTCGCTTTCAGACTCCTTTGAGCCTGCTGTGGTCTCCTCTGCCTTGCTTGTAGCGCCTGACGTTGCCGGTGCAGTCTGAGCCTGGCATCCCGAAAGGGAGATGCAGCAGGAAACTGCAAAAACAGCTGTCAGAACCAGTGAAACCAGTTTCTTCATAAATTGCCTCCATTTGTTTTCTTTTTATGCAAAGCTTATTGCATACATTTTGTAAGCGGGACAATGCCGTCCCCGTATCACTGTTCCCTAAAGGTCAGTGAATCATCGCTCATAGAGTCGATTATCGCAAGCGATTCGACCCTGAAGCCCTTGGCTCTCAGAGCATCTCCGCCGCCCTGGAAACCCTTCTCGATCTCGATCGCGGCTCCCGCAACTTTTGCTCCGGCCTTGTCTGCTATGTCGATCAGGCCGTTCAAGGCATTGCCCATTGCAAGAAAATCATCAACGATCAGGATGTTATCATCAGAGGATAAGTATTCCTTGGCGACTGCGATCTTATAATTCTTCTGATGCGTATACGAGAACACTTCCGAAGTGTAAACGTCAGGGCTCATATTGCTGGATGCGTGTTTTTTCGCGTAAACAACGGGTACGCCCATAGCCAGGCCTGCCGCAACGGCTATCGCTATACCTGAAGATTCGATCGTAAGGATCTTGGTGACACCGCTGTCACCATAAAGGCGGGCGATCTCTCTGCCCATATCCATGAGGAGCGCAGTATCTATCTGCTGATTAAGAAAACTCCCTACCTTAAGTACTTCTCCGGGCAGCACCCGGCCTTCCTTAAGTATCCTGTCCTCCAACGCGCGAATGGAAAACACCTCCCCTCGAACACCCTACTATCTTATAATTATTACAATTTGGTGTCAAACCCGGAAGATTGCACGACAGCGATGGCCAAATGCCCTGATTTATTGACTTTCAGCCGTATTGTCCTGCGTTTCTGATGCTGAAATATCAGAAGATTCTGAGGGCTCTGTAGTAGCCGTGGCAGCATCGATAACGGATGAGACAGCAGCGGACATGCGCGATGAAGCTTCAGAGTACTTTTTCGCCGCTTCGGCATCGATATAAGAACTGATCTTCCCCGTCAGTTCCTCCGCAAGATCCATGCCTCCCGACGTGACCGCGGCGGCATCAAGGAAAGGTTCCTCGTATCCGTCACTGAGCTTGTAGAATATCGAGTAATCCGAAGAATAGCCTGCGCCGTGGATCAGGAGCGTGCCGACCATATTGCAGGCTTCTCCTCCGATACATATGACCGGAATGCCGTTGTCCGCTATGCAGTTGCGGATGACCTCTTTGCCGTCATCCGTAATGCCGTCGCCGGTGTTTATCACCAGTATCATGTACTCGCTGTAATCTCTGGGAACGATCTCTTTTTTGCTGCCGTCCTCTTCCTTGACCGAGATGCGGAATGAGGAAGTCCTGACCGGCATGTTGTCGTTTCTAACCTCTCCCGGTTTTATGATGTTTATCTTCTCCTTGAGGGATTCTAATTCCTCGGGAACCGTTCCTATCCAGTAGATCGTCAGATCCTTTGAGTTGAGATACTTGATCTTCTCTTCAACTGCTTCCTCCCTTTTAAGAACGGCGTTGCGCCTTACGGACGTGTTGAAGACCATTGCGATGGCAATGAAAAAGAATCCGGCAAGCAGGAAAAGAACTATTATGGAAGTCTTGTTGCGGTCCACGGTGTCAGTTTGCCTCTACGAAAGGCTTTACGCCTGCTATGACCTTTGATGCGAATTCCTCTTTCGATGAGGCGCAGTATGCATCCATGTTATCAAGATAAGGCAGACAGTATTTGCGCATGTTATCGAGCATATATTTGAGCGGTTCACCCTCAAGCGGTGTCTCTGCGATTATCAGCCAGCTTATGCGGTCAGTACCGTTCTCGCGCATCAGTCTTACCCATACCTTGCTTACGGACGGCTCGATCTTGAGGAAATCGGTAAGCGCACCCAAAAGCTCCGGAGGATATTTGTCAGGCTCACCGACCTTGGCCGTTCCGTCTCCTCCGATGCCCATCTGCTGCGCTATGAGCTTTATCATGTCTTTTCCGAAAAGGACTTCCTCAACACCCGGATTGATCACAAAACCGGACAGCCCCATCTTATCGGTCATTACGACCTCCACGAGGTCTCCAAAGCCGGCCATGACACCCTGCTGCTTCTTGTACTTGTCCTCAAAAGCAATCTCAAAACTGTCGGTATCGGAATAGCAGACCATGTACTTGAGGCCGTTCTTGTCGCTGACTGCATGAAAACTGTACGCTCCTTCGGTACCGTCGACCGGCACGATGAACTTTGCTCCCGCCGCAGCCTTGAGCAGCGCGATCATGTTCTTCTCGCTGTTATCTTCGCGTACTTTGCCAAGGAGCTCTACAAGTTCTTTGTTTTCTATTCTTTCAGACATGGATCGACCTCACAAAACATTCCTTACGATCCATGTCCAGAACAGCAGCGTTACCAGCATGAGCACTGTGGAAGTGGTGACTATCCTCGTGCAAAGATCCGGAGAAGTATCGTATTTCTCTGCGTAAAGAACGTTCAAAGATCCGCACGGGAGTGCGCACATAAGCACCATGACCTTCATAGTATCAGGCTTGATCGAGAAAGCATGTCCCAAAGACCACACGGCGATCAGTGCCACTGCCGGGATAAGTATGAGTCTGGCGAATGATACGACATAAGGCTTCCAGTCAAAGAACTGTCTCCTCAGGTCAACCGACGCGAGCTGCGAACCCATGATCATCATGGACATCGGGACAGACATGTCACCGATCATGGAAATGGTCGCATTTATGAATCCCGGCATTCTCCACGGGACGATGAACAGAACGATAGCCACGATGGAAGCCGTGGAGACCGTGCTGCGGAAAAGCTCGGAAAGCTTGAATTGAGGCTTTTTCGAGATAAGGTGTCCGCCGTATGTATAGAAAAACGCGTTATATACAAGATTGAATACCGCGGCGAGCAGAAGGCCTCTGTCGCCGTAGAGAGCGCGCATAAGAGGGAATCCGACAAAACCGGTGTTTGCGAAAACGGTGCAGGTCGTCATGACGCGCTGGTCATTATCCGAACACTTTGTCTGTCTGTACACGACCCTTGAGATCACGATGGCAAGAGCATAATACGCGGTGCCGAACGCAAACATCGCGCCCATTCCCCTAAGCTCTTCGAACGAGAAGTTTGTCTGGCTTGACGATATTATCATGAACGGCAGAACGGCCCTGAGAAGTATCTCGGTCAGGACTTTCTCGCCGCGAAGATCGAGCACCCTGTCCTTGTTAAGGACAAAGCCCAGTACGAAGCAGACAAATACTTTAAAAAATACGAAGTATACCTGTACCATTTATGCCCGTTCCTTTATCAGCCTCCGGAAACCGAAAGTGCCGCTCTGGCAGCTGATCTGTATCCTTCCATTATCCTCGATACCTCGTATGCCGGCATTGACGGCTCGTATTTCCTTCCGGGAACATAGAACCTGCCGGTATCCTCGATACCACCAAATATACCGCATGTGATGCCTGCGGCAAACCCCGCGCCCATCGCTGTCATCTCATCGCTCGACGCACGCGTGATCGTAACGCCCAAAAGATCCGACTGAAGCTGCATCAGGAAAGAACTTGCGCAAACGCCGCCGTCAACCTTCATCTGCTTCGCCTTGATCCCCGTATCGTCAGTCATAAGGTTAACGAGTTCCGTAACCTGATAAGCGATCGACTCAACGCCCGCCCTGATTATCTCAGCACGGCCGGTACCTCTCGTAAGGCCTGTCATGACGCCTCTTGCGTCAGGTCTCCAGTAAGGTGCTCCGAGTCCCGTAAAAGCGGGTACCAGATACACACCGCCGGTATCCTTGATCGATTCGCAGAACTTGTCACATTCGGAAGGCGAATCGATGAAATGCAGTTCGTCCTTGAGCCAGCTGATGACGGAGCCTGCCTGGAAAATGCTTCCTTCCAGTGCATATGAAGTAACTCCGCCGACTGACCATGCACACGATGTCAGAAGTCCGTTTTTGGAGAAGACGGGCTTCGTTCCGAGATTCATGAGAGTGAAGCTTCCCGTTCCATACGTGGTCTTGGATTCGCCTTCGTGAACGGCGTTTTGTCCAAGGAGCGCCGCGGGCTGATCGCCGATCACACCGGTGATCTTTACCCCGTTCAGACTCATGAGGTTATCCTTGTCTTTTGCATCAAAACCCGCAGATTCAAGATACTCCGGATCAAGTTCGACCATTCCGTAATCACTGCAGGATTCAAGCGGCGCCGCAAGAGATTCTCTGGGGACCTTGAAAAGCTTCAAAAGATCCTCGTCATAGTCCTTTTTCGAGATGTCGAAAAGCATCGTTCTCGAGCAGTTCGAATAGTCTGAAGCGAATGTCCTGCAACCGGTGAGCCTGAAGACGAGAAATCCGTCTATCGTGCCCATCAGAGCCTGCCCGCTGCCTGCCATTTCGCTCAAAGACGGTACGTTCTCGAGCAGCCAGAGCATCTTTGTGGCAGAGAAATACGGATCGACCTTAAGGCCCGTGATCTCGCTTATCCTCCGCTCTTCGCCCTTGATCTCCGGCCTTCTGCAGATGTCCGTAGTCCTTCTGCACTGCCATACAATAGCTTTGTGGAGCGGCTTTCCGTCGCGTGTAAAAGCAACTGTCGTCTCACGCTGGTTCGTGATCCCTATGGCAGCTATATTTCCGACCGAATCAGGGTACTCACGGAAAAGCTTTGCAGTCGCCTTAAGTACGGATCTGTAGATCTCCTCTGCATCGTGCTCCACCCATCCCGGATTGGGATAGTACTGTTCAAACGGCACATGTGCGCCGCCGTTCAGATGCCCCTGCTCGTCAAGCAGGAACGCTTTCGTGGATGTGGTGCCCTGATCGATGCAAAGAATGTATTTCATCTTACCTGTAGTAAAGCGTGTTGAGCGTCCGGTACCATTCGTTATCTATCGAATCCAGGTCCTCTTTGGAGAACCTTACGACCCAGTTGCCCGTGGGCGTTCCGGGGATGTTCATCCTCGTGTCAGCGCCATATCCGAGCATGTCCTGGATGGGAATGATCGCAACATCGGCATGGCTCATCCAAAGAGTCTTGATTATCGCCTTGCATGAACCGCTGTGAGGTCCGCCGTCGCCCCAGTTGGATCCTTCAAAACCGCAGTACTTCAGGCAGAAGTCCCTGACGTCTTCTCTCGAATCCCAGAGCCATCCCAAGAGCGTGTTATTGTCGTGCGTGCCGGTATAAGCAACGCAGTTCTTGTTGAAGTTATGCGGCATGAAAGAGCTGTCATCTCCCGGATAGAACGTGAATTCCATAACGCGCATGCCGGGAATTCCGACCTTTTCCATGAACTCCTTGAGGTCGGGAGTGATCTCGCCCAGATCCTCTGCAATAAGCCTGCTCCTGTCACCGAAGACCTTGTCGTATTCGGCGAAAAACTCAAGGGCCGGTCCTTTGTTCCACTTGCCTATCCTTGCGGTCTCAGCATTGGCATCAACCTCCCAGTAAGACGAGAATGCCCTGAAATGATCGATCCTCAGATAATCGTAAAGCTTGAAGTTCTCGCCGATCCTGGCCATCCACCAGGCGTAATTATCGGCTTTCATCTTCTTCCAGTCGTAGATAGGATTGCCCCAGAGCTGGCCGTCCTCACAGAAATAATCCGGCGGGACTCCCGCAACGCTCTCGAAAACGAGTGCCTCCGGCTTCGGCTTCCTGGGTTCAGTGAGTTCTTCCTTCTCTTCTTCCTTCTTCTCGGAAGAGCCGGCCTTCTCAGCCTTTGCCTTCTGTGTCAGGAACTTTGCATAATCCTTCTCGTAATCAGCGAGCAGCTTATTTGTCTTGGACGGGCTGGCCATCTTAAAGAGCTCTCTGGAAGCCCAAACGTCAGCGGAATCTCCGGAAACATAGAAAGGCATGTCGCCGATGATGGAGATCCCCAGTTCATTTATCTCTTTCTTGATCTTCGTCCATTCATCAAGGAACAGATACTGGACGAAAGCGTGATATTTGTAATTGGGATTGCCGGAAAGTTCTTCAACGGCCTTCTTGTCGTAGTTCTTGAGCCTGCTGTCGGTCCATTCCCACCAGGGTCTTCCGAAATTGTCATCCTTGATGGACTGGTAAGCCGCTACGTCTGATGCCCATTTATTCTCCGAAAGGAACTTATCGACTTCTTTCAGGAGCGCCTTGTCCGCGCGTTCAAACGCTTTTCGCAAAAGCTCGTCGCGGTTGCTCCTCAGGTAATCGTAATCGATCCTCCACTTGTTCTCGTTATACTCCGCAGTCTGGACCTCCGAAGGCGTAAGCAGACCTCTCTGCGCAAGACGCCTCGGGTCAATGAACAGCCAGTTGCCTGCAAATGCCGAGAAACTCTGATAAGGTGAATTGCCCATTCCCGGGTAGGAGAACGGAAGAACCTGCCAGTATTTCATCCCCTGCGCCGACAGTTTCTTTGCAAATTCCACGGCCTCTTCACCGAACACGCCGATACCGAACGGTCCGGGAAGCGAGCTTATGTGCATAAGCACTCCGCCGCCTCTTTTCATTTGTATTCCCCCTCAAACTTATATATAATTATTTGGCTTTTCAAAAGTCTATTCACCATTATATAACTAATGAGGGTCAAAATGAATTATTCTATGGTCGAGGAAATAAAAAGACGCCGCACGTTCGCGATTATTTCACATCCGGACGCAGGTAAGACCACCATAACCGAAAAGCTCCTTCTCTACGGAGGAGCCATCCATCAGGCAGGCTCGGTCAAAGCCCGTAAAGCCGCCCGTCACGCTACTTCTGACTGGATGGAGATCGAGAAAAAACGTGGTATCTCCGTAACTTCGTCGGTAATGCAGTTCGAATACGACGGCTGCCACATCAACATTCTGGACACCCCCGGACACCAGGACTTCTCCGAGGACACCTACCGTACCCTCTGTGCGGCTGATGCCGCGGTCATGGTCCTTGACGGCGCAAAGGGTGTCGAGGCCCAGACGATCAAGCTTTTCCAGGTATGCCGCAGAAGAGGCATTCCGATCTTCACCTTCGTAAACAAGATGGACCGTGCCGCCAAGAACCCCTTCGATCTCATGGACGAGCTCGAAAAGGTCTTAGGCATCCGTTCCTGCCCCGTCAACTGGCCAATCGGCACCGACGGCGACTTCGAAGGCGTATATGAGAGATCTACCCAGAGCGTTCTCGTTTTCGATAAGGAAAACAACGACCACGGCGCTTCGATGGTTACGGAGAAAGTCTCCGGCATCGATGACCCGGCTCTCGATAAGATGCTCATGCCCGGACACCTCGAGACCCTCAGAAACGATATTGAGCTCCTCGACATGGCAGGCGACGAACTCGATATGTACAAGGTCCTTAAGGGTCAGCTGACACCGGTCTTCTTCGGTTCCGCGATCACGAACTTCGGCGTAGAGCCCTTCCTGAAGCACTTTCTTAAGATGGCTCCGGGGCCTGCTGACCATCACTCGACCGACGGCACGATCGAGCCTGAAGACACCATGTTCTCCGGCTTCGTTTTCAAGATCCAGGCAAACATGGATCCTTCACACCGCGACAGGATGGCTTTCATCCGCATCTGCTCCGGCCAGTACGAGAAAAACATGACGGTCAACCTTATGCGCACCGGCAAGAAGATCACGCTGGCACAACCCCAGCAGTTCATGGCACAGGACCGTGCGATCACAGAAGAGGCTTACGCAGGCGACATCATAGGCATTTTCGATCCTGGTAATTTCCGCATCGGCGACACGATAATCTCAACGAACCGCAAGTTCGAATTCGACCCGATCCCCGTATTCTCACCCGAGAATTTCGCGCGCGTTGAACCCAAGGATTCAATGAAGAGAAAACAGTTCTTAAAGGGTATCGAACAGCTCTCGCAGGAAGGCGCCGTGCAGCTCTTCAAGCAGCCCGGAATAGGCACCGAGACTTACGTCATGGGTGTTGTCGGCATCCTGCAGTTCGACGTCTTAGAGTACAGGCTTAAGTCCGAGTACGGCGTGGATATCGTCCGTACACAACTTCCCTACCGCCTTGCCCGCTGGGTCAAATCCGAAGTTCCGGAGTTCGATCCCAAGAACATGACACTCACCTCGACCTCGCTTCTGGTCCTTGACCGCGATGAGGCGCCGGTAGTGCTTTTCGAGTCCGAATGGGCAGTCGACTGGGCAGTCGAGCACAACGAGAAGCTTGAGCTCTCATTCGAATACATCCACGGCGGCGAGTGACATCTCATAAAGCACACCTGAAACAGCACACTCTGATGTCTTAAATGTGGAGTGTACGTAAAAGTGTACCGAAATCAGCCAAAAAAGGTACACAATTTAGCAAATCAGCGCCAATTTGCCAAATCGTGTACCAAAAACGAGTAAAATCGTGATACTTTTGGTCACAACCTCTGATCCACTCAGATGAACAGCTCGACTGCCTTGCTTCCATAAAGCTCAGCCGTCCTCGCGTCCGGCTGGCCAAAGCCCGCATAAAGAGCGATCTTACCGGTAGGCATAACTCTCGCGCCATCCTCATCAACAACCTTGAGCACGTCAGAAGTGATTGCGATTGTCACGTCAGCAGACTCGCCCGCTTCAAGGCAGATGCGCTTAAATCCGACAAGCCTGAAGTTTCTGACCTCATTCTTGTCTTCAAGTGCTTTCGCATAGATCTGGACAACCTCTCCGGTCTTAACAGTGCCGTCATTCTTAACGCTGACCGTGATATCAAAACCATTATCACGCGCAGCAGCGGAAGTGTCGGATACTGATGCGCCGGTAATCGCGACTTTACCGTAAGTCAGGCCGTAGCCGAACGGATAGAGCGGAGCGTTTTCAATATACTTGTAGGTCCTGTTCTTCATCGAGTATTCTTCAAAATCAGGAAGGTCATCCACACTCTTACAGATGGTCACGGGAAGCTTTCCGGAAGGATTAACTTTTCCGAAAATGATATCGCCGATTGAAAGGCCGCCATGCGCACCCGGGTACCAGGCCTGCAGGATCGCGGATGAAGTGTCGGAAAGGAGTGAAAGATCCATTGCAGAACCTGTCATAACGACAGTGACAAAAGGCTTGCCGCTCTTTATTACCGCTTCGATGAGCTTTTGCTGAGGCTTCGGGAAAGACAGATCTTTCTTGTCTCCTGAAGCATACTGATTGCCCTCGTCACCCTCTTCTCCTTCGAGTGTTTCATTGAGACCGATGCACAGGATAACGAGGTCTGATCTGTTCATAACCGCTTTTGCCTCGGCGATCGTGTTGTAGTCGCGCGAGAGTGGATCCGGCCTTGTACGGCTTACGTCGCAGCCTTCAGAATAAAGTATCCTGACATCATCGCCTGCGGCATTTCTGATGCCTTCAAGCGCAGTTATGTATTCCGATGAAGTGCCGTAGTAATTGCCCATCAGCGGAAGTCTTGCATCCGCATTGGGTCCTATGACGGAAATGACCTTGACCTTTTCTTTGTCCACGGGAAGAACGCCGTTGTTCTTGAGCAGGACGATGCCCTCGTCGGAAGCCTTCTTTGCAAGGCTGATGCTCTCTTTCGTCTCGACATCAAGGTAATTCAGCTCATCGTATTCCGTCTTGTCGAACATGCCTAAGATATATCTCGTGGTGAAAAGCCTGACGGCAGCCTTCTTGATCTCTTCTTCGGTGACAAGACCCTTGTTATAGGCTTTCATAAGATATGTATAAGTGCAGCCGCAATTGAGATCGCAGCCCTTCTTAAGCGCCAAAGCCGCACTCTGCTCAGGAGTCTTGGTTACCTTGTGATGCTCATGGAAATCCCTTATCGCCCAGCAGTCCGAGACAAAATGCCCTTCAAATCCCCACTTATCCCTGACGATGTCCTGAATAAATGAATGTCCGCAGCAAGGCTCACCGTTAACGCGGTTATAAGCACCCATTACGGCCTCAACTCCCGCTTCCTTGATGCATGCTTCAAACGCAGGCAAATAAGTCTCCCACAGATCTTTTGCCGAAGGTTCGACATCGAATTCATGTCTTTTTTCTTCAGGACCGGAATGCACTGCAAAATGCTTTGCGCACGCGGCTGCCTTCATGAATTCTCCGTCGCCCTGGAGCCCCTTGATAAAAGCAACTGCAAGCCTTGAAATAAGATAAGGATCCTCACCGTAAGTCTCCTGTCCTCTGCCCCATCTCGGATCTCTGAACACATTGACGTTAGGTGACCAGAACGTCAGTCCCTTATATATGTCGCGGTCTCCCATTGAGGATAACTCATTGTATTTGGCGCGGCCTTCAGTTGAGACCGTTTCTCCGATCTTTCCCAACAGGTCTTTATCAAAAGTTGCTCCGAGAGCTATCGACTGCGGAAAACTCGTAGCAGTGCCCGCTCTGGCAACACCGTGAAGGCCTTCATTCCACCAGTTATATTCAGGGATCCCGAGTCTCTCGATCGCAGGAGCATCAAATCTCAACTGTGATGCGGCCTCCTCGATGGTCATCTGACTTACAAGTTCTTCTGCTCTTTTCCTTGCGTCATCTCTGTTCATGGTGTCACCTCTCAGATGAAAATCATAAATCTATTATAATGCTACTCACATTTTTATACATATCTTGCTATAGTATTATTACATATCGAAAAGCAATCTATAAAGGAGCTGATCAATCCATGCAATTAAGCGATAATACGGTACCCGGCAATTACCAGCAGCCGATCAGAAACTTTACCGGAAGGATCGTCAGCAATTACGTTGAAGAGGTTGATTTCGTACCTAATTCCAACATGAGGATCTGGTACAATAACAAGGCTGAGGACTACCCGACTCACAGACATTCCTGCCTTGAGATCGCTATCCCTCTTTCCGGTTCCTACACTTATGTTTTCGAAGACAGAACTATTGCCCTCAAACAGAAGGAGATACTCTTTGTACCTCCGGACATGCTTCATAAGATTTCCGGCACCAGAGAAGGCATCAGGTTTATTTACCTTTTCAAGATCGATTTTTTGAAGAGCTTTTTCGATTATCAGGATTTTGAAGATCTCATCAAAGAGCCGCTTGTAGTTAACAATGAGACCTACCCTGAGGTGTATAACAGGATCTATTCCAGATTCATGGAGATCAGCAATCTCTATTTCTTCTACACCTCATCGGTCAAGGAGACGCCCATATTCTCGCATCTGTTGGGCATCATCGGGATGCTCGAAAAAAGAGAGTGCAGTGACGGCATAGAAGTCCCTCATAATGACAAGCAGCGCGAGGTCTATATCAAGCTTAGAAGTCTTCTCGAATGGCTTTCGCTTCATTATGCCGGAAGCGTGACCATGGAGGAAGCCGCCAATTACATCGGTTATTCAAAGTTCCATTTTGCAAGGATCTTCAAGGAATATACCGGCATGACCTTCTACGATTATCAGACTCATTTGAAGCTCAGATCCGTAGTTGAAAAGCTCTCTGATACTGATATGTCGATCAGCGATATCGCCTTGACATCAGGCTTCAACAATCTTACTTCCTTAAGCCGTAATTTTGAGAAGCAATACGGCTGTTCACCATCACAATACCGCCAGAGGATCCGCCGCGTTAAGAGGACCTGATCCTATAAAAATGCAATAGATAAAGGGCAGTGAAGAAATCTTCACTGCCCTTTTTAAGTCTGTTATCGAATTCGAAAGACTTAGGTAGTCTCCATTAAGACTTGACACCACCGAGAGCGACACCCTCGACGATATATCTCGAAAGGAGAATATAGATTACGATGAGCGGGATAACCGTCAACGAAAGTCCTAAGTAGATCGAACCGTACTCGGTCTGATAGATATCGCTGTTGAGCAAGCTGACTTCGATAGGAAGTGTGAACTTCTCTTTCTTCGTAAGAAGGATCTGAGGAACGAAGAGGTTGTTCCAGCTTCCGACGAAAGTGAAGATGCACTGCGTAGCGATAGCCGGCTTCATGAGCGGGAAAACGATCCTGTTGAACGTCATGAACTCTCCGGCACCGTCGATTCTTGCGGAGTCGACGATTTCCATTGAAAGTGACGCCTGTAAGTACTGTCTCATGAAGAAGACCATGTTAGGCGAAGCGATAGCCGGCAGGATGAGCATTGAAAGCTTGTTTGTCATACCGACCTTGTAAGCTGCCTGATAGAAACCGATAGCTGTGACGGTACCAGGGATCATCATGATACCAACGATCAAACCAAAGAATGCATCTCTGAGCTTCCACTCATATGCATAGAGCGCATACGCGGTAAGGCAGGAGAAGTAAACTGCGAGGATCGTTGTACCTGTAGATACGATGAGCGAGTTGATGAAACCCGTCGCAGGATCGAATGATTTACCATTGAAAACTTTCCAGTTTTTTGCAAGGTTTCCGATAGGATCCTTGGTGAAGAAGGAAATGGAGCTCTGCTGAATCTCAAACGTGCTTCTCATTGAGTTAGAGAACATGATGATGAAAGGCAGAACGCTTGCAATCGCCAAGATAACGCATACAACATAGATGATGATCTTGAGGCCGATAGACTCTTTATGAAGTGATTGTGTTTTAGCCATAATTAGTCCCCCCTCAGTATGCTTTCCTGGATCTTGCCATCTTGAGCTGCTGCTTCTTAAGTTTCTTAAGCTTTGCCTCATCCTTGTCTCTCATAATGAAGAACAGAACGAGAGAAAGTGCGACAATTACAAGGAACATGAGTACGCTTGCAGCTGCAGCGGTATCGTAGAAGTTATCAGGTCCGAAAGCCTGATCCTTGATAAAGCAGTTAAGAGTATATCCGCCGTTATCACCGTGGTTCATAGCATAGAGCGAAGGAATATCGAACATGTTGAGACCACCGATGAGTGATGTTACGAGGACATAAAGCATAATGGTTCTGATACAAGGCAGCGTGATGAGGAAGAATGTCTGTACTCTGTTTGCGCCGTCAAGATCAGCAGCTTCGAAGATTTCCGGATTGATACCGATAACACCGGAAATAAGCATTACCATCGTATAGCCGTACCACTGCCAGAACTGAATGAAAGCTACAACAGCCTTGATTCTCATAGGCTTAAGCTGGAAGTCGAAACCTTCTTTGGAAAGACCCAACTTAATCAAAGTAGCGTTAACAGGTCCGGAAGGGAAGCCGAAGATCTGTCCGAAAAGGATAGCGACCGTTGCGGCTGTGATGATGTTTGGCATGTAGAAGAGTATTTTGAATAAACCCTGTCCCTTGACTTTTGATCTTCTGTCAGTAAACCATGCGGTAAGAAGAAGAGCCAATCCCATCTGGGGAATGAAGTTCATTATCCAAATTACTACGGTGTTCGTAAATGACTTCTTGAATAATTTGGATTTTAACACCCAAGCGAAATTCTTAAAGGGATTATCCCAAAGGATATGTACATCCTTGGGGTTCAAACCTTCAAGGTTTGTAAATCCGATTACTAAAGTGTAGACGATGGGGTAAAGAGAAAATACCAGGAAAGCCAGAATAAAAGGTATTGAGAAAATATAACCGAACTTGCCGTATGAGACCAGTTTCTTATTTCTCATATCTTCTTACCTCCTTGTTGATTTTTTAAAAACGGCAGGGCAAACCTGGATTTACCCTGCCGCTGAAAATGACTTAAACTAAACTATTGAAAGTTCAATTATGAGTCGATGTGGAGCTTGTCAGAAACGTCAGCCTTGAACTGCTTAACAGCATCGTCGATTGACTTCTGGCCGGTAGCATACTGCTTAACCTGCTCACGGAAGAGAGAGTTGATAGACTCATCATACTCTGTGAGGCACTTACCGTCTGCATTCTTGTTAGCAGGGATAAATGCGTCGAACATGTTCTGTCCGTTGAGGAAGTCGAGCTTACCATCAGCAGAGTTCATAACCTTCTCAGAAGCAACGGAGTCCTTGGACTTTCCAGGGAAAGTACCATTAGCCCACATGTACTGGAGACCCTTGTCAGAAGCGTCGAGAGTGATCCAGTTGATGATCTCAGCAAGACCAGCCTTCTTGTCAGCGTTGTCAGCACCAGCCTTAGAAGCGAGTACCCATGTGCCGCCCCAGAAGAAGCCTACAGGAGACTTGCATACACGCCAGTCACCGAATGTACCTTCGCCGATCTTCTCGCCGCCAGCGTTACCAACCATAACGTAGTTGATGAGCCAAGCAGGTCCGAAGAAGCAGAATGCAGGCTTGTTGTCCTTACCTTCCTGAGAAGCGCCCTTCATGTCAGCATACCAAGCAGGTGTCCAGTCAGCTGTCTTGTTGGACCAGCCTTTCTCATAAAGAGTCTTGGACATATCGAAGAATGCCTGTCTCTCAGGAGCGATGTTGAGCTTGCCGTCAACTACCCAAGCGGAAGAAGAAGCGTTCTCAACCATGTGCCAGATGTCGCCGTCGCCGGAAACGATAGGATAGCCTTTCTCAGCGAGCTTCTCAGCTGCCTTCCAGAAAGTATCATAGCTGCCAGAACCAGCGCCAACTGCCTTCTCAACTGTAGCAACATCGTCACCACCGAAGACTTCCTTAGCGATAGAAGCTCTGTAGATCATAGCACCACCGGTAGCCTGGTAACCAAGAGCAACAACTGCGTTGTCAGAAGGTCTTGTACCGATGTCAACAGTGTACTGAGCGATCTGAGCGTCCTTGATAGCCTTGTCGACATCAATTCCGAGATCCTTGTATGCTGCTGCGAACTCAGCACCCTTACCCTGTGTGTACTTCTTAACGAAAGCTGACTCTGCTGCGTACATATCAACTTCGCCATTCTTGAGAGCCTGGTCGAGAACCGGCTGATAGTTACCATTTGTTGTAGCAACGATTGTTACGTCAAATGTGTACTTCTTGCCGAAATCAGGATTCATGCTGATGTACTGCTTAACCATGTCCGGAACTTCGGTTGTGAATGACCACAGATTGATGTGAACAGGGCCTTCACCGAAAGTATCCTTACCGGTTGTCTCAGCTGTGGTTGTCTCAGCGGGAGCTGCAGTCTCTGCGGGCTTTGATTCACCGGGCTTAGCCTCGGAAGAAGTAGCACCAGAGCTCTGAGCGGGAGCTTTGTTACAACCTGCCATTGCCGCTATCATAGCTACTGTGAGCAAGCTAGCAATAACTTTTTTCATAAAATTTCCTCCTTGTGTGTTTTCGTTTTCTACTTATGGACATTCTTGTCCACACGTATCGTTATTTTATACAAACAAACCCTATCCGTCAAGTAATGTTTGCATAAAAACACCAAAGGAACATCGTTGCCGCCGGCCCATGTAAAAACACGCAGGAATGTTTATATATATGTATTTCTTTGTTATAATCACTTCTTAGTTTATGTAATAACCACTTATTACGGGCGGAGGCAAACGATGACTTCATTTTTCGACAAGCGAAGCGTCCCCATGAGGATACTTACCGCGGCATGCAATCTGATACTGGTTAACTTCTGTTTTCTCATCAGCTGCGTACCTCTCTTAACCATCGGTGCCGCAACTTGCTCTTTATATAAGGTTACTATTAAGATAGCAGCCGGTGAGAACCCGTCGGTATTCCGTGAATTCTTCGGCTGTTTCAAGGAGAACTTCATCAGATCCACCGTCTTTTGGATCGTGTACTGTATCCTTGCCGCATTCTTTGCTTTTGAGATATACATGGTAAGGGAAGTCCTCCCCCAGAATTATCAGTGGTCCATGTTCCCTGCCATATTCTTCCTGTTTGCAATCTTTTCGTCGGCAAGTTACGCTTTCCCTCTTATCGCCTGGTTTGACGAGACCGTAAAGCAGACCATAAAGAACTCTCTCCTTTTGGCGCTTACAAACCTTCCCACCACCATTCTTTTCGCAGTCGTTACGGCAGGCATCTGCTTTGCCTGGCACTACGAGCAGGTCATCACGTTCAGCATCCTCATATTCATGGGTATAGGAATAGTAGCTCTTCTCTTCTCGTTCTTCCTTAAGAGGATCTTCGAAAAGCACGGCGCGGTGATAACTCCTGAAGAAGAGATCATCGGCTAATAATCTGGGGCTGTCTCAAAAGCGAACAATCTCGCTTTGGGGGCAGCTCTTTTAGTTTTTGACTGCCTGACCTATAAGAAATGAAAAAAGCTTTTCTTATAGGTACATTTTTGGCCTTTTAGCCGTTTTCAAAGAAAAATGTACCTATAAGAAATCGAAAACGGAATCCTTATAGGTACACAAGTGTCTGAAAACGCGATTTTGAAGCAAAACGTACCTATAAGAAATGAAAAATTCTTTTCTTATAGGTCATTGCAAAAACTGATATAAAACAATAGAGGCTGCCGCATTTGTTTTGCGGCAGCCCCAATCATTTGGCAATTATTCTTCTGATCAGATCTTTGCTTTGATCTGGTTGTAGATTCCCTCTGCGTCAAGCTGGAATTCCTTCATGAGCGCACCGGCGGGGCCGCTCTTTCCGAATCTGTCATAGACACCGATCTTGGTAACCTTTACAGGATATTCTTCAGAAAGAACATCACATACCGCGCTTCCTAAACCGCCGATAACGGAGTGCTCTTCAACAGTAAATACCCTGTTCGTCTTCTTGGCGAATTCAAGGATCGTATCCTTATCGATAGGCTTGACGGTGTGGATGTTTACGACTGCAGCGCTGATGCCGTCGGCAGCGAGCTTGTCTGCAGCGCCCATGGCTTCAGCTACGCAGACGCCGTTTGCGAAGATGACCATGTCTGTGCCGTCCTTGATTACTACAGCCTTGCCGACTTCAAACTTGTAGTCAGGTCTGTCGTTGATGACAGGAACAGCCGCTCTTCCGAATCTCATATAGAACGGACCTTCTGTCTCGGCAGCTGCCATGACTGCAGCCTTTGCTTCGATGTCATCAGAAGGAACTATTACCGTCATTCCGGGGATCGTTCTCATAAGAGCAACATCCTCTAAGCACTGGTGGGAAGCACCGTCCTCACCTACGGTAATGCCTGCGTGTGTAGCGCCGATCTTAACGTTGAGGTGCGGATAACCGATGGAGTTTCTGACCTGCTCAAAGTTTCTGCCTGCAGCAAACATTGCGAAAGAAGAAACGAACGGGATCTTGCCGCAAGTAGAAAGACCTGCTGCGATGCCTGTCATGTTTGCTTCTGCGATTCCGCAGTCGATATGACGATCCGGGAATG
>CAMZBB010000022.1 GCA_947304405.1 uncultured Clostridia bacterium
GTTGACAGATCGAAGCTGGTATAACAGACGCCTGATCCACCGGTGCAGTTAGTTATACCAATAAAGCATAAATGCCCTTTGCTATTTATGTATGGCTGAACATATTTGTAAGATGTATGCTTTGTATTTTCATTTATCCATTTCTTCTCGTACCCTTTTACTTTGTATTTTTTTATTGTCGCTTTATTGAATTTACTAAAAAGGCTTTTCGCTTTTGAGAAAAATGCCGAATCCGTTGTTCCGTACAGCTTAAGCAAATTACCATTGCTAACGAGATTTCCTGTGCTTATCTCGATGTTATAAACCTTAACGTCAGTATTATCTCCACCTAAAAGGTTCATGTTAGCCACAAGGATCGAGACGGTCTTATCATTGATATAGTACTTGTAGGTCGATGTGTATACATTTTTATATTTTCCGGTGTTGAACTTACTGATCTCATTCTTGATCGTTTTATTCGCAGCACTCGTATCAACTCCGGATATTGTTACTTTGGGAATCTTGAAAGGATACTTGAATTTTTCACGCTTAAAAGTCTTATTGACGGCATCTGTCACTTTGATCGTTACCTTTGCAGGTACTGATTGATCAGAAGAAGTCTCAGATTCAGGGGCAGATTCAGAACTGTCTGTGGGTGCAGATTCATCGGGCAGTGTGAATTCAGGAGCATTGCCGCCATCAGGCGACGTTGTTTTGAACGGATCGGAAGATTCGTCGATATATTCATGGATACTGCTTTCGCTGCTTTCTTTAGTAAACTTTTCCTTAACGATCTTCCTTGTTAAGATGGCCGAAGGGACTGCCGTAACAACAACTGCGGTTACGATCACGCCTACCTTGAATATCGGAGATGCAAGGACTCCAAGTTTAGTCGCTGCAGAACCTGCTGTGCCTGCCGGCTGGGCAAGAGAACCTAACTGAGCCGGCTGCGCGAGGTTTCCGAGTTGTTGCGGGGCCTGCCCGGCAAGATTACCCAACTGTGCGGGCGCAGGCTGTGCAAGGTTACCCAGCTGGGCACTCTGACCGATACCCGGGATGGGAAAGACACCGGGTGCAGGAAGCGGAATATCGTTTGCACTTGCGATAAAGAACTTCGTGAGGAACGGAATGCCCGCTGCGCCAGCCAGAGAATCTCCGGACAATCTCTCATATGATTCTATGCCGACTCTTATCTTGGTCCTGCTTGCCTTGAGCCTTGACTTTACGGTATTTTCCGGACAATTCATCATGGCGGCGATCTCTGAGACCGGCAGTTCGTTGTAATAGAAAAGGAATGTCGCGATATACTGCTCCTGCGACAGTTCCTTCTTCAAGATGTTGCTGATTATGTCCCTGTTGGCTTTGACCGCGATAAGAGACTCGGGCAGCGAATCGAGGCTGTCGTCAGCTTCTTCGGGAATCTCTTCTGAAGCGATCGCATCATCATAAGAGACGTTGTTTCTGTTCTTATCACCAAGGTCACAGGATTTGAAATACGCCGTTCTGCTCAGCCATGCAACGAGGGCTTTACCGTCCCTGATCGTGTCCAGACTGTTATACAGCGCCAGATACGTCTCCTGCATTGCGTCTTCTGCGCTCTCTTTGTTGTTCAGTATCCTGTAGCATGTCGTATATACAAGTCTCTCGGACTTCTGATAGATCTCAGCGAAAGCTGTCTCATCGCCGCTTCTCGCTCTGTTCAGGAGCTGTGCATACTCTTCGTAAATGTTGCCGTTAAAACCAGTACCTTCCATTTGTAACACCCCCGTGCCTCTTTCGTGATTATATCATTTTCAGGAAGCCTCTTTTGTCTTCCTTTACCTATAGGTAGGATGAGCACGGTGAAAGGTTCATTGTTTGTGAAAATTTTTTTCGACAGGAAAAAACACATCATGGAAACGCAGATTGAATTATCAATGCATGATTCCTATAATCACAATAAAGGTGTTTGGAGGTGCTTATGTTTATAAATTCAAGATGCAGAAAGTGCGGATCAACCGTTCCGTTTGATGACACCAGAGAATTAATGTATTGCTGTTACTGCGGTGCTCAGTTGTTCAGAACTGATATTATTGCAGGAAGCCCTGCTCCTGTGCCCGCACCCGCCGCACCAAAACAGGCAAATGCTGTTTCCGGTCCTAATCTGGTAGTCTCATACCAATCCAAGTATCCTGATGAACCGATGATCTTGATCATCGTGGAAACAAAGGAGTCAGTGTCTGTTTATCCCGGGCAACAGGTATCTTTGCATATAAATGCCGGAAAACAAAAACTCTTCTTCAAAATGCACAACAAGACATATATCAAACCCCTGTCTGTCGATCCCAATGCCAACGGCCCAATAATGATCGATTGCTCTCTTGGCGGTGTCGCTCATATAAACATTCAATATCCTTCAGCGGTAGTCCCCACTGTCACGAATTAAAAGCCTTTGTGATATAATTTCCGTAATCGGCAGAAATGCCACTCTTTAATAAGGGAGGATCTTTTATGTATTGCAATTCATGCGGCTCAATGATTCCTGACGGAATGCCTTATTGCGGCAACTGCGGAGCCCCTGCTCCCCAGCAGGCACCTCAGCCTTCTTATCAGCCCGTTGTTCCTTCTTATGCACAGCCCACACAGCCTGTCATGATACCTTCACCGGTTCCTGCCGCCCGCAGCAACGGTATTGCCATCGCCGGCATGATCATGGGTATCATTGCTCTATGCCTGTTCTGGTTCCCCGGTGTAGGAAGCCTTTTCGCCACTTTGGGATTGATCTTCTCGATAATCGGCGTTGCCAGAAAGAATGCACGTTCCAAAGGATGCGCCATTACCGGCCTTATCCTTTCGATCCTCGCTATGTTCATGTCCTTGGTCATGATGCTGGGCGTTAACACATACTTAAGGAAAGCCAGAGCAGCTGCTTCTTCCATCAGAGCAAGAAGTGGCCTTACGGTCATCGTGGATAATCTGAACGATTAATTGCCCGCCGTTAATCCGTATAACCTTACTGTCCCCGGTCCCGGATCGGGGACATTTATTTGCCGTAATCTCAAGTAAGGATCAATAAATTTAGTTTTAAGAAGAACATAGTGTAAAATGGTTCAAGTAAGAATCCTAAAAGAAGGAGGCGCAGTCTATGTTCAGTCCGGGATGTGACAACGACACCATTGCCAAACTGGATCAGATGATAGGTTACTTCGACAAAAAGCAAAAACAGTATGACGAGTACGATGAATGCTGCGAGAAGATCATCCGTTACAGCAAGCCCGGAGCCCGCGTTGCAACAGCCGGCGGCACGGGAAATGCCATGATGATAGTCGGCATCGTTTTCTTCTTCATCGGCTGTGTCTTCTCCGGTCTTTTCTCGAGCTGCGGATATAAGAACATCATCTTCCAGTTCTGGGTGCTTGTACTTCTTTTCGGGCTGGTAATGATCATGGCCGGCAGCATCAAAAAGTCTCACTACCGGCGCAATCAGGAGAAGAAAAAGAATGCGATCCTTGCGGAGAACAAGAACAGATTTGTTTCTCTCGAGAACGAGCTTCTTCAGTATTACAGGGAATACGGCAGCTGCCTGACCGCGTCTGCTTATACAAATCCGAAGATACTCAGATACCTTAGAAAACTCATCGAATTGGGAAGAGCCGACAACACCAAAGAAGCGATCAATCTTATGCATCAGGAATCGCACAATCCGGAAATGGAATCCCGTGCCATCACGGCCGCACGGGAAGCCTCGGGCATGGCGCGTGACCGTGACACCGTCGCATTCTATACCGCGGCCGATTTTCTATTGGATTAAACGGAGGCAACATGGATCATAAAGAAAGGATGCTCGCCAATCTCCCCTACAAGGCCTGGATGGACGGCCTCGGCGAAGAACGCCTCGACTGCAAAAAGAAGATCTTCAGATATAACCATCTTGAGCCCGGCAACCCGGAAGAAAAGGACCGTCTCATCAAGGACATCCTCGGAAAGACCGGTGACTATATCAACATAGAACCGCCGTTTTTCTGCGACTACGGATATAACATTGAGATCGGCGAGAACTTTTTCGCGAACTACAACTTTACCGTTCTCGATGTAGGCAGAGTCAGGATAGGCGAGAATGTCCAGATCGCACCCAATGTATCGATCTATACCGCAGGACATCCCGTGCACCCCGAATCACGCAATTCCGGTTATGAATACGGGATCGACATCACGATCGGCGATAATGTCTGGATAGGCGGAAACACATGCGTCATGCCGGGCGTCACTATCGGAAACAATGCAGTCATCGGTGCAGGAAGCGTCGTCACGAAAGACATCCCCGACAACGTCATCGCCGCAGGCAATCCCTGCAGGATAATCAGAAAGATAACTGAGGAAGACAGAGATTTCTATTTCAAGGACAGAAAGTTCGATGTCGACGACTATAAGTAACTACCGGGGATAAACGTAATGAAAACCAATGTTCATACATTAAGACACCTTATCTTGAAAAAATCGGCCGCGATCCTTCTGACGGCAGGTCTTGTCTTTTCCCTTTGCGCATGTTCAGGCGGCGATACAGACAATTCCCTGACTCCCGCCGAGAGGAAAGAAAGCATTGCAAGAGCCAAGAGTGAACAGAAGATACATGATGCCATAATCAAGATGCTGGGATTCGACATCGATGATTCTTACATCGAAGAAATTGAAATGGCATCAGATGTCACCACGGATTCTTACGGCAAGGTCATGATCCTTATCAAGAGCGGCAAGGAAGATGATCTTTTCAATTTCCTCCTGTCGAAGTTCAACAACTACGAAAACATCACCGCGGAAAACATTCCGAGATATTCAGAACATCAGTATGCGGAAGACCTCCGCCAGATGACGAACATCAGGCATTTCGTTATTTTCGAAACAGGCAAGTCTGCTAAATCCAAAGACATCAACATCTATATGGCCAGGAAGGGTATGTATAACTACCTGTTCATTTTCGGATAAGACATGAGAAAACTTGCGGCCAGATTCATTGCTTTATCGTTATTCGTCCTGATACTGTCCGGGTCAGCTTCGTGCAGCTCCGTCTCTGCTCATGCTTCTTCCGGGACGGTTCCTTCGTCTGAGATCACGACGGCCGGCACTACAGAGGCCGAGACTGAGACCGAATCCGAGACGGAAACTGAGAGCACGCCCGACAGCGAAACGGAAACGACTCCCGAAGAGACAACGGAAAGCGAATCTGAGACATCATCTTCCGAGACGTCTTCCGCTCCCACTCCCACGGCAAAACCAGCTCAAAAAGCAACTGTCAAAAACCTGTCTCCCAAGTGGGTCCGCTCCCTGTCTCAGGCCAAAAACAAAAAGAACAAGCAGCTGATAATCGTGGCCGGTTCAGGCATGAACAAAACGACCGCGACAGTCTCTATGCACGAGCGCGACTCCAAAGGCAACTGGATCCAGATCCTCTCGGTCAAAGGCTATGTCGGCAAATACGGTCTGGTGGAAGACAGCAAGCGTAAAGAAGGCTGCTACAGGACTCCGATCGGAGTATATAAGATCGACAAGGCATTTGGCATAGCGTCTGATCCCGGCTGCGCCATCCCCTACACCAAAGTCACGAGCGACCTGTACTGGTCAGGCGACACGCGCAAGGGCATGCACTACAACAAAATGGTAAGCATCAAGGACTTGCCCAAGCTCGACAAGAAAAACAGCGAACACCTGATCGACTACAAAAAGCCCTATCAGTACTGCCTCAACATCGGCTTCAACAAAAAGTGCGTCATAGGCAAAGGCTCCGCGATCTTCCTTCACTGCAAGGGCGACCACAACTACACCGCAGGCTGCGTATCCGTTTCGAAAAGCAATATGCTCAAGATAATGAAACGCGTCAAAAAGAACTGTGTCGTCATCATAAACACTAAAGCAAAACTCGGGGCGTAAGCTTTTTCATAGCATAAAAGAAGCTGTCTCAAACCATAATGAGACAGCTTCTGTCGTTCTATACCTGTTTTTGCAATGACCTATAAGAAATTATTTTTTCGTTTCTTATAGGTACGTTTTGCTTCAAAATCGTGTTTTCAGACACTTGTGTACCTATAAGAATTCACTTTTTGATTTCTTATAGGTACATTTTTCTTTGAAAACGGCTAAAAGGCCAAAAATGTACCTATAAGAAAAGAATTTTTCGTTTCTTATAGGTCAGGCAGTCAAAAACTAAAAGAACTGCCCCAAAAGTGAGATCATCCACTATTGAGGCAGTCCAATTATTCATTTCCGAGAGTGGGCGTTTATCCGAGCGATTTCCGCACAAGCGAAGCGCGGAGGACCTTAGCGAGGATAAACAGCAACTCGAACTTACAGCAGCGGCGTCTGGTTGTGCTGCATTCTGTCACTCTTGTCGATGTGAATGAACACGTTGTGCAGGAGGTTGACGGAAGTAAGGATAACTTCACCCTGATTGAGCTTCCTGACATGCTTGATCGAGTAATCGTCAAGGTGGCTTTCAACTGCCTTGATCTCATCGTTGAGCATGAGTCTGTGAATGAGGAGTGTACCGATCTGACCGAACAGGATGGGCGAAACGTCCTTCGGGTTCTGTGTCGTCAGGTAAAGGAAGATACCCTTCTTACGGCCTTCTCTTGCGACAAGGGTAAGACCGCCGTGGAACTCTCTTTCGGAGTACTGAGACTTGGCGTATCTGTGAACCTCATCGATGAAGAAGATGAACGGGTTGATATTCTCCTGCTGGATGACGAAATTACAGATGAGGTCGATGACCATGCCGCCGATACCTTCTGCAGCACCGAGCATTGACGTATCGATGTAGAGGCTGACCTCGGGCATGTGGATGAAGTCATCGATAGCTTCGAGGAGATTGTACATCGACGGATCGTTGGAGAAGAACGAGAGCAGCCTTGTGTTCGTCATCTGATACTGGATCTTCTGGATGAGCGGGTTGTTCGCGTTCGCCTTGAGCATGTCGTAACTGTACTTGAAGTTGTAGTTGTCGTCTCTTGCAGGCTCGGAAACAGACTCTGCCTGGATCTGCTCAGGAAGAAGTGAGATGTCGAACTCGGTATCGTTTGCACCGACAGAAGCCAATGCTTCCTGAACTTCCTCGATGTCCTCACCGACCTTGTAGAAGCACTTGTCCTGACCGGTCTTGTGCATGTAACGGAGTGAGGTGATGGCCTCTGCGAGGATAGCGCCCTGGCTGTTGGAAGTGGTCTCGAAAAGCCTCTCCCATTCCTGCATCGTAACCTTACCCGGAGAGATCGTAGTGTCAACACCGAGCGTCAGCTTGGTGATCTCGCCGTCTGCAAATGCATCCCTGTACTCGCCCGTAGGGTCAACGATCAGGGCCTTGCGCTTTGTGGAAACGACCTTGTCGAGGATGGCGAGAGCCGTTGTGGACTTACCGCTGTTCGTAGCTCCGATGCACATTACGTGACGGTTGAAGATCGTGCTGGGCTTCAGCGTAACGGGAGCCGCAGTCCTGTTCAGATATCTGCCGAATGAAGGGAGCCTCTCCTCTTCCTCGTGTGAGAATTCAAGCGAATGCAGGAAGATCTGGTAAGCGGCATCGGGTGCAAGATACACCTTGTCGAGGATACCGAGCGTCTGGAAACCTGCGAGGTCGAACTTCTGTCCGTCAGGTCTCATTACGGCGATGGTATCGATATTGAGTTCCTGGTAGTCGGACTGCTTATCAGCTGTCGAGGACATCTCAAAGATGTTCTTTCTGGAAGCCTTATTCTCGAAAACCTCACCCAGGAACAGGCCCAGGGTAGATTTGATGATTACGAAATAGTTAATGGTATTGGGGAGGAAAGAATTCGAGAACTTCGATCTGTCCGACATAAGTTGAACGTTATCAACCTGTGCAACGCAGCAGCTTCTGTAAACCTGCGTTATCTTTCCGATGTAGAAATCTTCTACGTTCTGCCCGCCGTACAGTTCTTCAATTGTCATAGGACCCACCTCTTGCCTGCTCGTAAAATTCAAAAGAGCCGAACATTACTTCCGGACTCTTTACCTCTGGGAAAAAGTATATCACATTTTCGGTCCTAAGATTTAATGAATGGTTAATTACATGAAAACAGATTCGAAACAGGTCATGTCCCAAATACAAAGAAATGAGATAATCCAAGCCATTCGCGGACCCAGAAAGTCGGGATCAGATTAAAGTCGGTATAAGACGGAGCCGATGTGACCTCTCCTGCGCCCTGGGACTTTGCGATGAGGGATGCCCTGTAAACATGGTATTCAGATGTCGCTATCGTGATGTCCCTGCTGATGCCCATCCTGTCGGTAATCTCAAATGCGTTCCTGATATTCTCATAAGTCGAGGTCGACTTATCCTCAACGATTATCCTGTCTTCGGAGATGCCTTTTCTGACAAGATATCTTTTCATGCTCTCGCCTTCGGAGATGATCTCGTCGTCACCCTGGCCGCCGGTCACCACGACCGGTACGTCCGGATATTTCACCAGGAGTTCGTAAGCTTTATCCAAACGTTTCTGAAGCATGGGCGACGGATTTTCGCCCCAGATCTGACAGCCCAGGACGACGATTACGTTCGGCTTGTCCGGATGATTAAGGCATGCCCTGGTCATGTTAAATGAGAGGAATCCCGCAAAACAGAATCCCAGGACATAGAAGATCTTGAGGGAAACCATCACTACCCGCCCAATGCCGCTGCGCCTGAATTCAGCGGTGCGGTACCAGAAGACGGTTATCAAAAGGAGCGGGACCGTGATCAAAAGCCCTACGATATTGCCGGCGTTGAAGACCGGCAGAGAGCCCAGAAATGCAAGGACTGCCAATATCTCGATAACTATAAGCGTCACCCTGACCGCTTTATGTCTGCCGTGTCCGGTCAAAACAATAACCTCCTGTTTTCCGGTAAGATTCTAACATTCATTTCCGCAGTCTTTGAGGCAAAACTGGGCGTGTGACTGCTTTTACGCATACTGTCTCCAAATTGTAAAAAACGGATTTTTGATAATTTACATGAAAAATTAACATTTAATTTTCGCGAACTGTATTCATAGATGACAATTCTGTTGTAATCTACGGATAGGGATTTTGGCTTATGAGAAAAAAGATTGCAGTATTTGTCAACGGTTACGGTATGGAAGCCCTGAACGCCACGCTCACGGGTATACGGCAGTCTGAGTCTTTCTCGAACTACGATTTTTTCATTTTCGTCAGCTACGCTTCTTATGATACCCCTGAGAATTACAACAGGGGCGAGCTTAATATCTATTCACTCCCGAAGCTCAAGGATTACGACGGCGCCATCGTCTATACAAATGCCCTCAACAGTGTCGAGACGGGCATTGCGATCGTTAAGGCCGCCGTAAGGGCAGGCATCCCCGTCATCAGCATCGGTATCGAAGTTGAAGGCAGCATCTGTGTCGACATCGACAACATCACGGGAATGAGGGAACTCGCCGAGCACCTTATCGAGGAGCACGGCGTCAAGAGAGCGGCGATCATCGGAGGTTATATCGATCACCCCGAGAGTATCTGCAGGATCGAGACGGTCAAGAGAGTCTTTTACGAGCACAAGCTGAAGATCAGCGAGAAAGACATCTACTATGGCAACTGGGGCAACGTCCTGACGACTGAAGCAGCAGATAAGATCTCATCCGATCCGTCGGGATTACCGGATGCGATCATATGCGCAAATGACATCATGGCGCTTGCATGTTCCACGGAACTCACCAGGCTCGGCTACGATCTTCCCAAGGACATCATAGTTACCGGATACGACTATAACTACGGAGGACAGGCTTTCTACCCGGTCCTCACCACGGTCTCTTCGGATTACGAGAGCATCGGAAATAAATGCATCAAGATCCTCAATGCGGTCCTGGCAGGACATGAAGTCCCGAATAAGATCTCCATGAAATCCAAGCTGATCATCGGTGAGAGCTGCAGATGCCATGCCGATGCATCATTTGACTTCAAGCGCCGCGAGTTCGGAAGAAGGACATATTCAGAGAGCCTTGACCGTACATATCTGGAGACGAGCGAGCGTACTCTCACGAATATAATCACCGATTCTCCGGATTACGACAGCCTCCGCCAGAATCTCATGAAGCACTATGCAGGCGAACACGAACTGGTCGGTAATGAATTTTATATAGTCATACATAACCTTTTCATGAACAATGTCATGGCTACCGATGAGGATGTCCATGAGAACGGTGTCACCGGACCTGTCTCCCCTATCGTCGCCATTAAGAACGGTAAGATCACTGACAGCGTTTACGCTGACAGGAGCAGGATCGTTCCGGGGTACGATCCGGAATCGGAGCGCAACAACATCTTTTACATAATGCCTCTCCATACCGGCAAATATAATTACGGTTATCTGGTGACGTCAGACGGCACCAGGATCATGAGAGAACACTTGGATCTCAACGCTTATCTGGAGAAGCTGATGCTCGCGCTGAGGATCCAGAGATCCAACATCCAGCTGCGCATCTACAATGACAGTCTTAAGAAGATAACCGAGATCGACACGATGACCGGTCTTTACAACCGTCTTGGTTATGAGAACAAAGCCATTCCGATCTACGAAGACAGCATCCGCGGCGACAAACTCCTCATGGTCATGTTTATCGACATCAACCTCATGAAAAGGATCAATGACGTTTTCGGTCACATGAGCGGTGACGCGGCGATAAGGCTTACCGCGAGCGCGATCAAATCGAATCTCAAGGATGGCTGGATAGGAGTCAGGTTCGGCGGCGACGAGTTCATGGTCATAGGCAGCGTAAACGATCCCGAAGAGGCTGAAGAACTCAAGAATGCCATCAACAACAATATCGATAAGGTTAACAAGGACGGTGTCTGGCCATTCAGGCTCTCGATCAGTTCGGGTTATATCTTAAGCGACAAGGAAACAAAGAAGTCCCTCAACGATTACATCAAAGATGCGGACAACCTCATGTACGAGACAAAGAAGAAGCTTCATGCTGAACACGGTGATCAGAGATAGGAAGGGTGACTATGGATTACTGGAACGGACTAAAGATCGCAGAAGAATTTTTCAATGAGTATGGCAAGCCGATGCTTGACGAGAAGTTCCCCGAGTACAAGGACAAGATCGCTGCAGGTCTTGCAGGTCAGGGGTCAGAGTGTTTCGGCTACGATGACGTTGTATCGAGAGATCACGATTATGCGCCGGGCTTTTGCCTCTGGATACCGGAATTCCTTAAGAAGAAGATAGGCGACGATCTTCAGAAGGCATATGACGAACTGCCCGTGAATGATTTTCTCGAAAAGCACAAGGAAGACATTGGCATGGAGCCTGACTCCAGCCTGATGACCGGTGCCAGAAAGCACAGGATCGGCGTTCACAGCATCGAAGAATTCTATACCGAGCGCACCGGTATCGCAGGGTTCCCCGAGAAGACCGAGGACTGGATAGAGACTCCCATGATGTATCTCGCAGAGGCCGTCAACGGCAAAGTCTTTACCGATCCGTTAGGCAAGTTCACCGCCATCAGAGAGGCGTGGGCGGGATTCTATCCCGACAGCCTCCTCAAGAAGAAAGTCGCCGCCAACTGCGGCATGGCCGGAAAGACGGGACAGTTCAACTACGAGCGCTCGATCAAGCGCGGAGACATTCAGGCTGCACACGACTGCTGCGAGGAATTCATACACAAGGCATCCGCAGTCATCTTCCTTCTGAACCGCACCTACATGCCTTACTATAAATGGCGCGCTAGGGCGATGAAGGACTTCAAGATCTGCAAGGAAGCAGTAAAGCTCATGGACAAGCTTACCCAGCTCAACGAGTCCAAGCACGACAAAAAGACGGAACTGATCGAGAAGATCAGCATGGACATCATAAAAGAACTCACATCCCGCACATGGTCCTGGGGTTATAGCGACTACTTGCTTGATCACGCGAAAAACATCATGACCATTATTCCCGACCGTGAGATCGCATCCTGGAACGTTTTCGTCGGAGAAGACTGATATCAAAGGATGACCGGGAAATGCAAAACGCAGTGTAACATTGTTACACTGCGTTTTTTAATTATGTTACGGTACTTAAAGCCGGTGTCATGGAAACAGGCAGTCAGTATCCGAAAGAGGGCGGGGTACCTTTAATCGCTTTTGAGCAAATGGACATCTGACCGTCCGTAGGCTCCATGGCACCGGCTCCGCTATTCCCTGCTGCTCTTATAATTCGTGCAGCTGCCGGATATCATCTGTTTATGCCTGGGCACGGAGCTGTTCGAGCTCCAATAACTTTTCTGCCCGCTTTCTTCTACAATAATCCGGATCTACGCCAAAATATCCGAGCCTCTTGTGGTTATATCCATCAATACTGTCGTTAAGATTCTCGATCTCATTCTGGAGCTGAGCCATCCTTCCCTGCTTCTTTTTGAGTGCCTTTTCAGCAGCGGGATCTGCTTTTGCCGCTGCCGGTGCCGGTGCGGCGGACTCGGAACTGCCTGAACCCAAAGCGGAGCCGAAGAATATCAATGCTACCGCCATGACGATCATAACGACCGCGAAAGCAACCAGTCCGATAAGATTTTCGACGATAAGCACTGTGAGAGGCGCAGCGGTAAGGTAAAACAAGGTGTTGATAAATGCGCTCTTAAAGAAGCCGATCTTGGAAAGGATCACCATTAAGACGATGCCGGAAACCACGATTTCTCCCAAACCGATAAAAGGCAGTAATACTGCATCGATAAAAGCAGTAAGGCCAAAGACAAGAGTTGCGATCCCGGCAGCCAGGAATGCGGCAGTTATCGTAAAGGCGACCTTCTTGCCGGTGCTTCCGTGCCTATATACATCGATCGCGGCGAACACTGTCAAAGTAAGGAAAACGAGACCTATGGCAGCACAGATCCATACATTATAGAAATATCCGCTCGTTCCTTTTGTCCAGACGCTGCTTCCTGATGACGACGAGATCGCATCCCAGAGTCCCTTGGACTTGATAGTATCGATCTGAATCCCAAAACCGTTTTGAATAATGAACATAATAAGAGAGACAAGGATCATTATCACCGATCCGCCCAAAGGCACAAGTGACATGCTGTCTAATACTTTTCCAAGCGCGGTGTTGCTCCTGATCCTGCTGATAGCAGCTGCTGCGTTTCTCTTGACCATTCTATAAGGCCAGCTGACGATCTTTAATACGGTACCCATTTTTTGTTCCTCCTGTTTTTGCGGTGATTTCTTCACCTTTTACCTATAGGTAGGTTCAAGTCGGCAAAAGGTTCACTTTTTTCGAAAAATTTTTAAAAAAATTTTTCCGGGCCCGAAAAACCTTGACAAACAGCTTCCGGAAATATATCTTTTACGCAATAGACAAACCGTAGATTCGGAAGTAAAGATGCTTCGTGCACCTACAGAGAGTCCCGTAAGCTGAGAAGGGGCGGAACGCAGTTCATCATAATGGTCCGATGAGGGCACAGTCAAAGGAAGCCTTATGGCAACCGAGTATTCTGTGACGGGTGGCACCGTTAAAAAGCCCGGGGTATGTTGGTACTCAGGTAAGTGCACAAGAAATTGTGAATCAAGGTGGCACCGCGGATTATCGTTAATTCGTCCTTGGCAGAGAAGAAGGGTTCTTTGCGCAAGGACTTTTTTATTGCGTAATGAACCTCCGGAACTGACAAAAACAGGAGGTATCTGATATGGAATTCTATCCGTCCAAGGATGAAATGAGATCTATCCTTTCAGGGACTGATTACAAATGCGCACCGGTCAGGTGCGAGATCATGTCCGATCTCAGGACGCCCATCGAAGTGCTGAAGATAATCAAAGGTTTATCATCGCACGCGTATATATTGGAGTCTGTGGAGAATCAGGAAAAATGGGGCAGATTCACTTTCCTGGGATTTGATCCGACTCTCTGCGTCACTTACGCAAACGGCCACCTCGAGATCACCGGAGAGAACCGTAATGACAGCTACGAGACAGATGACCCTCCGAAGTATCTGAGAGAGATCTTAGCAGACTACAAGTCTCCCGTGATCGAAGGAATGCCCCCGTTCACAGGCGGATTGGTCGGTTATTTCGCATACGATTATATAAAGCACGTTGAGAAGTCTCTTGATCTCGAATGCGTTGATGAAGGCAATTTCAAGGATTGCGACCTTATGCTTTTCGATAAGGTGATCGCATTCGATAACCTTATGCAGAAGATCGTGATCGTCGGAAACGTAAGAGCTGACGATGTGGATAAGAGCTACGATGAGATCTGCAAAGAGCTCGAAAAGACCGCGGACATCATCAGAAACGGAATTCCCGCCGAAGAACCCGCAGGAAAGCTCCTTTCCGAAGTCAGACCGCTTTTCGACAAGGAGAGCTACTGCGCGATGGTCGAGAAGGCCAAGCATCACATCAAGGAAGGCGATATCTTCCAGATCGTTCTTTCCAACAGGCTCGAAGCTGACTATGAAGGCTCCATGCTCAATGTATACAGAGTCCTGCGCACATTGAACCCTTCACCCTACATGTTCTACTTCTCGGGCACTGACGTTGAAGTTGCAGGCGCTTCTCCGGAGACGCTGGTCAAGCTCGTAAACGGAAAGCTCTACACCTACCCGCTCGCAGGAACAAGACCCAGAGGAAAGACTTTTGAAGAAGATCAGGCGTTGGAAGCTGACCTTCTCGCCGACGAAAAGGAGCTCGCCGAGCACAACATGCTCGTTGATCTCGGACGTAACGACATCGGCAAGATCTCTAAGTTCGGCACGGTTGATGTCATCAAGTATCATTCGATCGAAAGATTCTCACACGTCATGCATATCGGTTCCACCGTCAGAGGCGAGATCCGTGATGACAAGGATGCCTTTGATGCTATCGATGCCATCCTCCCTGCCGGCACGCTTTCGGGAGCGCCCAAGATAAAGGCATGCCAGCTGATCAATGAGCTCGAAAAGAACAAGCGCGGCATCTACGGCGGTGCGATAGGATATATCGATTTCGGCGGCAATCTGGATACCTGCATTGCGATCAGACTTGCGTACAAGAAGAACGGAAAGATATATGTCAGATCAGGCGCCGGCATCGTGTATGATTCCGTTCCCGAAAAGGAATATCAGGAATGCATAAACAAAGCAGCAGCGGTCGTGAAAGCGATCGAGAGCGCCAATAAGCTTTAAGGAGGACAAAGACGTGATAATCATTATCGATAACTACGACAGCTTCTCCTACAACCTTTACCAGATGGTCGGATCGATCGATCCTGACATCAAGGTCATCAGAAATGATGCCATGACCGCCGATGAAGTGCTGGCATTAGAACCTAAAGCTATAATACTCTCACCCGGACCGGGACGCCCTGCCGATGCAGGCATCTGTGAAGAACTCGCAGTCAAGGCTGCAGGCAAGATTCCGCTTCTGGGAGTATGTCTGGGACACCAGGCGATCACCGAAGCTTACGGCGGCGTTGTAGGTTATGCGAAACAGCTGATGCACGGCAAGCAGTCCAGAGCCGAGATCGACGTAAGCTGTGACATTTTCAAAGGATTGTTCATAGAGATCGATGTCGCAAGATACCATTCACTTGCCGCAGAAGCAGATTCGCTGCCTGAAGTACTCAAAGTCATCGCAAAGACCAAAGACGGCGAGATCATGGCGATCAAGCACAAAGAATACGACATCTACGGACTTCAGTTCCACCCCGAGTCAATACTCACCCCTGAAGGAAAAACCATATTACAGAACTTTATTAACATAGCCGAGAGGAGAACAACAAAATGATCAAGGAAGCAATCGAAAAGATCGTATCAAAGCAGGACCTCACTTATGAGGAAGCATATACCGTCATGAACGAGATCATGAACGGCGAGACGACACCCACTCAGAACGCGGCATTCCTCGCCGCCCTTTCAACAAAGAGCGCGAAGGCTGAGACGATCGATGAGATCACAGGATGCGCACAGGCAATGAGAGAGCATGCAACACCATTAGATCACCCGGGCATCAAGACTCTCGAGATCGTAGGAACAGGCGGAGACCGCGCAGGAAGCTTTAACATCTCCACCACTTCAGCATTCGTCGCAGCCGCAGCAGGCGCATACGTTACCAAGCACGGCAACCGCGCTGCATCATCCAAGTCAGGTACTGCCGACTGCCTTGAGGCTCTTGGCGCAAACATAAACTTAGAGCCTTCAAGCTGCTCTGAACTTCTCAAGGATTCAGGCTTCTGCTTCCTTTTCGCGCAGAAATATCACGCTTCTATGAAGTACGTAGGCGCGATCAGAAGAGAACTCGGATTCCGTACTGTTTTCAACATCTTAGGGCCCATCACAAACCCTGCTCATCCTGAAGGATATCTGCTCGGCGTTTACGATGAATACCTCGTATCCGTTATCGCTGAAGTTCTCAAGAACCTCGGTGCTGAAAGAGCCATGGTAGTTTACGGACAGGACAAGTTAGACGAGCTTTCGATCTCCGCTCCCACAACGGTTGCAGAACTCAAGGACGGCGTGATCACAAAGTATGAGATCACTCCCGAGAAGTTCGGTCTTCCCAGAGGAACCAAGGACGAGATCGTCGGCGGAACTCCTGAAGAGAACGCAGAGACTACAAGAAAGATCCTTTCCGGAGAGATCTCCGGCACAAAGCGCAACGTTGTTCTTCTCAATGCAGGCTGTGCGATCTATGTTGCAGGCCAGGCTGATTCGATCGAAGAAGGCATAAAGAAAGCCGCCGAGATGATCGATTCCGGCAAGGCACTTGAGACATTGAACAAGTTCGTAGAGCTTTCAAACAAGGTGTGATCAGATGAGCGATATCCTCGAGACAATTGCAAAGAGTACGAGAGAAAGAGTTGAAAGAGCAAAGCTCATTACTCCCGAAAACGTGATCCGCGATCAGGCGTTTGCGCTCTATAACGAGCGCGGAAGGAATTGCTCCGTGTCCTTCAGGGACGCGCTCGCCACGGAAGGAATGAGCTTCATCTGCGAATGCAAAAAAGCATCACCTTCCAAAGGTCTTATCGCAGCGGATTTCCCGTACCTTGAGATCGCAAAGGATTACGAGGTATCAGGCGCTTCAGCGATCTCCGTCCTCACCGAACCCGAGTGGTTCAAGGGCGATCTTAAGTATCTGAAAGAGATCTCTTCGGCGGTCAACATCCCTACCCTTCGCAAGGATTTCACGGTATCGCCTTACATGATCTATGAGGCATATCTGAACGGCGCTTCCGCAGTGCTCCTCATCTGCTCCCTTCTGGACGGAAAGACACTTGAGGAATATATCAAGATCGCATCAAGCCTTGGAATGGATGCACTCGTCGAAGCTCATGACAGCGATGAGGTAAAGACGGCTGTTGAATCAGGCGCTAAGATCATCGGCGTCAACAACCGCAATCTGCGCACATTCGAAGTCAACGCATCCAACTGTTTAAGATTAAGAAATGAGGTTCCCGAAGGAATACTTTTCGTTGCGGAGAGCGGGATCAAGACAAGAGAGGACATTAAGATCCTGGAAGAAAACAAAGTGAATGCGGTCCTTATCGGTGAGGCTCTCATGACTTCATCTGACAAGAAAGCATATCTGAACGGATTAAAGTATGACTAAGATAAAGTTTTGCGGACTAAGGCGCGAAGAAGACGTCAGACTTGCAGCATCGCTTGGTGCTGACTTCATGGGCTTCATATTAACTGACAGGTTCAAGCGTTATGTCGCGCCTGAAGAAGTTGCCCGTCTTAAGGAATACGTTCCTTCGTTTTCCAAGACCGTCGGCGTATTCGTCGATGAACCCGAAGATTACGTTGTCTCTTCATCCAAGGCCGCAAAGCTCGACATGATACAGCTTCACGGATCCGAAGATGATGCTTACATAGCAGACATAAAGGCGAAAACAGGTCTTCCGGTCATAAAAATGATCAAGCCCCTGTCCGGAAATGATATAATATCGGCTCGGCAAAGCGCAGCGGATCTGATACTTCTTGATTCGGGCGCAGGCGGTACCGGCAAGACATTCGACTGGTCACTCGCGAAAGATCTTGACAGGGATTACATATTGGCAGGCGGACTGACCCCGGATAATGTGGGCGATGCTGTCGAAAGATTAAAACCTTTCGCAGTTGATGTCAGTTCAGGAGTTGAAACAGAAGGAATCAAGGACTTTTCGAAAATGAAGGCATTTGCCGCGGAGGTAAGAAAGATATGACAAACCCTAACGGACGGTTCGGAATTCACGGCGGACAGTACATGCCCGAGACATTGATGAATGCCGTCATCGAACTTGAAGAAGCATATAACCATTTCAAAAACGACCCTGAGTTCAACAAAGAACTTACGGATCTTTTCAATAACTATGCAGGGCGTCCGAGCCTTCTGTACTATGCCGAAAAGATGACGAAGGACTTAGGCGGAGCCAAGGTCTATCTCAAAAGAGAAGATTTGAATCACACCGGTTCGCACAAGATCAACAACGTTCTTGGTCAGGCTCTGCTCGCAAAGAAAATGGGCAAGACCCGTCTCATCGCTGAAACAGGCGCAGGCCAGCACGGCGTTGCAACCGCAACGGCTGCAGCACTCCTCGGAATGGAGTGCGTCGTGTTCATGGGCGAAGAAGACACAAAGCGGCAGGCTTTAAATGTTTACAGGATGAGGCTTTTGGGTGCAACCGTGATCCCTGTCAAGAACGGCACGGCAACGCTCAAGGATGCGGTTTCCGAAGCGATGCGCGAATGGACTTCACGTATCGATGACACGCATTACTGCCTGGGTTCGGTAATGGGGCCTCACCCCTTCCCTACCATCGTAAGGGACTTTCAGGCTGTCATTTCACGCGAGATCAAGCAGCAGATGATGGAAGCAGAGGGACGTCTTCCTGACGTCGTTATGGCATGCTGCGGCGGTGGTTCCAATGCCATCGGCTCTTTCTATAACTTCATCGAAGATAAGGATGTACGTCTCATCGGATGTGAAGCTGCAGGAAGAGGCATTGATACTTTTGAGACTGCGGCAACGATCAACACGGGCCGCGTAGGCATCTTCCACGGCATGAAATCCTACTTCTGCCAGGATGAGTTCGGCCAGATCGCCCCTGTATATTCGATCTCCGCAGGACTCGATTATCCGGGTATCGGACCTGAGCACGCATATCTCCACGACATCGGCCGTGCGGAATATGTTGCCGTCACCGATGACGAGGCGGTCAATGCATTCGAGTATCTTTCACGCACGGAAGGCATCATTCCCGCGATCGAATCAGCTCATGCAGTTGCGCATGCACTCAAGATCGTTCCCGAAATGGATAAAGACAAGATCGTAGTCATTACGATATCCGGACGCGGCGACAAGGACTGCGCAGCCATAGCAAGATACAGAGGAGAAGATATCAATGAGTAATACAGCTAAAGCATTTGAGAACGGAAAGGCTTTTATTCCTTTCATCACGTGCGGAGACCCTGATCTTGAAACGACTATAAAAGTCGTAAAGGAAGCCGTCAGAGCAGGCGCTGACCTGATCGAGCTCGGCATACCTTTCTCCGATCCCACGGCTGAAGGTCCGGTGATCCAGGCCGCAAGCGCCCGTGCTTTGTCGGCAGGAACGACCACTGACAAGATTTTCGACATGGTCGCCAAGCTCCGTGAGGAAGTAACGATCCCTCTCACTTTCATGACGTACGCAAACGTTGTTTTCTCTTACGGGGCAGAGCGCTTCATCTCGCGCTGCAAAGAGGTCGGAATTGACGGCTTGGTCCTCCCCGACATCCCGTTCGAGGAGAAAGAGGAATTCCTTCCTTACACGAAAAAATACGGAGTTGATCTTGTTAGCCTCATAGCACCCACATCCGAGGACCGCATCTCCATGATCGCCTCCGAAGCCGAGGGTTACATCTATATCGTTTCCAGTCTGGGCGTCACGGGCGTAAGGAGCAATATTACGACCGATATATCAAGCCTCACTTCAAAGGTGCGCGGATCGTCACACGTTCCCTGCGCGATCGGGTTCGGAATATCAACACCCGAACAGGCAAAGACAATGGCTCAATATGCTGACGGCGTTATCGTCGGTTCCGCGATAGTCAAGATAATAGCGGAATACGGCAAAGAAGCTCCTTCGCACGTCTATGAGTATGTTAAGTCAATGAAAGACGCTATCAGATAAATATCTGATAATAATCCTCAGCAGATTACTTCGGCGCTTTAGCGTTCCTGTACTCCGTAAGAAGCGGGGTCTTTACGATCCTGGGCTTAACAGCCACTCCCGGAGCCGTGGTAACGTTGAAAGTAAACGTGACCGTCTTCTTCGGCTTAAGATCAAATACGTCGCAGGTATAGGCCACCTGAAGCTTCTGATACTTGGTCTTCTTTATCCTCAGATTACCGTTATTCTTAACGCTTGTGACCGTACCGCCTTTAGGCGCGAAGAAGTATATGATCGAGCGCGCCGTACCGCCGTGTCTGCTCGTCAGATACGCGCTGTACTGGCCTTTACTCAGGGTCTTGCTGTCGATATTGTTCTTGAGCTTTACAGTAACGGGATATGTAACGGAACCGTCTTTGTTCTTCTTCTCCTTGCCCATCGTGACTTTGATATCGATATAGTTTCCGAGTCTGTTGGCATCCTTGATATTGAAGAATACGCCGAGTTCCGGATTCTTGGAATCGTAGTTCAGAGCACCTGAGCATCCGAGCTTCTTGACGATCTCCTCGTCCTTGCTGTTTGCCATCCACATCATGAAGACTCTGTCATCGGCCGACTTCTTGATGATATCAACGAGCTTCATGATGGTCTTGAGATCAAGTTCCTTCATTACGCCGCTGATAACTTTCTTAGCTGCCTCGGCAAATACCTCAGAGCACTTGTCATCAGCCTGCTTATGGAGCTTTGTGGAAGTCATAGATTTCTTCGTGAAGTACTGGAAGTAAACATCACGCTGGAGATACTTAACGGAATATTTCTCATCAAGCTTAACGCCGTTTTTGAGGGTAATGGGGCCTGTGATGGATATCAGTCTTCCGACGATATGAGGCGTCATGGCGATGATACCGTCCAGGCTCTTCTTGTGCATCTTCTTGTAACCCCTTGCCAGAAGCTGGGCAGCTCTGGGGAAGTGAGGGTTAACGGTAGCGCATGTAAGCTTGTAACCGTACCAGTTCATATAGAAAAGATCTTTCTCGACCTGGGGGAAATTGCTGTTTATGCCCTTGTTCAGATAAGGGATTATCTTAAGACAAGGCAGGAATTTGCCGATATGAAGGATACCGTCTTTGATCGTGATGGTACCCATGGAAGCCGGAAGTCCTCCGCAGGCACGGATCTCTGAACTGTTCTGAGCTACAAACAGATATGTCTTGTCGGATCCGTCTCCAAGTACGACATCGATATAAGGAACGCATTCATCGTATTCCTTAAGCAGTTCGTTTGCTTTGTCGAGCTTGGATGTGATCTTGGCCGTCTGCTTGGGGTGATCCTTTAAGATCTTGTTCGTCTTGAAGACTTCCTCTATCCTGCTCAGATAAGGTCTGACCGTCTCAACGAGGGAGAGATAATCCCTGATTATCTTCGTATCGATATCGCCGTCATCGGTCTTCAGTTTGGAAATGGGCGACCTTGTCATGACCGCCGCTGCAGGACGGACCATGCCTGAAGTCAATTCCCTTGCGAACTCCATGAGGCTTATGATGTCAGCCTCGTTATCCTTTGCGAGCTTCCTGTATTTGGTCAGCTTCTTCTCGACCTTATCGATCTTGAACAAAGGAAGAGCATTGAAATCCTTTAAGGTCTGCTCTGCAATAGGGAAAAGCTCATCGATGGCATCCGAGAACATAATGAGCTGAGAAGCGAGTTCGGGACCGACATTTTCGATCGAGACATCGATCTTCAGTTCGTTGCCGTGCTCTTTCAGGAACTTTGCAACGGGCCTCATGAAGCTGTCGGATTTCTCTTTAGCGAAATGGAGGTATGTGATGATCTCAGGAGCATTGTCCCTCGCGAGGACCCTGTACTTGCTTACCTTCTTCTCGAGCTTCTCATATTCAAACTGAGGAAGCGCGTTAAAGTCATTCAGGACCTTCTCGGCTGCAGGAGCGAGCTTGTCGATGAGATCGGAATAAGCGTTCAATGTATTTGCCAGTTCGGGGCCTATCTTGGTAAATGTCGACTTATTGGGAAGGCCCTTCTCTCTGAGGAACTGGACACCCGGCTTGATGAGCGTATCGGAAGCTTCATCAACAACATCAAGGAACTTGACGGCGGTGTCAAGATCATCGCCGTACTTGGGGGTCTTCTCCTTCAGGGTTACCCAGCGCTCATCTGTGATGATCTGGCGCATCTCGGCGGAAAGCTGATCTATCTTCTGAACAGAGAGATTTGCAGCCTCATAATTACCCTTCTCAACGTGGGTAACGAGAAGCTTGAGTTCTGATTTGAGATCCTCTGCGTGATCTACAAGGACATTTGCCTCTTTGTAATAGCGGATGCCTTCGCGTCCGACGATTACAAGTCCTGTCACGAGCAGTGCAAGAAAAACAAGCAGTATAACCGTCTTAACCGGCTTGCGCTTCTTTACCTTAGTTTTCGCAGCATTCTTCATCATCAGATGACATTACTCCTATTTATTATTTTTATAATACGACATGGTATTCTAACACGAGTGGTCAAATCGTTCAACCAATTAAATAAGCAGAATGAAGAATGGTAATGAATCTATTACCTGTCGTTATCCTGTTCGTCATATTCCAAAGCCGTTATCCTGCCTTGTTTTACGCCTTCAGTGCTCTCAGGCTTGAACAGGACACGGATCGTAGCCAGGCAGATCCTGATATCTTCGGCAAAACTCGGGTTGGCTATGTACATCAGATCCATCTGGAGCTTGTCGTAGGGCGCAATATTATATTTGCCGTAAACCTGGGCATAACCCGTAAGACCGGCTTTTGCCTGAAGCCTCAGCCTGAATTCCGGCATTACTTTCATGTATTCTTCGGCGATCTCGGGACGTTCCGGTCTGGGTCCCACCACAGAGAGGTGACCGGCCAGGATATCTATAAGCTGCGGAAGCTCGTCGATCCTGAACTTGCGGATAAACCTGCCCACCTTCGTGATACGCTCATCAGCAGCACCCGTGGAAAGCCTCGCGACACCGTCTTTTTCGGCATCGACTATCATGCTCCTGAACTTGTGCATCATGAAACGTTTTCCGTTTTTTGTAAGACGCTCCTGCTTGTAGAAGACCGGCCCTTTATCTGAAGCCTTAATGGCAATAGAGACCGCGAGGAACACGGGCGACAAGATAATCAGGCCGCATACGGATGCAACGATATCGAATATCCTTTTCGAGATTATGTATTCCGGCGTCGGCTTATACCTGCCGACCCTCATCATGGGCAGGTGGAACAGATGGACCTGATGCGCACCGCTCATGATTACATCTCCGACTCTCGGTATTACATAGACTCTTTTGTCGTTATAAATGCAGTACTTGAGGATAATGTTGCGGTCATGGCTGTGGACTCCGCATAAGAAGACCTCCTCGGCTTCATCGAGCAGGCTGATATCATCCAGACACTCTCTTACACCGATCGACTTAATGACGTTGAACTTGCGCTCCATATTATATTCACGGATGACGTCCTCGAGCCCTTTACGCCCGTCATAGACGATGATGGTCTTTTTCGCGGGGAACATACGGTAGTAGATAAAGCTCGCCAGCAATACCCAGATGATCCCCAATGCGATCTGTACCGCCAATGCGCCGAGAAGCGGCAGCGGGTTTACAAGTCCTTTGGACAGGAGGGTAATGACCAGATAGATGACACAGTCTGCCAGGAAAGATGCCAGCGACTGGCTTATCATGATCTCACTCATCCTGTTGTGCGAGATAAGGAAAGCGTCATAAGTTCTTCCGAAAAGGAAATACAGTATCACAAACAATACAATGACGACAAAGTTTCCCCAGAAATAAAAAGGCGAGGCGGTCCTTTCGGAGTAATACAGCTGCCAAGCTACGACAAACGGAATTGCTATAAGCAGCAGATTGCTGACCTTCAATAATCTGATGCCAATCTCACTTGCCAAGGATCTCATCCCGAAAAAGACCTTACCCTTCAGACGGTCTTATACCGTTGTCCTTGTCGCCGTCCCTGCTGAGGAATGTCATAGGTGGAAGTTCTACGGGATTTCCGTCCTTGTCAACTGCCTTGATGAACAGCGTCATGCCCGGATGAGGCGCATTATCTATTGCCTTGAGTGAAGAGTCGTAAAGTTCTGCAACCTTTACAGGTTCCATGTATCCCTCAGGCATGAGCACGTTAAGCACGTCTCCCCTGTAAAGCTTGTTCTTCTGCGTTACCTTTACAAGTCCGGTAACGGGATCAAAAGACTCCGTCTCACCAACAACGAAAGCAGGCTTGTTGTAAGTCTTTCCGTAATCTATCTTTGCATCATCGATCGGGTTATCGAAAAAGAATCCCGTATCATAATCTCTGTGAACGACCTTATCCAATATCACCAGGTGCCTCGGATCAGCCTTGTACCCTTGAGGATCCGCACAGTATGCGTCAACAGCCTCTCTGTAGACCTTTGTAGTCGCTGCCGCATAATATTCGCCCTTAATGCGTCCTTCGATCTTGAGAGAATTAACGCCGGCTTCTATGAGCTCCGGAATATGTTCGATCATGCAGAGGTCGCGCGAACCGAAGATATAAGTTCCCCTGTCATCCTGTTCAACGGGAATAGGCATGTCGGGACGCTTCTCCTCAACCACAGAATAGCTCCAGCGGCATGGCTGGGCACATGCGCCGCCATTGGATCTTCTGCCCGTAAAGTAGTTGGACAGAAGACAGCGTCCTGAATAAGATACGCACATCGCACCGTGCACAAATGCCTCAAGTTCAAGGTCTTCGGGAATGGCTGCCCTGATGGCTTTGATCTGCGCAAGGCTTACCTCTCTTGCGAGGACTATTCTTTTCGCGCCCTGATCGGCCCAGAATCTGCAGGCGGCACTGTTGGTAACGGAAGCCTGCGTTGAGATATGGATATCCAGATCGGGACAAAGGGTCCTTACTTTCGCGAAAATGCCGGGATCGGATACCAGGACCGCATCGGCTCCGGACTCGTTTCCGACAAACAGGATAGCATCGTCAAGCCCTTTGAGATCGTCCTCCGTCGGCATGACGTTCATGGTTACATAGCATTTGACTCCGCGCGAATGGGCATATGATATGCCCTCTTTCATCTCTTCCCCGGTGAAATTGCCCGAGGAAGCACGCAGTCCGTATGAAGTGCCTGAAAGGTAAACGGCATCGGCACCGTAATTAACTGCAGTCTTGAGCTTGGAGAGGTCACCTGCGGGAGATAGTACCTCGACCCTGCTCCTGTCGATCCGGCTGTTGTCCGATGAAATGCTTCCCATAACCGTCAGTTCTTTTTCTTGGTCGTCTCGGTCGGTTCGGTCTCTTCTACGGCCTTTCTTGCATTCTCGTCATCGATATCCTCACCAAAAGGCTCTTCCTCGGTGACGTCTTCATGCTTGGTCCAGTTATCTTTATACTTGGCGATATTCTTCTGGTGAGCCTTGAGCGTTGTAGCGAAAGCCGTTCCGCCGTCGCCCGTTGCGCAGAAATACAGATAGCCGCATCCGGGTTCCGGATAAAGAGCTGCTGAAATGGCATCCAGACCGGGCATGCAGATGGGTCCCGGCGGAAGTCCTTCATGCGTATAAGTATTGTAAGGACTCTTGATCGCAAGTTCTTCGTCACTGTGAAGGAGTGAAGTCTTGCCGCCCTGCTTCTCGACGAGATAATTGATCGTGGCAGAAGAACCGAACTTTCGAAGTGACTTGTCCTTGGATTTAAGCCTGTTGTGGAATACAGCGGAAATATACATCATGTCGAGCGGTTTGCCGCTTTCCATCTGGATTATCGAAGCCAGCGTGATGACCTGATCCATCGACATCTTGAGTCCCTGGGCGCGCGTGTAATACTCCTCATAGAGCTTGGAACGCATGTTGTTCAGGAATCTTCTTATGATGGTCTCCGGCTTTGCGTTGATATCGAACATGTACGTATCCGGATAAAGATATCCCGCGAGGATGTAATCTCTTTCGTCATTGATCTCGATCTTGGAAACAAAGTCGTAGTCGACGAACATGTCCGGAGAATTCATGCACTTGTCGAATTCTTCATCATCAAAGGTCAGGCCTGCCTTGTGAAGGAGCTTCTTGACCTGAACATACGTCGCACCTTCAGGTATCGTTACCGCAACAGTTGCAGGCTCGAGCGTCATGAAGAACATTATCTCGTCGTAAGAATATGTCTTCAAAAGGTAGTGGGTACCGGCGACATAAGCACCGTCAAAACCGTTTATCTTGCTCATGAGCGAGAAAATGAGCTTGTTCTTTATGAGACCTTTCTCAAGAAGCTTATCCGCTATGTCGGAAGTTGAATCTCCGCTCTCGACTACGACGGTAACCGCGCCTTCGGTATCGGCTTTAACCTTATGCTTGCCTTCGGCCAGTTCCCTCTTAAGCGTGCTGAAGCGCGTATCCTGCGAAATGACGTAGTTAAAACCGCCGAAAACGCCGATTACGGCGAAGCCGAACAAAAGCAGGATTATTACAAGTATACGCAGAGCAACCCAGATCTTCTTTGAAAGCATGGGACTTGTCCTAGTGGTCCTTTCGAAAAGCCTTTATCTGTGCTCTCCGCAGGAATCACGAACCCGCGGGGAATCAGTCGTCTTTCTTTAACTTCGCAACGGTCTTTGCACGGAGATCATTATTGAGGATCTTCTTCCTCAGACGGATGTTCTTCGGCGTTACCTCACAGAGCTCGTCGTCTTCGACGAATTCGAGGCACTGTTCGAGCGAGAAGTTGAGCGGAGGTGTAAGACGCATTGCATCATCGGCTCCGGCTGAACGCATGTTGGTTACATGCTTCTTCTTGCAGACGTTGACCGTTATGTCCTCAGGCTTGGGATTGACGCCCACGATCATGCCCTCATAGACGGGTGTTCCGGCTCCGATGAAGAGCGGTCCTCTGTCCTGGGCATTGAACAATCCGTAGGTGACTGCGGTGCCGGTCTCGAATGCTACGAGAACTCCCTGTCCGCGTGTCTCGATGTCGCCTGCGAAGGGTTCAAACCCGCTGATAACGCTGTTCATTATACCATTGCCCTTAGTGTCGGTCAAAAACTCGGTACGGTATCCGAGGAGTCCGCGGGAGGGGATCCTGAATTCAAGCCTTGTGTATCCCTTGGTCGGAGGAAGCATATTAAGGAGCTCTCCGCGGCGTCTTCCTACTTTCTCCATAACGGGTCCGACGAAGTCCTCAGGAACGTCGATAACGAGGTCTTCCACAGGCTCCTGGAGCACGCCGTCGATCTCCTTCATGATGACCTTCGGCTTGCTTACCTGGAACTCATAACCCTCACGGCGCATTGTCTCGATGAGGACTGAAAGGTGGAGTTCTCCTCTTCCCTTTACAATGAACGCCTCAGTCGTATCGGTCTCTTCAACTCTCATCGAAACGTTCGTCTCGATCTCCTTGAAAAGCCTTTCTCTCAGGTGACGTGATGTAACGTATTTACCGTCCTGGCCTGCAAACGGGCTGTCATTGACGGAGAATGTCATGGCGATCGTAGGCTCGTCGATCTTAACGAAAGGAAGAGCCTCGGGATTTGCTGCATCGCAGAGCGTATCACCGATGTTGATGTCAGCGATACCAGCAACGCAGACGATCTCACCGATCGAAGCAGAAGCGACTTCCTCGCGTCCCAGGTTATGGAATCTGAGGAGCTTTACGACACGGGCAGTTCTCTTGCCCTCCTGCTCATATGTTACCAGCGCAACGTTCTCACCCTGCTTAATAACGCCTCTCTCGACTCTTCCGATGCCGATCCTTCCGATGTAAGGGTCTGAATCGATGTTGGAAACGAGGAGCTGCATGGGACCCTCAGGGTCGCCCTCAGGGCAGGGTGTGTACTTAACGACGGTGTCAAGGAGAGGTGTGAAGTCGAGCTGCTTGCCCTCTTCATACTCCTTGAGATCGAGTGTGGCGATACCGGTCTTGCCGGATGAATATACGATGGGGAATTCGAGCTGGTCGTCATCTGCGCCGAGCTCAATGAAAAGGTCGAGGACCATGTCGACGACTTCCTTCGGACGTGCGTCGGGACGGTCGATCTTGTTGATGCAGACGATGGGCTTGAGGCCAAGTTCAAGTGCCTTGTGAAGAACGAATCTTGTCTGCGGCATAGGGCCGTCAAAAGCATCTACAACGAGGAGAACTGCGTCAACCATCTTGAGAACACGCTCAACCTCACCGCCGAAATCCGCGTGGCCGGGAGTGTCAACGACGTTGATACGGATGCCCTTGTAATCGATGGCGGTATTCTTTGCGAGGATCGTGATGCCTCTCTCCCTTTCCAGGTCGTTGGAGTCCATGACCTGCTCAACGACTGCCTCGTTCTCACGGTAAACTCCCGCCTGCTTGAGCATGGAGTCGACGATGGTCGTCTTGCCGTGGTCAACGTGAGCGATGATGGCGATGTTCCTTAAATTCTCGATCTTCTGTAAAGCCATGTGTAATTCCTCGTTAAGATTGCATGAAAATTCGCATAATATAAACCGCCTAATATTTTGCTACTCGCGCGCATATATTAGGCACTGTAATTTTTCACAAATATATGGGGTTATCAGTCCTCTGTGCCGTTCTTATTGCGCAAAAGCAGGCGTATGGGAACGCCTTCAAAGCCGAAATTGCGGCGCAGCTGGTTCTCCAAGTACCTCTCGTAAGAAAAATGTGAGAGGTTCTTGTCGTTTACGAAAAGCGCGATCGTAGGGGGCTTTACCGCCACCTGCGTGCCGTAATAGATCTTGAGGTGCTTGCCCTTGTCCTGGGGAGTCGGAACCTGAGTAACGGCCTCTGAGATCATCTGGTTCAATACCGATGTGGAAAGACGCTTATTGGCGTTCTCGTTGACTGTCTTGATCAGGTCGAAAAGCTTATCAACGCGCTGTCCGTTCTTGGCTGAAATGAACAGCACCGGCGCATAAGTCATAAATCCCAGTCTGTCGCGGATAACCTTTGTCGCCCACTCCGCCGTGCCGGTCTCTTTGGGAGCAATGTCCCACTTGTTGACACAGATGACTGAGGCTTTTCCGGAATCGTGTGCAAGACCTGCGATACGGGTATCCTGCTCTGTAACGCCTTCGGTCGCGTCGATCATTATGACGCACACGTCTGCGCGGTCGATCGCTGATAACGCGCGGATCATGGAATAGCGCTCGATAACATCCTCGATCTTGCCTTTTTTACGCATTCCTGCCGTATCAACGATCGTGAAACGGCCCTTGTCGTTCTCGATCTCGGAGTCGATGGCATCTCTCGTGGTGCCCGCTATGTCAGAGACTATGCTCCTGTCCTGGCCCGTCATCCTGTTTGTAAGCGAGGATTTACCGACATTCGGGCGTCCTATTATCGCTACCCTGATAGTCTCCTGCTCCCCGTCCTTTTCATCTTCTGGCGGAAACTTCTCATACAAAAGGTCAAGCATCTCACCGATGCCGAGCCTGTGTGCGGCTGATATCGCGCAGACGTCCTCCAAACCAAGGTTGTAGAATTCATAGAACTCAGCAGGCGCATCGCCGACGTCATCGGCTTTGTTGACTGCCACGACTACCGGACGGCCGGCCTTGCGGAGCATTACCGCTATCTCCTCGTCAGCGGCCGTAAGACCCGCCTTGAGGTCGCACATGAAAAGGATGACGTCAGCGGTCTCAATGGCGATCTCAGCCTGAAGGCGCATCTGCTTGAGGATTATGTCCTCGTTGTTGCCGGGCTCGATACCGCCGGTATCGATCATGAGAAACTCGCGGCCCCTCCATGTGGTCTCCGCATATATCCTGTCGCGCGTAACACCGGGCGTGTCTGCTACAATGGACAGACGTTCGCCGTATAAAGTGTTGAACAGGCTTGATTTACCCACATTCGGGCGCCCGACGATCGCGACAACCGGTTTGCTCATACTGATCCTTTCATGGTCATTAACATAAAAAAAGGCAGTGCCTTAAGTTAAAACACTGCCTTGATTTACTACTAAAGTCTTGTTCAGGCCTCTTCGCCGACTTTGATAACCTGTTTTCCATCCAGGTAACCGCAGTTCTTGCAGACCGTGCGGCGAAGCATCTTAGCATGACACTGGGGACATTCAACGAAACCCGGCATGTTAAGCTTGAACAAGCTTCTGTGGCGGGCTGTTCTTGCCTTCGACCATTTACGCTTGGGATGTGCCATTTATCTTCACCTCCAATTCCTTTCTCAAACAATGCTTGAA
>CAMZBB010000023.1 GCA_947304405.1 uncultured Clostridia bacterium
GTTTTCCGTTTTCGGGCCAATAGTATAAAATACGTTTTAAACTAACATAGTACCAGAAAGACTTTTGCAGCTTGATCAGCGGGGTGATGAGAAATGAGACGGACAAAGATCACTATTGCTCTTATAATGACAGTCGCGGTTTTACTTGGTGCCATGGGGTGTTCTAAGAAGCTGACACGCCAGGACTTTATTTCGGGGCTTGAATCTTACGGCATCGAAAAGACAGATGACGTCAGTAAAGTGACAGCCACACTGGTCAGAGGCGGCGGTACCGTTTATTATGTTGCCCGGGATAAAGAAGAAGCCGGAAAACTGAGCAACACCGTCATGAACCGGTTTAATGAAAGAGATGAGATCAAGGCCGTTGATTTTGTTTTAGCTGTTGTTATGGAAAGCGGAAGCAATGACAGATTATATAATTCATTTGCGTGTTATCTGGCTTTTGACAGCAGCAAAGAAGCCGAAAAAGCATATAACGGTATTGTTGACGCGTATGGCGACATGGAAAACGGAAAAACGGGACAACGATCCGGTGTGACGTATTGCATCGATTCGGGCGTGAGCGGTGCCAAGACCAATAAGATAGGCACAGGCATATATCTTCAGGGAAACACGGTAATCTTTTTGAGAACTCAGGCTGCAGCCGAAGATGAATACAAGTTTGTTGAGCAGATCTGCGGAAAGCTCGGACTGATCTCACCGTCGAAGGCGGAATGACATGGAGAACGGAATAACCGAAAACAATGCATTGACGGAGTCTTCCTGGGTCGTCGCGAAAGTGACGAACGGTAAGGAGGATGAGATCCGGGAATCATGCGAAAACATGATTTCAAAGGATGTGCTGGAAGATGTTTTCGTTCCCAAACACGTAAGGTTCAAGAAATACAAAGGCGAGTGGCGAAGGGAGACCAGACCGCTTTATTCGGGATACGTCTTCATGGTCACGGACGATCCCGAGGCGCTGGACAAGGCCCTCACGAAGGTGCCGGGATACCACAGGCTCCTTAAAGCGGACGACATAATCCTTACCGTCAGTAACGAGGAAAAGGCATTTCTCCGCAGGATCACGGGCAAAGACAACACGGCGGACATTTCCGTCGGCTACAAGGAAGGCGAAAAGATCAAGATCGTCTCCGGTCCCATGATGGGCCTCGAAGGCGACATCGTCCATGTGGACCGCCATAAGCGGCTTGTAACGATAAACGTTTCGCTTTTCGGAAGAACGGTCAGGACGACACTCGGACTGGAATTGACATTCAAGCCGCAGGAAAGTTAGTTTTGCTGTAATATATGTGAAGATTGAAAACAAATGAGGAGATCAGTCAAATGAAGATCGGTATTTTGGGAGCGGGAACCTGGGGTCTGGCACTTGCAAGGCTTCTGTTCAATTCGGGACACGAAGTATATGTTTGGTCGGCACTGCCTGAGGAGATAGATGAACTCGACAGGACAAGGAAACAGAAGAACCTTCAGGGCATGATAATCCCCGCGGGGATCGTTTTCACAAAAGTGATCGAAGAAGCATGCAAAGACAAAGATATCGTTCTTTTCGCCGTTCCGTCCGTTTACGTAAGGGCGACGGCAAAGACGGCAGCTCCTTATGTCAAGGACGGCCAGATAATCGTTGATGTCGCGAAGGGCCTCGAATCAGAGACATTCCTTACCCTGAGCGAGGTGATCACATCAGAGATCCCGCAGTCTAAAGTCGTAGCGTTATCCGGTCCTACTCACGCAGAGGAAGTCGCAAAGGATCTTCCGACGACGATAGTTGCGGCACATGAGGATCTGACTGTTGCTGAATTCGTCCAGAAAGCTTTTACCAACAAGGTGCTCAGAGTCTATACCAACACGGATATCAAGGGCGTCGAACTGTGCGGCGCGCTCAAGAACATAATCGCGCTGGCAGTCGGAATCGCTTCCGGATTAGGTTACGGTGACAACATCAAAGCTGCCATAATGACCAGAGGATTAGCCGAGATCGCAAGGCTCGGATCTGCGATCGGTTGTCTTCCCGAGACATTCTCAGGACTTGCCGGAATGGGCGATCTCATCGTTACGGCAACCAGCATTCACAGCAGAAACAACAGATGCGGACACCTGCTCGGCGAGGGCATCCCGACCGAAGAGGCGGTTAAGCTCGTCGGCATGGTGGTCGAGGGGATCAATGCGATCCCTGCCGCGATCGAGATGTCTGATAAATACGGCGTGAACATGCCCATCATAAGATCCGTGGCCAAGGTCGTTAATCACGGCGAGGACCCTGAAGTCGTCATTAGGGATCTTATGGAAAAAGATGCCGGGACCGAACTGGTAGAACACTCCTAAAAGCACCAGATTTACTTCATTTGTCATAGTACCGATTCGGAAATGACATAATCAATGAAGTATACTGATGGCATATGGAGAAACGATATACCTCAAAGGCTGACGACAGCCATATTTCCGATGTTCCTGACAGAAAAGCGGGATGGTTCCTGCTGTTCATTTCAGGTCTTCTGATCGCGGGCATCGGCATAGCGGTCGTTGCCGCCATGGCGATCAACAAGAAACAGAATACCGGGGAAAGTTCAAGCGGAATGACAACCGCACAAAGCACCGAGACTAAGAGCTCCGTGCAGGTGGCGGAGACATTTACCGGCAAATACGGTGAAGGCTCGGTCCCGACAGATATCATGAAGCTTAATTGGGGCGTGTCTATCTCCCAGATAAAGACAAGTTTTCCCGATACCGTAAGAGAGGAAGCCTCCTCTTTGGCGGACGAGCAGGGCACCATAAACCTTACATATGAACGCAAGGGTACGGTCGGAGGATTCGCTTACTCAAATGTCATGTTAAGTACTGACGAAGAAGACGGCCTTTACGCTTTTGCCTATCTGCTCGAAAAAAACCGCTACAGCGAGATCTTCGCGGCTTTGAGCGAGGAATACGGCAGACCCAGATTCAAGAGCGGAGAGTCATCTTACTGGGATCTTGATGAAAACGTGATCATATATCTCGCGGCCAGGACAAATCCCGTAACCGGGCAGGAGAACGCCGTCCTTCAGTACATCAACACGGCCGAACCCGAGAATACCGCAGATCCCGAGAAACCGCCTGTCCTAACGCTTGGCATGACGCCTGATGAAGTCAGGAGAAGAAAGCTCAACATAAGGAAATACGAGACGACCGCAGTCGGATCCGAAGTTTACATATCAGAAGGAAATCACGACATATCGTCAGATTCCAATCTCGGCAAATTTGCTCCGGGAAATGCATCAGCGGTGATGCTCTATTTCGATCCAAGGACTGACCTGACGGCTTATTCGTTTATCGTACGCGGAGACCATCTCTACGAGGTACGCGAGAAACTGGCATCCGAATACGGCAATCCGAGCATTAACCGCGATTACAGTTCACAGTGGAACTTAAACGACGGCAAGGCCTATATTACCGTTACTTACGGGCGTATGAGCGGTGCAGGCCGCGGATTTGCGACCGAGATCAGATACAGCTGCACGCCGTACGGATACCAGGCCATGGATATGGTCAAGGCCGTCGGAAGAGCCACGCGAAAAGGCATGAAGTATTCCGAGGTCATGGACGAGATAGGCAAATACAGCCCCTCGGTGAATATCAACAAGAAAGGCAACGGGTCCATAACGTTCCTCAACAGGGACGGTGCTGACATAATCGTTTTCGGCATCAGGGTAAGGTCTGTCGAGATAGAATTCGCAAAGAATAAGGTCACGGATGTCTACTACATCTTTGACGGTTCATCCTACGATGGCCTTAAGATGAATATCGAGACGAATTACGGTCCGGGCGAGCCGAAGCTCAGATTTAAAGACCGCATCAAGCGTGTCTTATGGCAGCCGAAAACAACGGAAAACAACAAGTTCACCAGACTGATGCTCGATTATGTTCAGCTGAAAGTCAATCCGAAATGCAGGGTCCACTATTACGGATAATGTGGTGTAACACTGTTACACGCGTGCGCCCAAGACCCCTCTGATCAGCAGGAACACCATAAAGATCCACAGCGGTATGGAGAAACCCATAACGATCCTCATGGACAGGAGTGAATCCTGATAGTGCATACTTTTCGGATACATCCTGTAAGATTCCTTTATGTGCTTGTAAACGATGGGAATAAGGATCGGGAACAATACGCACAGCGCGATCGAAAAGTTTTCCATGCGCTTCTCGCCCGAAGTTAATTCCTCCGTTGCCCCGCCATTACTGACCTGCGCTTTTACATCGCTTCCGGAAGCGACAAAAGAGGATTCCGGAGAATTAGAGTTCGAGGCGGCTGAAGGCTTGGTGAAATCCTCGTAATAATTTACGCTGCTTGTATAGGGAGCCCTGTCGGGATCTTTGTATGCCCTTTGTCCGGCAGAAGCGGCAGCCTGAGCGGCGGCAGCTGCAGCAGCTGCGGCGGCCTTTGCACGGGCTTCCTTCCTGGCCTGCTCTTCCTCTTTTGCACGGAGAGCGGCACGTTTCTGTGAAAGGGTATCGTCGTATTTCTGCTTTTTGATCGGATCGGAGAGAACCGTATATGCTTCGTTGATCTCCTGCATGCGCTTTTCTGCGGACATGTCGTCAGGATGAAGATCGGGATGCCAAAGCTTCACAAGCTTGCGGAAAGCCTGCTTGATATCATCGGAAGATGCGTTTTCCGGTATCCTCAGAACGCTGTACAGTGTAGTCTCATGAGCCATATTGACATCTTACGGTGCTAACCTTAAACAAAGCTTAAAGCAAAGATCAAGGGTTAGGGGTAGTAACTACGGGCTTTTTGGTCGGTTTCTTTGTAGGCTTCTTTGTAGGTTTCTTAGTCGGCTTTTTGGTCGGCTTCTTAGTAGGCTTCTTTACCTTGACCAGCGAAGGCGCCTTGGTCGGAGTGGGAGCCGCGGTGTCCTTCGGGGGTTCAACACCGACTACGAGCTTGTGGCCGTTGAGATTTACGTTCTCACGGCTGCCGTTGAAAGAAGTTATGTAGGTATCTTTTGTAAGAGTCCATTTGCAGTCGCCTCCGAGATTTACGTAAACGATGCCCTGTTCTGTCGAGACGCTCTCGCCGTCAGCCGTAGTGACGTCTCCGCTTATGGAACCGGTGAACTGGGCTCCGTTGGATAGATTGATCGTGAGCTTTCCTTCCTTGGCAACGAGGAAATTACCGTTCAGATTGCATCTTGAAGCGTTGAAGACAGCGACGTTGTCGCCGCCTTTCCAACCGTCGGGAGAGACGGATAAGATAACCTTTGCGTTGTCTTCATTTGTAATGGTGACGCCGCTCAGGCTGATAACGCCTGTGGTGTTGGTTACGTGGAAAACGTGACCGCTCTTGTTTATGAGCTTGCCGTCGTTCATCGTGAAAGACGTTGTGTGGTTATCTCTTACAGCACTTGGACCTACCTGGAAAAGCAGGATTCCGGAAAGAAATCTGCCCTTGCCGTAAGTCTTGGTGTGATTGGCGGTCATGTTGCAGGAAGCAAGCTTAACGGAACTGTAGCCTTCAACAACGGCTGCCTGTGACTTGTTTGCGATAAAGTTTGCACCCTTGGTGATGTTGAAGTGCGCGGCCTTATCGGTAGCGAAGTTTGCAGTGGAGTAGATCGCGGGAGAACCGTTGCCGTTTGTGGTGAAAGTTCCGCCGGTGACTTTGGATATACCGCCTCCGTTTGCGGAAGTGAGCGCCGGAGATGACGAACCGTCAGTCGTTACGTTTGTGTTGGTCAAATTGGCGGTTGAGTGAGCCGTTATCATGACGCCGCCTGCATTGCTGCCTTTTGTCGTAATCGTCGAATCCTTGATCGTGAGAGTGGTGCCGTCACCGGACATACCCTGCTGCTCGCCCATTCCGCCGTATGCGACGGCGGCGTTGGCGCCCTTGCCCTCGGAGGTTATCGTACCGCCGGTGACAGTTGTCTTAGAACTGTTCATTGTGAGGAGCGCACCGTTAATGCCGAAGGAATTGGCAAGATCGACCGATGCCGCATCGCCGGATTTCTTGATCACGGGATTTGTTAAAGTGACTGTTTTCTTGCTGCCCTTTATGATGAGTGCGCACTCATCGGCATTGGAACTCTGATATGTTTTCTTTGTCTCTTTGGTCTCAACGCTGAAGGTCTTTGATGCCTTGAAATCGATGCTGGCAGGGTCGATAGCCGTGGTCTCCGTTGTCTGGTCGGAAGGATCAGATCCGGGCTCCGTACTAATGGAAGACGTCTGTGATGCATTCGTAGGTGCGGGCGTGGAATCACCCGGTTCGCCTCCGTTGCATGATGCAAGGCCGAGCATTACCGATACCGCGACGGACATGGCCGCCAGTTTTATAAGCACGAGTTTTTTCATATAAGTTCCAAAGTTCCCCCTTGATTTCAACCACTAACTTTATCACGAAGTTTTTTACTTTAAAAGTGCCAGAATGGGCAATATTTAGGGATATTTAGCGGCAGGTTTTAGAATTACGCACCAAAGAACGCTGATTACGCCCTGCCGCTCAATTGCCTTAATAGTATATATAAATTAGGGTTGAAAGGTCTATTTTATCGGTGTAGAATAGGCGAGCCTTAAAATTACGGCATTTGAGAGATACGGATGATAAATTTATATATCGACCCCGGTACGGGCAGCATGTTGTTCACGATAGTCATCAGCGCCATCAGCGCTGTTGTCTACGTTGTACGTATCCTCCTCATCAAAGCGAAAAACATGGCGGGCATCAAGAACCAGAACGAGAGAAACGCCAAAAAGATCCCGATAGTCATATTTTCCGACAACAAGAGATACTGGTCCACGTTCAGGCCGATCTGTGAAGAATTGGAGAAACGGGGCCAGAGGGCTGTTTACATGACGGCTTCGCCTGACGACCCGGCTCTCAAATGCAAATACGAGAAGATCAAATGCGAGTTCATCGGTGAGGGCAACAAGGCTTTCGCGAAAATGAACATGCTCAACGCAGGCATCGTCCTTTCCACGACTCCGAGCCTTGACGTTTTCCAGTGGAAGAGGTCAAAGACGGTCGATTACTATGTTCACATACTCCACGCATGCGGAGACGTCTCGCTCTACAGGCTCTACGGCATCGACTATTACGATGCGCTCCTTTTGTCCGGTGAATTCCAGGAGAAGCAGGTCAGAGAGCTCGAGAGGCAGAGAAACCTCCCGGCCAAGGAGATAAAGATGGTGGGCATCCCTTATCTTGATACGATGCTCGAGCATGCGAAAAACCATGAGCGGAAAAAGACCGGCACCACTACGGTGCTCCTCTCGCCCTCCTGGGGCGCGAGCAGCCTTTTGGTCAAATACGGCTCATCCCTGATCGACAAGCTGATCGAGACGGGTTACGACATAACCGTACGTCCGCACCCGCAGTCTTTTACTGCTGACAAGCAGGTGATAGACAGCCTCATGGCCAAGTATCCCGAGACGGAGAGATTCCACTGGAACAGGGATAACAACAATTTCGACGTTCTTGCAAGATCGGACATCATGATCTCCGACTACTCGGGAATCATGTACGATTTCGCATTCATATTCAACAAGCCGGTCATCTACACCAACGCCCAGTTCCGAAAAGATCCTTACGATGCGTGGTGCATTGAAGGTGATACCTGGATGCTCAGCACGATCCGCAAGATCGGAAGAGAGCTTAACGGTGAGAACATAGGGCAGATCAAAGAGATCATCGACAGCGCCATCAAGGAGACCAGCGAGGGCTCCAAACTCAAAGAGGCGAGAGATGAGACGTGGTGCAATATCGGAAGAAGCGCTTCTCTTACAGCCGAGTATCTGATCGCGAAGCTCGCGCAGATCGAGGCCAAAGAGACTGCTGTCAAAGAGTCTGCCAAGAGGCCTGTCAAAAAGAAACCCGTGAAGAAGTCAGCGGCAGTGGAGGGTACAAAATGAGTTTCCTTCATCTGCTCTATCTGCTGGCTTTGTATCCGATCGAGTTCCTGCTCGAGACGATCTTTTCGATCATTGCGAAAACATCAGGCAATACGGTCCTTTCGATAATCGTTCTGAGCCTCGTCGTCAACATCATAGTCCTGCCGCTCTATAACCGCGCGGACAAGGTCCAGGAAGAGGCGAAGGACAAAGAGAATCTTATCGCCCCGATGGTAAAGCACATCAAACAGACTTTCAAAGGCGATGAAAGGTTCATGCTCCTGCAGACGTGCTACAGGCAGAATGATTACAGCCCGCTCAACGTGCTCAAGAGCTCCGTATCCATACTCCTGCAGGTTCCTTTCTTCATGGCGGCATATAACATGCTGTCAGGAAACAAGTATCTCGAAGGCATAAAGTTAGGCCCTATCGCGAATCTTTCAGCGCCTGACGGACTTATCTCCACGGGATCGTTTGCCATCAACGTGCTTCCGATCATTATGACCCTGATCAACGTCGTTGCGAGCTTCATCTACGCAAAAGGATTCCCGCTCAAGACGAAGATCCAGATGTACGGCCTCGCCGCGGTGTTCCTTGTGCTCCTGTACCAGTCGCCGTCAGGTCTCGTACTCTACTGGATCTGCAATAACATTTTCTCGCTTTGCAAGAACATCGTGATCAAGCTGATCCTCGCCAAGAGGAAAACGGCCGCAAAGAAGGATGAGGCACCTGCTCTCAAGGCAGGCAGGCTCGGCTCAAGATACAAAGCCGTATTCTTCTTCTCCAGCCTTACTTGCGCGGTATACGTAGGCTTCTACATTCCGATACTGACGGTTGCTTCCGCTTCCGAAGAGTTCGTCAATCTCTATACGCTGCAGAGCCCCATGCTCGACGTATTTGATTCGGCTGCGAAGGGACTGGGTCTGTTCCTTGTCTGGCCTTTGATCTTCTTTGCGCTGGCATCGGTCAAGGGCAGAAAGATCATGTCTTACATCATGTTCATGCTCGCTACCTCATGCATCCTGAATTCCAAGCTGTTCAGCAACGATTTCGGCGATATCTCGAACTTCCTCAAATACAAGACCAGCTATGAATTTACCGTCAAGGCGATCCTCTTAAGCCTTGCCGTGACACTGGGAGGAGCTTTAGTCTGCTTCCTCATCATGCATTTCGGCAAGTACACTGCGCCCGTGATCTGCTTCTCGGCAGCGCTCGGCTTCACGGTTATGGGATTCACATATGTCGGCAAAGTCAATTCGGGTTACCAGCTGACCGCGAGTTCAAAGACTTCCAAGGCAGAATTCACGCTCTCCAAGAACGGTAAGAACGTCATAGTCATCATGTGTGACAGGGCGGTAGGTCCGCTCGTTCCATACATTTTCAACGAGAAGAAAGACTTGAAGAAGAAGTATGACGGCTTTGTCTATTACAGCAATACGGTTTCTCTCGGAGCGCATACAAACTCGGCGGTCCCGGGGCTCCTCGGAGGCTATGAGTATACACCGGAGGAAATGAACAAGAGGACCGACAAACTCCTTTCCGAAAAACATGACGAAGCTCTCAAGCTTATGCCGAAGATCTTCACGGGCAACGGCTATGATGCGACTTTGGTCAACCCCACATATGCGGGTTATCAGTGGTATCCGAACCTTTCCGTTTTCGACGGCATGGAGAACGTTAAGGCATACAGCACAAAGTACTCTTATCTGCCGGAAGACAAGCAGGAGATCTACAAGACCGAGCACACGGCAACCTTCAGGCATAACCTGTTCTGCTATTCGGTCTACAGATCTGCGCCCGTTGCTCTGCAGAACGCCCTTTACGATGACGGCAACTATAATGACACGAGGGCGGTCGATCCGTCCCGTCTCATGGATCAGAAGAGGGTAGGCAACTCTAAGTCTTACGGACATACGCAGGTATTCCTGTGGGATTACTACACGCTTAAATCGATGAACGACATCACCAATATCGAAGACGGTGACGGCAATCACTACATCTATTTCTCGACGGACATCACGCACGATACGCAGTTCCTCGAAGAGCCTTCCTATGAGCCGAAAGATGTCGTTGACAACTCAAAATACGATAACAGCCACAAGTCGAGGTTCTTCCTCAAGGGCAAGATGATGTGGGTGAGGGATGCCATGGATTACAGGCATTACCAGAGCAACATGGCCGCTTACATGCTGATAGGCAACTGGCTTGATTATCTTAAGGCTAACGGCTGTTACGACAACACGAGGATCATCATCGTGTCCGATCACGGATTCCACCTTGAGAACTTCCCCGATATAATACAAAATGACATTGGTGCAAATCTTGACGGAGAATCCTATGCTCCGGTCCTGATGGTCAAGGATTTCGGAAGCCATGGCGATCTTCAGACGTCAGATGAGTTCATGACCAACGCTGATACGCCTTATATCGCTACGAAGGACATCATCAGCAACCCGACGAATCCTTACACCGGCAAGCCTTTGTCGGTCGACGCAAAGAAGACGGGAGTACTGATCTACCGTTCTAACCAGTGGAACCTTACGAACAACACAGGTACCACATACATGCCGGGCGACTGGTTCAGATTAAAGGACAACATTTGGAAGAGAGAGAACTGGAAATATCTGGGAACATATTGAGACCAAAGAATCGAGGAGTGACTTATGCAGGCATTGATACTTGCTGCCGGAATGGGCAAAAGACTTAAGGATCTGACGAAAGACAACACCAAGTGCATGGTGAAGGTCTGCGGCGTGACGCTGATCGACCGCATGCTCCACCAGATCGAGAGGCAGAACGTCTCGAGGATCGTCATCGTTGTTGGTTATGAGGGTCAAAAGCTCATCGACTACATCTCGACTCTCGGCATCAAGACGCCGATCGTATTTGTCGAAAACCCCATCTACGACAAGACGAACAATATCTATTCCCTTGCGCTCGCAAAGGACTGGCTCTGCAAGGAAGACACGCTTCTTTTCGAGTCCGACCTGATCTTTGAGGACGAGGTCCTCAACGTTCTCGTCAACGATCCGCGCGACACTCTGGCGCTCGTCGACAAGTTTGAGAGCTGGATGGACGGAACCTGCGTCAAGCTTTCCAAGGATGACAGGATCATCTCCTTTGTCTCGAAAAAGGAATTCAAGTTTGCAGAGATCGACGAATACTACAAGACGGTCAACATCAGCAAGTTTTCCAAGGACTTCTCCGAGAAGTACTATGTACCGTTCCTTGACGCCTATGAGAAGGCCCTGGGCGAGAACCAGTATTATGAGGAGGTCTTGAAGCTCATAACGATCCTCGATGTGCCGAGGATAAGGGCAAGACGCCTTAGCGGCCAGCGCTGGTATGAGATCGATGACATTCAGGATCTTGATATAGCGGAGTCGCTTTTCGCGCCGGATCCGGACGAGAAGGCAAGACTCATCGAGGAGAGATACGGCGGATACTGGAGATATCCCAAGATGAAGGATTTCTGCTATCTCGTAAATCCTTACTACCCGCCCAAAAAGCTCCTTGACGAGATGAGGGCGAACTTCGATACCCTCATCACGACATACCCGTCGGGACTGCGCGTAAATTCGCTCCTGGCAGGCAAGAACTTCGGCGTCCACGAGGATAACATAATAGTCGGAAACGGCGCTGCAGAGCTTATTAAGGCGCTGATGGCGGCATTTACCGGAAAGACGGGATTCATAAGGCCTACTTTCGAGGAGTATCCTCACAGATACAATGAATCCGAGTCGGTATATTTCGTGCCGTCCAACCCTGATTTCTCCTACACTGCGGATGACATCATGGCCTTTTTCGGTGATAAGGGCGTAAGCCAGATCATAGTAGTCAATCCCGACAATCCGTCAGGCAACTACATTCCCAAGAAGGACCTTTTAAGGCTCGTGGACTGGGCGAAAGGCAAGGGCATCAAGCTCGTTATCGACGAATCTTTCGTCGATTTTGCCGACGAGGAGGACAGCACTCTGATAGACAGGGATTTCCTTCTCGCAAATCCCCATATCTACGTCATGAAGAGCATCTCCAAATCCTACGGCGTTCCGGGTTTGAGGCTCGGCGTGCTCGCTTCCGCTGACGGCGAGACTCTGGCCGCGATGAAAAAGGACGCTTCCATCTGGAATATCAACTCGTTTGCGGAATTCTTCATGCAGATCGAGGAGAAGTACAAGAAGAATTATGCCGAAGGATTGGCAAAGAGCCGTGCGGAAAGAGACAGATTCATTTCCGAGCTTAAAACCATCCCCGAACTCCGCGTGATCCCTTCACAGGCTAATTTCGTCATGGTCGAGCTCCTGAAGGGTGATCCGAAAGCCCTTTTCAAAGCGCTTTTGTTCAAGCATTCGATACTGGTCAAAGATCTTACGGAAAAGACCGGCGGAAACTACTTGAGGCTTTCTATCAGGAACACGGAAGACAACGACCTTCTCATCGCTGCCCTTAAAGCGGAATTAAACTGATTTTTCTCTATTTTATTATTTGATTTAATTAGCAAAGAATTATAGAATTAAACGGTTAAAAACTGGAAGAGGCTTGTTTTGTCATGCAATTTTTTCAATATCTGTACGCTTTGGTAATCGGACCCATTGAGCTGGTCTTCAAGATAATCTTCTCGGTACTCAACAGGTACATCCCGGTCTCCGGGGTGTGCATACTCCTGCTCAGCCTTGTATTTTCCCTCATCGTGCTCCCTTTATATATGCGCGCGGACAAAATACAAGAAGAAGCAAAAGAGGACGAGGAGAGACTCGGACCGACCATCAAGCACATCAAGAAATACTTCAAGGGCGATGAGCGCTTCATGATCCTTCAGACGTTCTACCGTCAGAACCACTACAGCCCGTTAGGCGTTCTGAGGAGTTCGGTATCTTTGCTCCTTCAGGTCCCTTTCTTCCTTGCGGCATACAGGATGCTCCACGGCAACGTTTTCCTTGAAGGCAAGGCATTCGGTCCCATCAGTGACCTGGGTTCGCCCGATGCCCTCCTTAACGTCGGCGGAATGGCGATCAACGTACTGCCTTTCGTAATGACTGCGATCAACCTCATCTCTGCCGCGGTATATGCGAACAAGATGCCCTTAAAGTCCAAGATCCAGCTCTGGGTCATGGCAGCACTGTTCCTCGTCCTTTTGTACAGATCACCTTCAGGCATGGTCATCTACTGGACATGCAACAACCTTTTCTCGCTGGTCAAGAATATCATCGTCAGGATCGCTTCCTCAAAGAAGGCAAAGAAAGCCGGCGAGCCTTCCAAGAAGGCTGCCGTTAAGCCCGTTCCCGGAAGCAAGGCCGTATTCTTCTTCTCCGCTCTGACATGTGCCGTTTATGTCGGCTTCTACATCCCCATGCTGGCCATGTCTTCCGCACCGGAAGAGCTTATCAATCTCTACACGATGGCCAACCCCATCATGGATATCCTCGATTCGCTTTGCAGGGGAACGGGACTGTTCCTCATCTGGCCTTCTATCTTCTATGCAATGGCTTCGGCAAAGGGCAAGAGGATCCTGTCTTACGTCATGTTCATCATTGCCACGTCATCGATCCTGAATTCGAAGCTTTTCAGCACCAAGTTCGGCGACATGTCCAACATACTCACATACGATGACGCTCCCGTGTTCACGAAGGAAGCTATCCTCATGAGCCTCGGCGTTACCCTTGCGGCAGTTGTTTTCGGTATCCTCATAGTGAAGTTCGGAAAGAACCTGACTCCCGTCATCGCTTTCTGTTCCGCACTCGTATTCATTATCCTCGCCTTTGTCACGCTCCCCAAGGTTGAAGCGGGATATCAGGAAGTCTTCAGATCCAAGACCTCCAAGGCCGAGATCCCTCTTTCAAAGAACGGAAAGAACGTAGTCGTCATAATGTGCGACAGAGCTATCGGCCCGATGCTGCCTTACATCTTCAACGAGAAGAAGGACCTCAAGAACAAGTACGACGGCTTTACCTACTACCACAACACCGTATCCTTCGGAACGCATACCAACATGGCCATCCCCGCGCTCTACGGCGGATATGAATACACGCCCGAGCAGATGAATGCCAGAAGCGATGAGTATCTCGCCGACAAGCACGACGAGGCACTCAAGGTAATGCCAAAGATGTTCACCGACGCAGGATACAACGCAACGGTGATCAACCCCAAATATGCAGGCTATCAGTGGTATCCGAACCTTTCAGTTTTCGATGAGATCAAGAACGTTAAGGCTTACAGCACGAAGTACTCTTATCTCCCCGAAGACATCAAGCAGGGATACAGGGAAGAAAGAGACCAGGTCTTCAGACACAACCTTTTCTGCTATTCGCTGTTCAGGTCCGCTCCTGTCGCGATCCAGAAGGAACTCTATGACAGCGGCAACTACAATGAGACGAGAGTCATCGAACCTTCAAGGCTCCTGGACCAGAAGCGTACGGGTAACTCCAAGTCCGTCGGCCACGAGCAGGGCTTCATGTGGGAATACTACATGATGAAGTCGATAAATGACATGACCAAGGTGGAAGACGGCGAGACAGGCAACTTCGTTTATTTCGGAACCGACATGACTCACGATACCGAGTTCCTGCAAGAGCCTGCTTATGAGCCCGCTGACACCGTCGATAACGTTAAATACGACAAGAATCACCAGAACCGTTTCTTCCTCAAGGGCGAGATGATGTGGGTGAGAGATGCCAAGGACTTCAGACATTACCAGTGCAACCTTGCAACGCTTGTCGCTCTTTCCAAGTGGCTCGATCACTTGAAGGAGATCGGCGTCTATGACAACACGAGGATCATAATCGTATCCGATCACGGATATTACATCGAGAACTTCCCGAGCCTGCTCCAGTATGACATCGGTGCACAGCTTGACGGAGAAGCCTTCGCGCCGCTCCTGATGGTCAAGGATTATAACAGCCACGGAGCTCTGGAGACCTCGGAGGAATTCATGACGACTGCAGATACTCCTTACCTCGCATCAAAGGACGTCATCAGCAATCCGACGAATCCTTTTACCGGCAAGGCGATCACAGACCAGGGCAAGCAGAACGGAGTAACGATCTTCAATTCCGATCACTGGAAGGTTCATATCAACAACGGCAAGACATACATGCCCGGAGATTGGTATTCCCTCAAGGACAGTCTTTGGAAGAGAGAAAACTGGAAATATCTGGGAACATACTGATGGGAGAGAACTGACCCGGCATGCAATTTCTCACGGAGCTTTATTCGCTGATAATAGGACCGATCGAACTGGTATTCGAGATGATCTTCTCGGTGCTTAACAAGCACATCCATATTTCGGGCCTGAACATCATGCTCCTGAGCCTTGTCTTTTCCCTCATCGTGCTCCCTTTATATATGCGCGCGGACAAAATACAAGAAGAAGCAAGGGAAGCAGAAGACCGCTTAGGTCCCGTCATCAAGCACATCAAGCAGTACTTCAAGGGCGATGAGCGCTTCATGATCCTTCAGACATACTACAGGCAGAATGGCTACAGTCCTCTGTCGGTACTCAAGAGCTCGGTCTCGCTCCTTCTTCAGGTCCCGTTCTTCCTTGCTGCATACAGGATGCTCTTCAACAACAAGTACCTTGTCGGTGTCTCTTTCGGACCGATAACGGATCTCGGCTCTCCTGATGCCATGATCACTTTGGGCTCCGTTACGGTCAACGTTCTGCCGTTCATAATGACCGCGATCAACCTGATATCTGCCGCTGTATATGCGAACAAGATGCCTGCAAAATCCAAGATCCAGCTCATCATCATGGCTGCGCTCTTCCTGGTATTGCTCTATAACTCCCCTTCGGGAATGGTCCTTTACTGGACCTGCAACAATCTGTTCTCGCTCATCAAGAACATCGTGATGAAGATCGCCTCGAAAAAGACCGGTTCAGCCAAAAAGCCCGCGGCCGTTAAAGAGGTCAAAGGCAGCTACAAGGGACTGTTCGTTTTCTCCGCTGTCGCAAGCTCTGTGTTCGTCGGTATCTACCTTCCCTTAACGGTACTTGCAGCCGCGGCCGAAGAGTTCGTCGACATGCAGACTCTTACCAATCCGATGGTCTATGTGATCGATTCCGTCTTCAGGGCTGCAGGACTATTCATTCTCTGGCCCTCCGTGTTCTACGCGATGTCTTCGGCCAAGGGCAAAAAGCTCATAGCCTATGTCATGTTCGCGCTGACCGCCAGCGCCGCTGTCAACGCGCACCTCTTCAGCAACGGATTCGGCACCATGAACAACGTGCTCATCTATGATGTCGCACCTAAGTTCGAGACGTCCGCGGGACTGATCAGCCTCGGCGTTACGGTTGCCGCAGTGGCTGCCGCTGTCCTTCTTGCAAAGTTCGGCAGGAATGTCGCTTCAGTGATAGCGCTCTCCGCCGCACTGGTCTTTGCGGGCCTGGGCATCAGCAAGACCGGCGCCATCAACCGCGGTTATGAGAATGCGAAAAAGGCATGCACCGACAAAGATCCCGAATTTACTCTTTCCAAGAACGGAAAGAACGTCGTGGTGCTGATGCTCGACCGTGCACTGGGCCCCATGATCCCTTACCTTTTCGGCGAGAATGAAGAACTTGGTAATAAATTCGACGGCTTCACCTACTACCACAACACCGTATCTTTCGGTGCTTATACGAATTTCGCGTCGCCTGCGCTTTACGGCGGCTATGAATACACCCCTGAGAAGATAAACGAGCGTTCAACAGAGCGCCTTGTCGACAAACAGAATGAGGCTCTCAAGGTAATGCCCGCCATGTTCTCGAAGGCCGGATATAAGGCTACCATCGTCAACCCTTCCTATGCAGGATACAAGTGGAACGGCGATCTGACCATTTTCGACGGCATGGAAAACGTATCTGCATACAACACGCTTTTCCGTTATGTTCCCGTTGACTACGGCGAGGCATACAAGAAGACGATGAACCGCAACCTGTTCTGCTATTCGCTCTACAAGGCTGCTCCGGTCCTTGTCCAGCCGTTCATCTATGACAGCGGCAGCTATAACGACACGAAGATGCCGGACTGGTCGACCGCATCCCAGATCAGGCTCAACAGCTCCATTTCCTACGGCCACAACAAGGAGTATGAAGCTGAATACTGGGCTATCAATTCCCTGGACAAGATGACGAAGATCGACGAAGGAGACAGCAACAACTACCTGTTCTTCAACTCGAGGATCACTCACGAGGAGTCGCTCCTTAAGGAACCGGATTATGTCAGCGCCGACTATGTCGATAACACCGCATACGATAAATCGCACTCGAAGAGATTCTCCAAGAACGGCAAGCTCATGCTCATGACCGACATACTGGACTATGCCCATTATGAGACCAACATGGCGGCTCTCATGGCCGTTGCCAAATGGATCGATTATCTGAAAGCGAACGGATGCTACGATAACACTAGGATCGTCATCGTTGCGGATCACGGCTTCGGACTCGGCAATTTCCCGGACCTCATGGAATACGGTTCAGAGGCGCCGGTCGATGCCGAATGGTTTACGCCTCTTCTTATGGTCAAGGATTTCGGAAGCCGCGGCAGTCTCGTCCAGTCCGAAGAATTCATGACCAATGCAGATACGCCTTATCTTGCGTCTAAGGACGTAATTGAGGATCCGGTCAATCCTTTTACCGGAAATAAACTGACGACTGATGCCAAGAACGGAGAACTCAAGATCTTCTTTTCGGGCGCATGGAACGTCGACAAGAACAACGGGAATACCTTTTTGCCAGGTCAATGGTATACCGTGAAAGACAACATCTGGAAAAAAGCAAATTGGAAATATGCGGGAGGTTGAAGATGAAAGCATTAATCCTTAACTCAGGACTCGGAAAGAGAATGGGAACCCTTACGAGCGAGCACCCCAAGTGCATGACTGAGCTCTCGGTCGGTGAGACGATCGTCAGCCGTCAGTTGAAGCAGCTTGCCGAGGCAGGCATCACTGACGTCGTTATGACCACGGGACCCTTTGTGGATGTCCTTGAAGGTTATATCAAGTCACTGAACCTTGATATCGATATCAAGTTCGTAAACAACCCCATCTACGACAAGACGAATTACATCTATTCGATCTACATGGCAAGGGAGCTCCTGAAGGGCGATGACATCGTCCTGATGCACGGAGATCTTGTTTTCGAGAACATGGTCTTAGACGGCATCCTTGCACAGCAGTCCGCAATGACGGTATCTTCGACCGTTGCACTTCCCGAAAAGGATTTCAAGGCAGTCATCAAGGACGGCGAGATCAAGAAGGTCGGAATCGAGTTCTTCGATGACGCGCTTGCCGCACAGCCTCTCTACAGGCTCACAAAGGAAGACTGGGAGACATGGCTCGATTCCATCGTTAAGTTCTGCGAAGAGGGAACGACCGGCTGCTATGCTGAGAATGCTCTCAACGTTGTAACAGACAATACGCACATCATCCCTTACGACGTAAAGGACGCTCTCTGCGGCGAAGTCGACAACCCTGAGGATCTTGAAGTCATGAGCAGGAGGCTCGAAGAGGTCAAGTCCAAAAAGGTATATGTCTGCTTCTCGACAGACATCCTTCACAGCGGCCACCTCAACATCCTGAGAAGGGCAGCAAGGCTCGGCCGTCTCATCGTAGGTGTCATGAGCGATGAGGCTGTCGCATCTTACAAGAGATTCCCTCTGGTACCCTGCGAAGAGAGAAAGGCGATGTTCAAGTCCATCAAGGGCGTATGGCAGGTCGTAGAGCAGGATACATTAAGCTACAAGGAAGTCATCGAAAAGTACCGTCCCGACTATATCGTCCACGGCGACAACTGGAAGGAAGGCTTCCAGAAGCCGATCAGGGACGAGGTCATCGATCTCCTTTCCGCTTACGGCGGACAGCTCGTAGAGTTCCCTTATTCGTCTGATCCCAAGTACAAGGAAGTTGATGCAAGGAGCAGACTTGAGCTCTCACTCCCCGACAACAGGAGAGGGAGACTCAGAAAGCTCATCGCAATGAAGGGCCTCGTTACCGTTATGGAAGCACACGACGGCATCTCCGGACTCATCGTCGAGAACACCGTAGTTCACGATGAGAGCGGTGCTTCATACCAGTTTGACGGCATGTGGGTATCTTCGCTCTGCGATTCAACCGCAAAGGGCAAGCCCGACATCGAGCTCGTTGACATGACATCAAGATTCAGAACGATCGACGATATCACCGAAGTCACGACTAAGCCGATCATTTTCGACGGTGACACGGGCGGACTTACAGAGCACTTCGTTTACACCGTCCGTTCGCTCGAGAAGCTCGGCGTATCCGCAGTCATCATCGAGGACAAGAAGGGTCTCAAGAAGAACTCACTGTTCGGTACCGAAGTCAAGCAGACGCAGGCAACGATCGAGGAGATGAGCGAGAAGATCGCGGCAGGCAAGAGAGCACAGAAGTCCGCAGACTTCATGATCATCGCACGTATCGAGAGTCTTATCCTCGAACAGGGAATGGAAGACGCTCTTACGAGAGCATTTGCTTTCGTCAAGGCAGGCGCTGACGGTATCATGATCCACTCCCGCCGCGCAGAACCCGATGAGATCATTGAGTTCGTAAACAAGTTCAGGGAGCAGGACAAGATCACTCCGATCGTCATCGTTCCCACGTCATTCCACTCCGTTAAGGAAGACGAATGGAAGAAGATCGGCGTCAACGTAGTCATCTATGCGAACCAGCTCATGAGAGCAGAGGTTCCCGCGATGCAGCAGACAGCCGAGGAGATCCTGATCAATCACAGGGCACAGGAAGCAGATGAGCACCTGATGGGCTTCAAGCAGATCATCAGGCTCATTCCCGATCAGATTTGAGGAAGATAAATGGAACAGCTTGTATTAAGTAGCGAAAACAATTACGCCGAGCTTAACGGATATCTTGCGGATAACAATATCTGCAACATATTCCTGGTCTGCGACAGCGCATTCGGATTCCTTAAGATCAAGGACTATTTCGAAGGACTTGAGGAAGACGGAATAGAGATTACGAGATTTTCTGATTTCCAGCCGAACCCGCTCTATGAGTCAGTCGTTGAAGGCGTAAGACTCTTCAAGGAATCGGGCGCTAAGCTGATAATCGCCGTCGGAGGCGGTTCAGCGATGGACGTTGCCAAGTGCATCAAGCTCTACAGCAACATGGATCCTTCAAAGAACTACCTTGAGCAGGAGATCGTTCCCAACGACGTCGTTCTTCTCGCTGTCCCCACGACTGCGGGAACAGGCTCGGAGGCCACGAGATTTGCGGTCATCTACTATGAGGGAAAGAAGCAGAGCGTAGCGGATTACTCGATCATACCGTCAGTGGTGCTTTTCGATGAGTCGGCGCTTAGAACGCTCCCTTTGTATCAGAAGAAATCCACGATGCTCGATGCGTTCTGCCACGCCATAGAATCCTACTGGTCGGTCAACAGCAACGACGAGAGCAAGGAATATTCGAGAAAGGCCGTCAGCATGATCCTTGATAACCTTGACGGTTACCTTGCTAATGACGAAGCGGCAAACCGCAGCATGATGACCGCCGCGCACTATGCGGGCAAGGCCATCAACATCACGCAGACGACCGCGGGCCACGCAATGTGCTACAAGCTTACGAGCCTTTACGGCGTAGCTCACGGACACGCCGCGGCGCTCGTCGATACAAAGCTTTTCCCTTACATGGTCTCCAACACGAAGGACTGTGTAGATCCGAGGGGAGAGGATTATCTGAAGAAGACATTCGAAGAGATCGCTTCGATGCTCGGATGCGGATCGACCGGTGAGGCGGGCATAAAGCTCCAGGGCATTTTCGATTCGCTTGAACTCAAAGTGCCTGAGGCGAAGGAAGAGGATTATGCCGAACTCAAGACGTCGGTAAATCCCGTAAGACTTAAGAACAATCCGGTTAAGCTGACCGAAGAGACAATCGAGTCACTGTACCGTACGATACTAAAATAATGGCAAAGGATGGCGGATTATGAAAGTTGAAAGCCTGATCGAAATCTTAGGAGCGGACTTCTACACGGGAGTTCCGGATTCCCAGCTCAAAGCTCTCTGCAATTACATGATGAGCAAGTACGGGATAGACAGCAAGCATCACATGATAGCTGCAAACGAGGGCAACTGCCTGGCTTTGGCGGCAGGCTATCACATGGCAACGGGAAAGGTCCCCGTCTGCTACATGCAGAACTCGGGTGAGGGCAATATAATCAACCCTCTCGCATCGCTCGTAAACGACAAGGTCTATGCCATCCCGACGATCTTCATCGTGGGCTGGAGAGGCGAGCCCGGTACCAAGGACGAGCCCCAGCACATCTATCAGGGCATCGTTACCCGCACACTCTTAGATGATATGGACGTAAAGAATTTCGTCATTACAAAGGAAACGACTGAAGATGAGCTCAAGGCCGCGATGGCTGAGTTCGCTCCCATCCTTGCAGCAGGCAAGCAGGTCGCTTTCGTTGTATCCAAGGGTGCGCTTTCTTTCGACGGCAAGGTCGATTACAAGAACTCCTACAAGCTTAACCGCGAGGAAGTCATTGGACATGTTGCAAAGGCCGCAGGTGAAGATCCGATCGTATCAACGACAGGCAAGATCTCCAGAGAGCTTTTCGAATACAGAACGAACAACGGCATGAGCCACAAGTACGATTTCCTTACCGTAGGTTCCATGGGCCACTGCTCATCCATTGCCCTCGGTATCGCGATCAACAAGCCTGATCTTACGGTATGGTGCATCGACGGCGACGGCGCTGCCCTGATGCACATGGGCGCGATGGCCGTCATCGGTTCCAACAAGCCTTCCAACATGATCCACGTGGTCATCAACAACGGCGCGCACGAGACAGTCGGAGGAATGCCGACGGTATGCTCCGATCCGTGCGTCAACATTCCGGCAGTAGCAGCTGCATGCGGTTATCCTTACACCGTATCGGTAGATAATTTCGAGGATCTGGACAAAGAGCTCGAGGCCGCAAAGGCAAGAGGAGCCCTCTCCTTGATCGAAGTTAAATGTCAGGTAGGAGCAAGAGAAGACTTGGGCAGGCCGACAACGACCGCTCTCGAGAACAAGAACAATTTCATGGAGTACATCAATGGTTAATCTTAATCTTTACATCGACCCGGGCACGGGAAGCATGCTTTTTACTGTCCTCATCGGCGTTTTGAGTGCCGCTGTTTACGGTGCGAGATCGCTGTTCATCAAGCTCCGCACAGGTGCAGGAAGAAAGGCGGACAAGAACAAGATCCCGCTCGTGATCTACTCTGACAACAAGAGATACTGGAACACGTTTGAGCCCATCTGCGACGAGCTCGAAAAGCGCGGCCAGGACACGGTCTTCATGACTGCATCTCCTGACGATCCGGCTCTGAAAAAAGAGTATAAGCACATCAAGACCGAGTTCATCGGCGAGGGCAACAAGTCCTTTACGAGACTTAATCTGCTCAACGCAAGACTCGTGTTCTGCACCACTCCGGGCCTCGATGTCCTCCAGTGGAAGAGATCGAGATCGGTCGAATACTATGTTCACATCATGCACGCTCCCAGGGATGCTGCATCCTACAGAATGTTCGAGCTCGATTACTTTGATGCGATCCTTTTCTCCGGTCAGGTCCAGATCGACCAGATCAGGGAGCTTGAGGAATTAAGAGGCCTTCCCGCAAAAGAGCTTACCCTTGTCGGAATCCCCTACATGGATGAGATGATGAAGCGCGCACAAGCTCTCCCTCCCGCACCCGAGACAGACAAGACCACCGTTCTCCTTGCTCCTTCCTGGGGTAAGTCATCACTTCTCGTCAAGTATGGTTCATCGTTCATCTCAAGCCTTCTCAAGACAGGCTACCACGTCATAATCAGACCTCACCCGCAGTCGTTCACTGCTGATAAGGATGTCATCGAAAAGCTCATGGCGGAGTTCCCGAACAGTGATGATCTCGAGTGGAACAGAGACAACGACAACTTCGACGTCCTTAACCGTTCGGATATCATGATCTCCGATTTCTCCGGTGTCATGCTCGACTTTGCATTCATCTTCAATAAGCCCGTCATCTATGCGGACATCAATTTCGATAAGGGTCAGTACGACTACTACTTCCTCAAGGAAGAACCCTGGTCTCTCACGATGCTTCCCAAGATCGGCATGGCGCTTACCTTGGAGAACGTCGATAAAGTCAAGGATCTCATTGAAGAGTGCCTCACAAATCCGAAGTTCAAAGAGACCCGTGAGCAGGCAAGAGACGAGATCTGGCAGCACAGGGGCGAAGGCGCCGTACGTGTTGCGGATTATCTCTGCAATAAGCTCAAGGAACTTAACGAGAAGGAAGAGGAGGCCATAAAGGCTGCCACAACCAAATCAGCAAAAAAGAACAAGGCTAAGGCTCCTGCAAAGGAAGAAGCCAAGTCCTGAGATCTCAGATCATAGAATGGAAAAACAGAAAACGACAGTATCAGGAAAGCAGAGGGCCGCAGGGATAATCCTCTGCATCTTGATCTTCGCCGTGGTCGGAGTGATCTCGTATTACATCTGCAAGCCGATGCTTGAGATGGCAAAAGATCCGCAGGCTTTCCGCGCATATATCGAAGAGCAGGGCCCCTACGGATACCTGATGCTCATGGCCGCCATGTTCCTGCAGGTCGTAGCCGCGATAATCCCCGGAGGCCCTTTTGAGATCGCTGCGGGTTATGCTTTCGGTGTGTGGAAGGGCGCGCTCATCGCCGATGTCGCGATGACGCTCGGAAGCCTTTTCGTATTCCTGATGGTAAGAAAATTCGGCGTCAGATTCGCATGCCTGTTCATATCGAAAGACAAGCTCGATTCGGTAAAGTTTTTCCATGAATCGGCCAAAAGGGATCTTCTGGCATTCATATTCTTCCTGATCCCCGGAACGCCCAAAGACATCTTCACATACGTCATGGGCTTTACCGACATGAAGATCCCGATGTGGATATTCATTACGTTTGTCGGGAGGTTTCCCGCGATCTTTTTGTCCGCGATGAGCGGCGATGCGATCGGCGAGAAAGACTACACGACCTTTTTCATAATGATCGCGATCATCGTGGTCGTATGCATCGCCGGCAGCATTTTCTATTCCGTCTGGAAAAAGAAGCATGACGCAAAGGCGGTCGCGGCAGAAGCTGCTTCCGGTGAAGAAACCGGCGCTGACTAACAGGAGGTGCTTTATGGATGCGAAAACATCAAAGATCATTACCATAGGAAGATCGTACGGTGCGGGCGGAAAGACCATCGGAAAGATGGTCGCCGAATCACTCGGGATCCCTTATTACGATTCCGAACTCCTTCGCGAGACCGCAAAGAATTGCTCCCTTTCCGAGAAATACCTTGAAAGCGTCGACGAGAAAGAGATAAATGACTCGGTGCTCTATATGTCGGTGGGCTTTATGCATCCGGCTTACACTTCGGTCAGACAGATCGCCGCAAATGCCCAGAGAGAAGTCATTGAGAAGATAGCCTCCGAAGGACCGTGCGTCATCGTGGGACGCCGCGCCAATGAGATACTGAAAGACCGTAAGAACGTTGTCAGCGTTTTCGTGACGGCATCTGTCGAATACAGGACGAAAAGGATAATGGAGCGCGAAGGCATCGATGAGAAGGCCGCGCGCAAAAAGGTGAACAGGGCGGACAAGGAGCGTGCCGCATACTACAACCAGTTCAGCGGAAACGCCTGGGGATATGCTTCAACTTACGATCTTTGCATCAATACTGAGACGTTCGGAGACGAAACGGCCTGTGACCTCATAATCCGCCTGGTCACGGAAAAATAAAGTTATTTGCTGATCAATTCATTCAACGCATCCGCACGCATGACGCTGCCCAGATATTTGCCCTGGAATGCGTCGCATCCGTAGCTCGCGAGGATATCAAACTGTTTCTCATCACCGACGCCGGTGGCACAGACTTTGATGTCCGTGTCGTGCATCAGTTCGATGGCCGAAGCGGTGAGGATCCTGACATCGGAATCATTGGCAAGATCTGACGTGAAATTGCCGTCAAGCTTAAGGACCGATACCGGAAGCAGCGGGATCGCGTTAAACGATGAGTAGCCTCTTCCGAAATTATCCAGCGCGATCCTTACGCCCGTTGCAGCGAGCTGCTCTATTACCGAGCGGATGTCGGAAAGCTCCGTGATAAGACTCTCTTCGGGGAGGTCAAGGATTATGTTCCTGATATTGCATTCGGATGCCGCGACCGTGCTCGAGAACGAGCGGACGAAATTCTCTTCTTTGAGCTGGTTTGCCGAAATGTTTACCGTCATCGTGAGTTCGGGACGGACCTTGTTGATCTCGGCAAGAGTCTTGAGCGACTCGAGCATCGAGAACTTGCCGATGCGGCGGATATAACCTGTATTCTCGGCAGCTGCGATGAATACCTGGGGACTAACGAAGACGCCTTTATGCTCAAATCTCATAAACGCCTCAAAGCCCTTCAGTTCGCGCTTGGCGGAGAAGAACGGCTGATAGACCATGTAAAGGTCGTTATTCCTGATAGCGTCATCGAAAACGGCAGTAATGTCGTCCTTGCTCATTCCCTCGAAAATATTGTCGCCGCTCATGATCCCGTGACCGGAAGAACCGATCATGGCTTCCTCGGCCTTTGTAATAAGCTCGCCGGCAAGCCTGCTGTCCTGAGGGTATTTGGCCATACCGTATGAGATATGCACGTTCATGGAATCGGAACCGGCCTCGAAAGCCCTGGATGCTTCTTTCGCGAGTTTGTCCGCATATGCCGTAAGATCCTTGTCAGACAGCTTCCTTCTCTCGAGGATAAGGAAGTCCGCATCTACGATCCTTGCGACCATATCTGTGGGATCGGCTGCCTCGCGGACCTTGTGAGCCATATTCTGAATGAAAAGATCCATTGAATTGTGACCTATCCTGCGGGTGATGTCCTCGGCGTTGTCCAAAGAAAGATAGATTACTGTGAACGGATGGCAGACATTGTCCGGGATATTTGATTCACGCTGCGCGTTAATATCTTCTGCGATAAGGCGGGAAGCCCTTTCGGTGATCATGTCTCTTCCGGGAAGCGTCGTAAGCGGGTCGAGTGAGGATGCGATGTTGCGGCCGATCGCTTCGTTGACCTCGCTGCTCGAACCGGATTTCTCCTGGCTGACGATGAGGCTCGTACGCTTGAACATCTCTTCTTCAAGTTCCTTGTTGATGCGTCTGCCGCGCTCTTCCCTCTGTTCCTTGTCGATCCTTGTGATCTTGGCCGCGATGCGCGTGATGTAATACTGCATGAGCAGGTTGATTATCATTGCGGTAAACGCCATCGCGCCTAACAGGAGTGCGTAGTCATAACCGAGATTAAAGTATTCATATGCATACACGAGGCATTGCATGAAGTTCAGGACGAACGATATATAGAAACCGAATTTGCCTAATGAGACGCTGAGCAGGAAAGACAGCAGCATGAGTGAGACTCCGATAAAGAATCTCGTTGAAGTATCGACCATCAGCTGGAGTGCTGCGAGCGCGAGAAAAAGGAAAACGCCGGAGATGAGCACGAGCATAAATGCCGCACCGCTCTTAAAGAAGATCCTGTCCGTTTTATTATTCATAGCCTTATTATGCAGGGAACAGAGCCGGTTGTGTATTAAATTACAGTTAATTTTCTGGGACAATCCCTGCAAGATTCCTTATTATCGCGCCTGCAAGGACGAGACCTGCGGCTGCGGGAACGAAAGGGACCGTTCCGGGAGGTTCATCTCTTGAAGACGGAGCTTTATAAGGCATCTCGGGTGACCAGACCACGGGGACGTGAGCGATCCCGCGTTTGCGGAGCTCGCGGCGCATGACTTTGGCGAGCGGGCAGTACTCGGTCTTGGATATATCCGACACTCTGAAAAGAGACGGATCGAGTTTGCCGCCAGCGCCCATCGCGGAGATAACGGGGACGTTCATGCTTACGGCGCGGCTTATTATCTCGAGCTTTGCAGCTACGGTATCAACGCAGTCGGCGATGTAATCGTATTGCGAAAAGTCGAATTCATCAGCATTTTCGGGAAGATAAAAACAATTCCTGACTATTACTTCGGCAGACGGATTGATCTGACTGATGCGCTCGGCCATGACCTCGGTCTTGTATCTGCCTATGGTGGAATGAAGTGCGATTATCTGGCGGTTGATGTTGGTGATATCCACCTTGTCGGAATCGACCAGCGTAAGGCTTCCGACGCCTGCCCTGGCCAATGCTTCAGCGGCATAGCCTCCGACCCCGCCGACTCCGAAAAGGAGTATCCGGGAACTCTGAAGGGAAGCCAGGGATTCATCTCCCAAAAGCATCCTCGTTCTTGTAAACTGATCGTTCTTTTCCAAAGATAATCACCCCGGTAAATGTCTGTTATTCGTCTTCTTCCTGATCGTCAGGACCGTCCGGTGCATCCTGGCCTTCTTGACCGTCGTCTTCAGCTTCCGTGCCGGGAGTTCCGTCATCGTAGATGTCCGGATCGTCATCGTCGTCATCGACGGGGGAGACGGGGCTTTCCGTTTCTTTAATGTTCGCAGGCTTTGCATTGACCTTGAAACCGGAGAAATCGACAGATGCCTTTTCGTCCGTGATCTTGAGTCCCCACGATGCGATGACGTAACCTGAGTTGTCAGTGTTGCAGAAGACTACCGTATAATCGCCGTCATCAAGATCGGAAAAAGCCACTTTGAATATGTAATCGTCACCGGCTGATTCGCGTTCTTCATAGTAGGCATACGAGAATTCGGCTTCGTCTGCGTCGATCTCGTACAGGAAATCGCCTTTACTGCAGATACCCACCCAGGCGTCGGTCTCCAGCGGAACCTTGCAGCTTATGTTGAACACCAGTTCCTCGCCTTCGATCTTATATCCGACTTTTACTTCGCCTTTCGCATCGCCGGCCTTGTTATCAGATGTGGTTACGGCGGAACCTGCAGCACCTGAGGCGGCAGCGTTTCCGTCTTTTTTCCTGCATGATGCAAATGATACCGCCAATGCCAGTGCGGTCATTAAGGTAATAATCTTCTTCATAATAGAGAGATTTTAACATCACAGCCGCGGGATTGTATATAAAAGCATGATTTAAAGATTCTTGATATAAAAATCTCCACGGTTATAATTTTAGTTGCAACATTATTGTCCGCTCATCTGTATTAAGGGCAGAAGCGGAAGAAAACGGGAGAAGTTATGACGTTCGGCTTATCGTTAAGATTTCCGCTTTGGAGACTGATCTGTGCATTTGCGCGGGTCGGTAAGATCGGAAGTTCGGAGGAAAGACCGGGTTCGTCACTTGATGAGGCAGCGGCAGACGAAGGAAGAACTGGAAGACAGCCTTCCAAAGAAGAGATAGAAGCCGTAGCCGAAGAGGTGCTGAACACTATGGGAGATGCGATCTTAAGGCTCGCTTTCTCATATCTGCACAACAGGGAGGACGCAGAAGACATCCTTCAGGAGACGATGATAAAGCTTGTTACGCAGATGCCGGTTTTCGAGAACGAGAAGCACCGCAAGGCATGGCTCATGACGGTTGCGGCGAACCTGGCTAAGAACAGGATCGAATACAACAAGGTAAGGGACTGTGCCGAGCTCAATGAGGAGCTCGCCGGAGCCGAAGAGGAAGACAAGAACGTAAGTGATGATCTCGCAGCCATCTGGAAGGCTGTCGAGCAGCTTCCGGTAAACCAGCGTGAAGCTATCCACCTGTTCTATCAGGAAGGATACAAGACCGCTGAGATCGCCGAGATCACCGGACGTCCGGAAGCGACTGTCCGCTCCGACTTAAAGCGCGGAAGAGACAGACTGAAAATACTGTTAAAGGAGGCAGACGACTTTGAATAAGTATAACGAGTTCATGAGTCATATCAGAGTCGACGATGAGATGCATCGCCGCATAATGGATGCTGTCTCCTCTGCTCTTGATGAGAAAGAAACCGTGACCGAACTGCCCGTCCGCCGCAAGGCGAAGGTCTCCGTGCTCAGGATCCTTTCGATCGCCGCCGTATCCGTCGTCGTAGGCGGCTTTGCATTGTTCATCACATCGAAGGTAATGTCGCGTTCAAAGTCTGCACAGCAGGCGGATGTTCAGATGAAGTCGAATATGGCTGAAACGGTTAATGAAGAGATCGACGCTGCAATTGGCGGGAATTCAGCCGGAAGCAGTTCTTCCAAGTCATTAACGGGCGGCAAGAACACTTTTGCGGCTTCAACACGCAAGGTCATGGAGGCTACCACAGAGGCCGAAGTTGATGAAGCACCCGCCGGCATAAAAGAGGATCCCGTAGAAGAGATGGACGGCTCCGAAGAGACACAGGCGAACGAAGACGCAAACCGTGACAAGTCTGTCAGCGGTACGAAAGCTCCCACTTACTCCATCACCGGGAAAAAGAGCTTCAAAGATTATCTGCCTTTTAAGGTCAAGACAGTCGGTACGAGTACGTTTGGCGAAGAGAAGATCAATGTGACTGTTTATGTCGGTGAGAAGGGCGAGAAGATGATCCTTCTCTCTGCAAAGAAAGGAACCGATATCGCCAAGGCATATTACCCTAACTTCAAGGGTGTTCCGGCATTGCTTCAGACTGAGGCGGGACAGCAGTTCTACGGTATCGATACCTCCGCCGGCAAGAAGCAGCAGGTAAGTTCAAACGGTCCTTTTGATGCGGTTACCTGGACCAAGGGCGATACCTCTTACATGCTGGTGTTTAACACGAAGACCGATGCCTCGGTATTTGTTACCGTCATGGATAAGATTTAAGCAAAAATTTTCTTCTATAGTGTATAATCTGCTTAATACTATCGGGTGCGTGCGAGCTCCCGGAGAAAGGCAGAGTAAGATTATGTTTTGTCCCATTTGTGGTAAAGAAAATCCCGATGGCGTGCCCTTCTGTGGCGGATGCGGACACCAGTTCAGTGCTCCCGCAGCTCCTGTAGCGCCTGTTGCACCCGCACCTGCG
>CAMZBB010000024.1 GCA_947304405.1 uncultured Clostridia bacterium
CTGATTTCATTGGTGATCGTGAGCGGATTCGAACCGCTGGCCTTCCGCTTAGGAGTTTTGCCCGAGCACTAAAACATAGAAAGGACGGGCATTTCCCGATGGCACCCTAGTGGTTTAAACCAACTTAAACCACCTCTTTTGTTAGTCGATTAACTTGCGATTTTCCAATCCCGGAACTCTTCTATGGATATTTCGTTAGCGCAGGCTTACTTCTTGTTATCTCAAACTAAAGAAAAAATGCAATAACGGGTGTTTCATTGTTTCGCACGCTTCGAGCCTCGCGTGCTCAACGGAGTCACGACTCACTAAAACAAAAAGGGGCTATCGCATTGATAACCCCTTTTTTGCCGGTCAGATTTTGATCATTTGAGCTTGATCTTGATCGTCACTATCTTCTCAAGACGTGCGGTAGTCTCATTTCCCGCTGCAATGACTTTGACCTTGATCGTGTACGTCTTTTTCTTAAGCTTTTTCTTGACTGTAATGTTGCCGGTCTTAGAATTTACCGTAAACTTGGAGTTGCCTGAAACCTTCTTATAGGTTATAGCGCCCTGTCCTTTGTCGGAGATCTTTATGACCGATGCGCGTTTTACCGTCTTCTTTTTCTTGTTGTACTTAACCTTGGCCGCCTTACCGGCAACAGATAATGTATTGGCATCCTTATAATTATATGTACCGGTCCATCTTGCCACATAATTACCATCAGCATCACGAGCGTATAACTCGATCGTATAAGAAGGACATTCCATTAAAAGTCTTAAAGAGATGTAGCTTTCAATAAAATCCTTAAGATTGAACGGATTATACGAGGAATGGATGATATCCTTCTGATTACTATCTACTATTCTGATTTTATAATCTGTTGCATAAGACTCCTCAGTATAAGATAGATAATCACCACTTATACTGGCTGAGATTGAACGTGAATAGTTGGGAACCGCAGAAGAATAGTAGGTATAAACATCCCAGCAATATGCCAATTCTGCTTCATCGCTGTCATAAGCGATTATCTCGATCTCGTAGTATTTGCATTTGATAAGCTTGTTATTTGTGATAAACAAATCTATTGCCTGATTAATTGGGATTGATGTGCCTGTTGTGCTGATAGAATAACTTCCACTGTTATTGGATATCGTTACGAGATACTGTACGGCTCCTCTTACCGCTTTCCATGACATCTTTCCATTGGAAAAAGTGGCGGTAATATCTTTGACAGTAATTTTTTTGGCACTGGTCTCATGATATGTATAACCACTGACACCAGCCAGCCTATTACCATTTCCTTCGCCCCATGCAAACAGATTAATATAATAGTAGTTATCCCCTGATTTAGACAACTCCCCTTCTTTTATTAAACGGTTAATCGTCTTGCCAAGATCAATCTGTCTGGGGTCATCTACACCAAACCGGATATAGGCTGCATATTTAACCATCCACTTTAAATCATCTATATCTTGCGGATCTAAATACTCGTTATAAATGTATAACTCGTAACTAACTGCTCCTGGAACGGCATCAAACGTCAATATTTTATTAGTAAGCTTGGCATTTAGAGAAGCACCTTTTGCCGGTGTATTAACCGTATCACCAGGAAGCCGCTCTTCAACTTTATCACCTTTTGATTCTTCCGGTTCTTCATCACCATTACCGGATTCTTCAGGCACTTTAGTTTCTTCGGTTTCCTTCGGTTCTTTAGCCTCACTTTCGCCTGTTTCTGCAGGTGTCTCGGAAGGCTCGGTTTCTTTAGGCTGTTCTGCATCATCGCCGCCTGTCTCTGCAGGTGTTGCGGAATGTTCGGTTTCTTTAGGCTGTTCTGCATCGCCACTGCCTGTATCTACAGGCTTTTCTGTCTCCTTAGGAGCTTCTGTTTCAACAGGTTTCTCAGTTGCTTGTGTTGCCGCAGGCTTTTCTGTCTCCTTAGGTTTAGCAGTCTCCTTGGGTTTTGTTGTTTCACTCGACTCCTGCTTTTCAGTTTCCTTCGGAGTTTGTTTATCAGTAGCCTTGGGTTCTTTAGTTTCAACCGTTTCAGTCTTCTGTGTCTCAGAAGGAGCTGATGCCTCATCTGCTAAGACTTCAGCCGACGGCATCATCAAAGACATGCTCATAACGATAGACAATATTACTGCCGTGATCTTGTTGCGTTTCATTGTCTGGTCCTCCTCATTTTAAAGAAGTATACAAAACTATAGATTTAGTCTAATCCCAACCTCATAGCGTTTTCATTAACGCCATTTTATTAGTTTGTAAATTTATAAACTAAGGATCATAGAAGCTGGTGCCGACATTAACGAACGTTGTCTCGTTTTGGGTCACTCAATGCAAACAAACGAAAGGCATTATTCATTCAGCGACAGACGTCGTGTTGATGATGTGAAGGACAAGCTGAACAGACTGAAATTGGCTTGAAACGTCGCAAAATAAGGTGTTTATGGAAACCTAAACCACCTTAAACCACTTTCGGGCAAAAACAAGGGGTTTCGGGAAACCCCGAAACCCCTTAGTTTTGGTGATCGTGAGCGGATTCGAACCGCTGGCCTTCCGCTTAGGAGGCGGACGCTCTATCCAGCTGAGCTACACAATCTTGTGCACCACAAATGCGCGAGAGTGATTATATCACAATCCCGTAAGACTATAAAGACATGTCTCGACGATCATGCAAATGAGCGAAGTAAGCACCAGATAGAACGGCAGACCGTCCAGATATCTGGATTTCGTGACGAAGATCAGTCGCCGTCTGATGACCGACAACAGGCCCGTAAGCATTGTGTCCGCAAGTATCGCGAGTATGACCGCGACGATTATGGAAAAAATGGAAGGCACATGATCCTGGCGGGCAAGGAAGAATACCGCGAGGAACTGGGCGCCGATCGCGGTCTCGCTGACAAAATAGCGAAGTCCGAAGATAGATTTCCTAATGCCGCCCCTCGAGAATGACAGCAGCGACATGGATATTATCGTCTGAACAAGCGCGGTGGCAGGAACTGAAGCCATCCTTGCATACGGCCCTCCGACCAGTACCCACATTGCGAAAAGCATGCCCGCGATGACCACCATGACCAATGCAAATGCCACTCTCGAGAATGCGAAACGCCTTACCTCCTGGTAATCTGCAACCGGAATGTCCCAGAATTCGGTCAGTGCTTTGGACGTAATGAGTCTGGGCGTTCCGGAGATCTTTGACAGCGCCCACGAGAATACTATCAGGAACGTGATGGCAAAAAGGAGAGTTGTGAAGATAAATCTTTTCTCGAATAATCCCGATGCGAGAAAACCGAATGCGGAAGCGAAGACCGCAAGGGCAAACGGCTTGAATACTTCATCGGTGAATTCGGGGATGGAGAACTTTTCTTCGTCATCCGCCTTGAATCTGGACAAAGACATCATTCCGAGCGCCATCGGGATGAACAGCGCGCCTGAAGCGGCGGAACACCATTCCATCCTGAAAGATGCCTCAGAGGCCGCGGTAAAGAGCATCGCCGTGATCACGAAAGACAGTGCCGAAAGCTTCGGATGTATAAAGAACCTGAGAGTGACAGACCATATGAACAAAACGGCTGTCGCGCAGGCAACAGGCCACCACAAAGTGACTTTGCCGACGGAATACAGCATGCAGAGCGATATGAGCGTGTAGCCTAAAAAGAGCGCGGACCTGGTCGTCATGTAGCCCGTGGCCTTGATGTGCGTAGCCCTGGGTTTGCCTACATGCCTGATCCGGCGTGTATCCTCGTTATCGAACGGCGTGTTGTACTTGTTACTGAATAATCCCATATATCAGATCACACTCGCCAGTTCAGATATGCCTTCAGGAATTTGTAGCCCGTGTTGAACGCCCTGATGGCAAGCCTTGCCTCGGTATACGAATCCGACGGCGGATAGATATAGGTGACCACCTCTGACATGGGGAGATCGTCGATGCTCTCGGAAAGAGTCAGTTCATCCTCGCCGCTTCCTTTTACATATCCGTCTTCCGCACCGCCTTCGGGGTTGCGTTTTTCGTTCTTGGAATCGGGTGTATCCTCAGGCGGAGGCGTCGGTGTAGGCGTCAGGCTCTTGAGCTTCTTTCCGTTCAGTTCGGCTTCGATCTCCCTGACGGTCTTGTATCCGCGGGCAGCTCCGGTCTCATCGTAGATCGTGTAGACCTCAGGGGTCTTTTCGAACGAGAAAGCAATGTATCCGGCCTTGTTGCGGACACCGTCGGCATCGGGACTCGTGCCCATCGTCTCGGTATAGATCCTGGTGATCGCCGACAGATACTTGTCTTTGGTGTATCCCGCGCGCGAATTGTTTATGCATTCCTTTGACAGATCGACAAAGCACTGGATGCTGCAGGTGACTCCGTCGATAATGCTCGTGGTGCCGTCAGATTTCATCGCGAGACGGTCGGGGTCCTGAAGCTTGAGCAGCGCGTGGCAGATGTTGTAGGACTGTACGGCCCAGTCGAGACCGCTTATCTCATATGCTCCGGAAAGCGAAGCGTAGCTTCTGTCTTCAGTCGTCATGTCAAGGTTGAAGGCATCCCAGTTGACTCTCGTGATCCTTCCGCCCCTGATCTCCATCTCGACATAATCGACGAACTTGCTCCTGTCGTCGATAAGTCTCTGGGCATAGTAGATCCCGTCGTTTAAGCCTTCGACCGGTGCATAGGTCTCATCATCGGAGACCGTAGTATCCGCGCGGCGGAAAGCTATCGGTATCTGTTTGCCCTTGAGCGTTGATTCGATGTATTTGAGCCTTCTGTCCGCCTTGGGATCTTCGCACATGATGCCCGTGACCCTTGACGTCTCGTAATCGATCCCGATCCTGAAATCCATCTTCGTATTCTTGTCCGAAGGAAGCTGAACCGTCATGTCGAAAACATATCCTATCGGCGTGCCGTCCTTGTCATATCCCCTGTAAACGGAGTTGATCTCGGGGAAATCGTAAAGCACTTTTCCCGTCAGCGGAGTATAGGATTCCGCGGGCAGAACGGATCCGAATTTCTGTTTGTATTCACGCTGAAGTCTCCTGTCAGCCCTGTCGTTGGACCAGAGGAATCCCGATACGATCAGGATCGCAGAAAGGACCGCGAGAAGCAGCGCCTCCGTAACGAAAACCTTGATCTGGCTGCGAGTCATCATCTGACATCCACCTCCCTCGAGCGCAGGTTCCTGCGTGACAGCGTCTTCATCAGGAAGTCAAGCACAAAAGACATGAAATTAACCGAAAGGACCGGCGCGAAAAGTGCCGTGTCAGGCCTCAGGAAAGCGCGCAGAACAAGCGTCAGGATCGCACACACCATTCCTGCGAAGAATCCCGCCGAGAATCTTGAAGGCATCGTAGTAAGGTCGCCTAACATGAATACCGCGACAAAAACCACTCCCGATGCCAGCATGAAGGCAACATACCCTTCGTAGCCGAAGCCTTTGCCCCTTTCGAGGACATTGGACAGCGGGAAAAAGACCGTCAGCGTGACCAGATATGCGATAGGGGCATACGTCCTTATCGATCCGCGCATCACGAGGAAGAAACCTCCGAGAAGCACGCAGGTCGCGCATGCCGCGCCGATCATACCGGGAAAATTGCCGGTGATAAGTTCCGGAAAGCTGCAATTCGTGTAATCGTGGAACTCGCCGCCCTTGCTGCCGAAGATCAGGGTCCTTAACATAAACCAGCCTTCAGTACCGCCTTCCGCATAACCCAGAAGCGAGGAAGGCATTACGAGGCTGACAAAAAGCCTGCCTGCCGCAGCGGGATTGACCAGGTTGGAACCGGGCCCTCCGAATATCTGTTTCGTTACTATCGAACCGAAAAGCACGGCCGCCAGAGCCGCAATGAGCGACGTATCGGGCGGCAGGACGAGTGCCAGCATAAGGCCGGATGCCGCAGAACTCAGGTCGAAATACTCACCCCTGCCTCCTCTTCCGGCGATTTTGGTGAAGATGATATCCGACAAAGTGAAAGTGACCATGCAGAACAATATGAGAACGATGGCGCGGAGTCCGTAATAGAACGCTCCGTAGATCGCGCACGGAACCATCGCCGCTATGAGCGTCAGATAGATGTAAGGCGCATTCTTTTCGGTATGTATGAACGGCGCAAGAGTCTTTTTTTCTTTCCTGCTCATACCTTCTTGCCTCCGTCGAAAGGCAGAACGATCCTGCCTTCCTCATCCCTGCCGTCTTCCTTTGCCTCTTCTTCGTATTCCTCGAGGAGCGATCCTCCGGTCATCTCGGACGCATCGTATATCAATTCGCCTTCGGTTGCGGTATGGCCGCTGTTGTAAAGGAGCGAGTTGACCTCGATGACTCTTCCTTCGCTCGCGAAAAGCGCTATCTTCGCAGTAAGATCGATTCCCGCGGGACAGATGTAAGAGCAGGAACCGCATGCGATGCAGTCTCTTGCACCTTCCTCGGCGGCCTTCTGCGTCAGTCCCTGGTTGAGCATCTCATATACGGTGTTCGGAGAAAGTCCCATCGGGCAGCACTCGGAACAAAGTCCGCAGTGGATGCAGGGCGTCTTGGGGACCACCTGTCTCCTGATGATGGATACTGCTGAAGTAAGCTTGATTATCGGCGTGTTCTCCGGATCGGTAATCTCGATGCCCGTCAGACAGTTGCCCCAGATTATCCTTCCGCCGCTCGCCCTGAAATCGCCTACGCTGTTTATGAGCTCCGATACAGGCGTTCCGATCGGAACGAGCATGTTATGTATGCCGGATGTGTCTCCGGTAATAGACACGATACGGCTCATCATGGGAATGTTGTCCGAGAGGGCCTCCCAGCACGCAAGCATAGTCGAACAGTTGAAAAGCACTGCGCCGCAGGTACGCTCGAGCGTATCACGGGCGCCTAACGTCTTGCCGTAGAATGCCTTTGCCACAAGCCTGTAATAGCCCTGCGGGAACCTCTCCCTGAAGATCTTCAGATCGAATGAGAGGTCCTTGAATCTGTCCTTAAGGCGCGAGATGGAATTCTCGAGTGCTTCGCGCTGTTCTTTTCTCTCTTCGGAGATCATGAAATAGCATCTTTTCGCACCGATGCTGCGCGCGCACGCGGCGGCGCCGTTGACTACGTAATCCGGGTACTCCGTTATCGCGGTCAGGTCGGATGTCGAATAAGGCTCGCTCTGCAGGCAGTTTACGAGAAAATCCCTGACGCCCTCTTTCTTGGCCCTGCGGAGCTTGGCGCCGGTGGGGATGCCCTCACCGCCCATGCCGCAGATGCCCGCGTCGGTAATTATGTTGATCGCCTCGGTCGCCGAAAGCTTCATGAGCGGGCGCGGCGTCATCGAATCAAGCCTTGCACGCTTCATGTCGTTATGAATGATGACAGCGCGAGTATTGATGCCGTTAGGCAGCGTGATCTCCTTGATGTCCGTGACGGTTCCGGATATGCCCGTGTGGACCGGTACGGAGAAAGTTCCTTTCTCGGGGATGCCGACGCACTGTCCCGCAAGGACGCTGTCGCCTATCTTTACGCAGGGAACCGCGGGGACGCCGTAATGCATCTTCATGGGCAGGATGACCTTCGTCGGATAGACCCTTTCGAGCATTATCTCCCTGACATAGTGAGAACGCTTTGAAAAATTCAAAACGTCTCCCGGAAAAAGTCCCTTATAAAACGAATATCTCCTGCGATCCGGCATCAGTGCCCCATGCCGCCTCAAAGGCAGCCTGTATAAATCTTAATCGGTGTATCCTTCAAGCTTCTTGGATGAAGACGCGCGGGAAAGCTTCCTTATCGCCTTCGCTTCGATCTGTCTGATACGCTCACGTGTAACCCCGAGCTTCTTGCCAACCTGCTCGAGCGTCATCGGAATGCCGTCCTTGAGGCCGAAACGGAGCTCTATTACCTTGCGCTCACGCTCTGTGAGAGAGTTCAAAGCCTTGATGAGGTCTTCCTTGAGAAGGATCCTCGCAACTTCCTCTTCAGGTGCGGCGAGCTCATCGTTCGAAATGAAGTCGACCAGGTGGCTGTCCTCTTCCTCACCGACAGGCTTGTCGATGGAGATAGGATCCTGGGAGATCTTCTGGATCTCGCGGATCTTTGCGGGCTCCATGCTCATCTCCTTGGCGAGCTCCTCTGTCGTAGGCTCTCTTCCGAGATCCTGAACGAGCTGTCTTTGTACTCTTGTAAGCTTGTTGATGGTCTCGACCATATGAACGGGGATACGGATGGTACGTGCCTGGTCCGCGATCGCCCTGGTGATAGCCTGGCGGATCCACCATGTCGCATATGTCGAGAACTTGAATCCCTTTGTGTAATCGAACTTGTCGACTGCCTTGATGAGACCGATGTTGCCCTCCTGAATGAGGTCGAGGAGCGACAGACCGCGGTTCATGTACTTTTTCGCGATGGAGACAACGAGTCTTAAGTTGGAGTTGATGAGCATCTCCTTTGCTTCCTCGTCGCCGTCAGCCATGCGCTGAGCGATATCGCGCTCCTGGTCTGCATTGAGCAGTTCGATCTTACCGATCTCCTTGAGGTACATCTTGACCGAGTCATCTACGACGTTGACGTCTTCGCCGCCTTCATCGTCGCCCGTATCGTCAGCATCAAGGTCCGGATCGTTGATCTTTACGCCCGAATTATCGAGTTCCGCACGCAGCGTGATCATCTCGTCGGGTTCGAGTTTGTAGCTGTCCGAGAGTGACTCGAGATCGGCCTCTGTGATCATGCTGCCGTTTTTGTCTGCAAGTTTCTTTGCGGCCGCCATGGCCTTATCAAAATCTGTCATAAGTAATTACCTCACGAAAACCTTATTTCGTAGTCTCTGAAGCTGCCGTGGATTCCGTGATCTGAACGGTCTCCTGCGCTTCGACGGTACAACTCTCGCTCGTAACGTGGTAAATCGTATCGGGAGTAAAGATCTCCATCTTTACGTTGCCCGAAGCATTGCCTTCCCTCTTTGAAGTACGGAGCTCACAGTACTTGTTGTAGTAGTTCTGGGCTGTCGTCTGGTCGATGCCGTCAGGCAGAACGACCTTGATGTACTGGCATGTCAGTCCGTAGATCAGATACTGTCTTTCAAATGCATCGTCAGCCTTCTTCTCGACAACACTGTTGAAAGACGTGTCGATGTCGGCCATTATCGCTTTCTCAAGCTTTGTTCTGGAGAGATAGAGCGGTAAGGATACCAATACGATGACGAGGAATACTCCGAGAGCCGCAAGGCTGTATTCGATGACCAGCTTCTTGGGAGCCTTGACGTCATTGGGCGATACTTCGAATTCACTCGGCTTGAGCTTTAAGTCGTCTCCCTTGTCCGAAATTGCCTCACGCTGTACTGCCTTCTGAACCGTATCAGGCATTACAGGGTTTGAGTAATAGTGTTTGCTTCCTTCCTGTACCTCGAATTTCTCATTCTTGAACTCGTGTCCGTCGTGGTTATCGAGCAGCGATACCGCCTCCTGTGAGGGGAAAACGCAGTGACAGAATACGCACTCGCACATTTCATCTCTGTCATCGAAAACAACCAGGGAACCGCAGTTCCTGCACATACCTTGCTTTGTTGCCATTAAAGGACCATCCTTCTTGATAATCAGGTTTTAGCTTAAGCAAACAGCCTTAGTAAGTGCTTTAGGGGAAGTTCGGACTCTCGCCGTAAAAACGGCATACCCTATGTCAAGGCATAATTATACTTATAGCAATCAGAAATTTTACTACGCATCTCCACAATCGTCAATAGAATTTTAAAATATTATTATATAAGGCGAAAAGCACGGCTCCCCGCGGCAAATTGTCCTCATAACACGCAAATAAGTCAGCGATTAAGCAGTATAATAGCAGCAAACAAACTGCCCTTCGGGGCATCAGGAGGTTACCTTCATGAAATGGGAAGAACTGCCCACGCTCGATTGGGACCGCAAATTGGCCTATTTTCTTGATCCCGCCAATCAGTCAGAGATCAGCAGAGAAGAGCTTCAGGAAGCTTTTGCGATCCTCGCATCGAAATATTGCGACGAGTTCTACAACCTCCGTTTCCTTGAGTGCTTCATTGAAGAGCAGCTGGGCAGCAAGAAGCTTGAAGAAGCGATCTCCTGCAGCGTTGAGTCTGATTCCGAAGTTGACCGCAACGAGCACGTCATGAACCTGACGACCGTCGAGGAGAAGATGACGGCGGCGCTTGGTTTCGTCAATGCGGTCGCCAAAGAATTTGACGATTATTCCGAACCCGACGGCAGCGACAGCAACGATTACTAACCTTTTCTGCCTGCCTTGCACGTAAGGAGCCTGACCGGCTTCATTAGAAGCTTTATCAGGAGCGCTGCGGCAATGCCCGATATAAGGACGACCACCTCGTAAAGCGCCACGTTCCTGATGTAGTAAACGCTTTTCCTTACATCGAGCCAGTCAAATCCGAACATCTCCACGAACATGCCGTGGACCAGATAGAATTCCAGAGATATCCAGCTCATGAACTTGAGTACCGGATTGCCTATCTTCACCTTGAGGTTGATCATGACGAACACGAACGTGAAGTTGAGCGAGCAAAGCATCTCGGACAGCAATGTGACCCATCTTCTTCCGACTACCTGTGCAAGGAGCTCCGGCTTCTGATAGACCTGCGGAACGCCTTCCATGTAGTAGTAAGAGAACATCCCGGAACAAATGGCCACGAGCACCGCGAGCACGAGCATCAATACCACTCCGATGATCATGTATCTGACATAGTGACGCTTCAGATGGTCAGTTACCTTCTTCTCGTTTTTCGCGAAGATCATTCCGATCCAGAACAGGTGTACCGAGTTGTACCACCACTCGCCCTGTAGCCACCAGTCATTGTGAGGCACGATCGTTCCGATCAGCGTGTAGATAAAGATGAAAACGGTAATCGCTGCTATCGCCCTGTTCTTGTTCTTGATAAGCCTGAAGCACAGATAGAACATTAAGTAGAACAGGCAGATCGTTATAGGATACCAGCCGTTCGGATTGGCGAGCTTTAAGCCGATGATATAGACGATCGTGCGGAAAGGATCGAGCTTTTCTCCCATGGCCATCCTGACCGGAATGAAGATCCATCCAACCACTGCAGCCGTCAGACAGACCGGCAATATGCGCCTTACGACGAAGCCCTTGAGATAGTTCTCCTTGGTCTCGTAACTCTTGTAAAGTCCGAATCCCGAGATGAAAAAGAATATCGCGACAAACAGATATCCCATGTTGATGAAGATATCAAGCCCGTGTTCCGTGTACAAAGGATCGTGCCAGGGTGCGCATGTTTTCTGTGCTGCGTGATGAAGGAAGATGCATACGGCAAGCAGACCCTGCATGTATTTCGCCTGGCCGGCTGACATGAATTCCTCGTTGAATTTCCTTCTTCCGTGCCATTTCGAGCCGATGAACCACATGGCAAAAAGCAGCGGATAAGTCAGGTAAACAAGACAGTCAGCGATATTCTTCATTTCAGATCACCCTTGATTTTGATAGGCTGATTATACCGTTTTTACTTGGACTGACGAACTAAAAACCACAGTTTTCCCCTATTTTTGCTACGAATTTGACTCATTGTTGTCACGAACGATAAATATTCGAGCGGTAGTATAGATGTGTATATCCCTGCTTGTTTTTTATGAGCGGGATCAGCAGATGGGAACTTACAGAAAGGTGATATTGATATGAAAAGCTTCAAGATCGACAGAACTAAGATTATTGCTGTTGTGATCGCTTCAACATTAGTTCTTACACTTGCGGCAGGCTGCGGCAAAAAGAAAGCTGTTGTCACAAGCTTGGCTACCAAGGAAACAACGGAACTGACTACTGCCACAACGACAGAGGAAGAGACAACTACCGAAGAGGAAACAGAAGAAGAAACTGAAGAAGAAACAACGACCGCGGAAGAGACAACTACCGAAGTAACGACAACGGAAGCTACAACGACCGAGGAAGAGACAACGACCAAAAAGAAGAAGGTCGCGACTCCCAAGCCGACAACCATCAAGGTAGGCAACGTCAAGGTAACCTCTTACAGAGCCAAGGTCTATGCGAGCGGCAACATGAACGTCAGATCCGGCCCGGGCACGAACTACAAGATCGTTAAGACTCTTTCCAAAGGCGACGGCATCGACGTCCGCGGCAAGACCAACAACGGCTGGTACAAGACGATCAACGGCAACTACGTCAAGATCTCCCTGACTACCACTAAAAAGCCTGCCTGATACGCAAAACAAAACATAATCTGAAAAGACGCCCCGAAGTGAATTTGCCGCTTCGGGCGTTTTTTTCTTTGCTCGAAATAATAGCGCTCCTTCAGCATAAGCACGGATCCTGCGTATATCTTCCTACCTACGGGTAAAAAACGCATTCATGTCGTTTTAACCCGTAGGTTTTTGTTTTTCGGGCACTATTTAAACGACTACCTGCGGGTGAAATTTGGAAAAAGTGTATTTTAACCCGTAGGTTTTTTCGAAATATGCATCCGCGAAGCGCCAAACCTACGGGTAAAATTGACGAAATTGGGATTTAACCCGTAGGTCGCGGCAAAACAAGACGATAAATATCCAAAACCTACCCGCTAAAAACACACATTAATCGTTTTAACCCGTAGGTCGCGGCCAACAGCAAATGATTTTACCGACAAAAACGGGCTTTTTCAGTTTTTAGTAGGCATTTTTACAGCGCGGGAGAAGCTGCAGCAAGGAATATTACCGATAAAAACAAGCTTTCTCATTATTTTATCGGTAGTCTCAGTACAAAATAGCTGCCTCGCGAGCTGAAACATACCGATAAAAAACAGAATAATAAAGTTCTTGTCGGTATTTATGCTGGCTACCGCCATACAAGGCAGTAAAATCTACCGACAAAATCGGCCCTTTTGATCATTTTATCGGTAGTTCGAAAAATGCTGACCCTACACATTATCAGACCCGGAACAAGCTTCAAAAACAAACGCCCTCTGCATGAGCAAAGGGCGGTTAGTTCGTTATCGGAAGCCCGTGCGGCTTACAGATATCTCTTCTTTCTGAACAGATAGATCACAATGCCTGCACAGCACGCCGCGCCTGCGGCAAGTGCGACAGCACCGATAACATTGGTCGGGCTTATTCCCACACCAGTGGCGGGAACTGCTTTTTTCTTGTAGTTAGGATCTGCCTTGTCGATCATGACGATGGGCGAACCTGTTACTATGATGTCAGTAGAGCCGTCCAGCTTCTTGCTGCCGTCTCTGTTGAGCGTAAACTTGATAGCATCAGCTTTAAGATATGCCTCAGGAGTTACCGTTTCCTTGAGTTCATATCTTCCGGGTTTAAGTCCGCTTACTGTTGACGGAGTGGTTCCCGTTACGAAGGAAATGGATTTCTTGTCAGAAGAAACCTTAACGCTGATGGTCTTGCTTCCCTGCTTGACCGTAGCACCGGACAGATCAAATCCGTCCAGACTTGTCAGTGTAAGCGTAGCCTTGGGAAGTTCCTTCTTTGCGATATCCTGCTTCGAGATCTTAACGTCGTAATCAGGAACCGAGTATGTGTTCTTCAGTGCGAATGTTCCGGGCGTTGTCTCTTCGACTTCTGTCGAATCCGAAGTCACGGATTTCGTGGTCTCGAAAATAAGCGCCGTGCTTGTATTTTCGATGTTTACAACCGTGTTGTATTCCGTGATCTTATACTTGCCGACCGGAACGCTGGCGAAAGTGAGGCTCCATTTCAAAGTACCCGAAGTGTGAGACATATCAGCTAGCGTAATGTGTGCTTCAGCCTTGTTGGAAGTAAATGTTCCGTTTGCCTTTAAGTACTTGTTCGCATCGGGAGCATCGGTCCGCTCGATGATGAAATACAGATTCTTTGCGTTAGAGGCCTCTTTTTCGAGCACGTCGCCGGCAAATGTCTTGTTTATCGAAAGCTTGCCGGTCTTTACAGTGCTCTTCTTGTAAGCATTGATGAGTTCGGCATCCGAGTTGGCATCCTTCGTAACATTGACGCCTGTCCTGGATGTTACGGAGTTATCGCTGTCAAATTCATAGCTTGAAGCTGCTGTATTTGCATAGTCTTCAGTTATGTCATACTTCTGGACCGGGATCTTCTCGATCTTGACAGGAGTACCTGCAGTTACGGTTATCGCTACCTTGCTGTCTGACTTCTCGCCTTGCTCGTTATACCAATAGCCGTCTTCGCCCTTGACATAGAACTTGAAGCTCGTCGTATTCGCACCGGCGGTCTCGCCTCCGAGCGTTTTCTTGAGTGTCAGACTGCCGTAATCAACAGTAGTGGTTTTCTTCTTGTAGGCATTGATCAGTTCGGCATCCGTGTTGGTGTCCTTCGTAACGCCGACATCGGATCTTGAGGTTACGGAATTCTGGCCGTCCAGCTCGTAGCCTTCTTCTGCTGTACCATCTGTTTCCTCTGTGATCTCGTACTTCTGGACAGGGATCTTCTCGATCTTGACTGTAGTGCCTGCGGTTACGGTTATAGAGACCTTGCTGTCTGACTTCTCGCCTTGCTCGTTATACCACTTGCCGTCATCGCCCTTGACGTAGAACTTGAAGCTTGTAGACTTAGCGCCTGCGGTATCGCCTCCGAGTGTCTTCTTGAGCGTAAGACTGCCGTAATCAACAGTAGTTGTTGACTTCTTGTAGGCATTGATCAGTTCGGCTTCCGTGTTAGTGTCCTTTGTAACACCGACGTCAGATCTTGAGGTAACGGAATTCTCGCCGTCCAGCTCGTAGCCGTCTTCTGCTGTACCGTCTGTTTCCTCTGTGATCTCGTATTTCTGGACAGGGATCTTTTCGATCTTGACTGTAGTTCCTGCGGTTACGGTTATAGCAACCTTGCTGTCTGACTTCTCGCCTTGCTCGTTATACCACTTGCCGTTTTCGCCCTTGACGTAGAACTTGAAGCTTGTTGTCTTGGCGCCCGCAGTGTCGCCGCCGAGTGTCTTCTTGAGCGTCAGGCTGCCGGTATCGACAGTGGTCTTCTTGTATGCGTTGATCAGTTCGGCTTCAGCACTGCCGTCTTTCTCGACTTCTACATTTGGTCTCGAAATGACAGAGTTCTCACCATCAAACTCATAACCGTCTGCAGCCGTATCACTTGTATCCTCAGTGATCGTGTACTTCTGGACGGGGATCTTCTCGATCTTGACAGGAGTGCCTGCGGTTACAGTGATTGCAACCTTGGTATCTGAAGCCTTTCCGTCCTTGTCATACCACTTGCCGTTTTCGCCCTTGACGTAGAACTTAAAGCTCGTTGTCTTGGCGCCCGCAGTCTCGCCTCCGAGTGTCTTCTTGAGCGTAAGGCTGCCGTAATCAACAGTGGTCTTCTTATAGACGTTGATCAGTTCTGCTTCAGGATTGCCGTCTTTCTCGACTTCAACATTGACCCTGGAAACTACAGAATCATTGCCGTTGAACTCAAAGCCCGATGCTGCTGCTTTTGATGCATCATCTTCAGTGATCGTATAAGTCTGGACAGGGAGATTGTCGATCTTTACTGAAGAACCTGCCTTTACGGTGATCGCAACCTTGTCGGTCGAAGCATTTCCGTCCTTGTCATACCACTTCTTGTCTGCACCCCTGACATAGAACTTAAACTCGTCTGTCTTTGTGCAGCCGTCAGGTCCCGTTACCGTCTTCTTGAGTGTAAGACTGCCCTTATCCGTTACAGGAGGAGTGGTGGTCTTCGTGTACTTATTCGTGATCACGATCGTTCCGGAATCTTCGGTATCAGTTAAAGTCAGCGAAGCGGGAGAGTATTCCGGTTTGCTGATCTTGTATCCGTCAGGGAGATCGGAATTGGATATCTGCTCTTCCACAACTTCGTAAGTCTTGCCGTCTATTGCCAGATTCTTTATGTTGACCGACTTGTTCGGGCCGATCTCAAACATGTGCTTGCTGTCGCCCAGGCTTCCGTCTGCCTGAACGAACTGATCACCGCACTTAACGTAGAATCTGTAGGTATCAGGCATGCCGGATGAAGCAACGCTTCCGGTCACTTTCTTAACAACCGTCAGGCTTCCTGAAGAAGGCGATCCGGTCTTGATATAAGTATTCGTGATCTTGACAGATCCCGTCTTATTATTTGAATCAAGCGTGACATTGCTTGATGCGGAATAAGTGATGCTGCACTTATATCCGTCCGGAACACTGAAGCTTGCTTCTTCGATCGAGTATGTCTTGCCGAGTTCAAGGCCCTTGACTTCGACAGCTTCACCACCGGCTTCAACCGTGAACTTCTTGGCATCGTCCTTGTCACCGAATGTTCCGTCTGCTTTCAGATACTTGCTTCCGCTCTTAACATAGAACGAATAGGAAGAAGGTTTTCCGGAAGGGATATCGCCTGCTTCGGCTTTGGTAACCTTCAGGCTTCCGGTCTCCGGAGTTGTCGAGACCTTGTAGGCATTGATCAGTTCAGCATCAGTGTTGGTGTCCTTGATGACTTCAACATCTTTCCTTGATGTTACCGAATTCTCACCGTCCAGTTCATATCCGTCCGCAGCCGTGTTTGCTGTGTCCTCCGTTATCGTGTACTTCTGAACGGGGATCTTCTCGATCTTGACAGGCGTGCCTTCGGTAACCGTTATGGCAACCTTATCGGATGAAGCTTTTCCGTCTTTGTCGTACCACTTGCCGTCTTCGCCCTTGACGTAGAACTTGAAGCTCTTTGACTTGGCACCGGCAGTCTCTCCGCCGATGGTCTTCTTGAGAGTAAGGTCTCCGGTATCAACGGTTTCTTTCTTATATGCGTTGATGAGTTCTGCTTCCGGATTTCCGTCAACGGTTACCTCAACGTCCTTTCTGGTAATAACGGAATTCTCACCGTCAAACACGTAACCGTCTGCAGCCGTGTTTGCCGTATCTTCCGTAATCGTGTACTTCTGAACGGGAAGATTCTCGATCTTGACAGGCGTACCTTCGGTAACCGTTATGGCAACCTTATCGGATGAAGCTTTTCCGTCTTTGTCGTACCACTTGCCGTCTTCGCCCTTGACATAGAACTTGAAGCTCTTTGTCTTGGCACCGGAGGTCTCGCCACCGATAGTCTTCTTAAGAGTCAGACTTCCTTTTTCAACAGTAGTCTTCTTATATGAGTTGATCAGCTCGACTTCCGGATTTCCGTCTTTCTCAACAGCTACCTCGGGTTTGGATATAACGGAATTCTGACCGTCTAACTCATATCCGTCTGCTGCCGTACCATCGGTATCTTCAGTAATGTCATACTTCTGAATGGGAAGCTTCTCGATCTTGACGGGAGTGCCTTCCGTTACCGTTACGGCAACCTTGGTATCTGATGCTTTGCCGTCCTTGTCATACCACTTGCCGTTTTCGCCCTTGACGTAGAACTTGAAAGTCTTTGTCTTGGCACCAGAGGTATCGCCGCCGATCGTCTTCTTGAGTGTCAGGCTGCCTGTTTCCGTAGTGCTCTTTCTGTAAGCATTGATCAGTTCAACTTCCGGATTTCCGTCTTTCTCAACGGCTACTTCGGGCTTGGATATAACAGAATTCTGGCCGTCTAACTCATATCCGTCTGCTGCCGTACCATCGGTATCTTCAGTAATGTCATACTTCTGAATGGGAAGCTTCTCGATCTTGACGGGAGTGCCTTCCGTTACCGTTACGGCAACCTTGGTATCTGAAGCCTTTCCGTCCTTGTCATACCACTTGCCGTCTTCACCCTTGACGTAGAACTTGAACGTCTTTGTCTTGGCACCAGAGGTCTCTCCGCCGATAGTCTTCTTAAGTGTAAGGCTTCCGGTATCAACAGTAGTCTTCGTGTAAGCATTGATCAGTTCGACATCCGTGTTTTCGTCTTTCTCAACATCGATGCCGGGTTTGGATGTTACGGAATTACTGCCGTCAAATACATAGCCTTCTGCAGCTGTGTCTTCATAATCTTCCGTAATGTCATACTTCTGGACAGGGATATTCTCGATCTTGACGGGAGTGCCTTCCGTTACCGTTACAGCGACCTTATCGGATGAGGGGTTTCCGTCCTTGTCGTACCAATATCCGTCTGCACCCTTAACGTAGAACTTGAAGCTCTTCGACTTGGCGCCTGTCTTATCGCCGCCAAGCGTCTTCTTGAGTGTCAGGCTGCCGGTATCAGGGTTCGTCTGGGTCTTGGTGTAATCGTTGGTGTAAGCGATCTCAGTAGGCTTGTTGCTGTCCGTGCTTACGCCCGTTACGCTTGCCTTTGTGCCGGGCTTGTCTTCGCCGCCGCCGATGCTGTAAGTCACCTTCACGTCGAAGCCATTAAGCTTATCATGTTCTGTCTCTTCTACTGTATATGTCTTTGAAGCATCATCTACTTCAAGTACACTCTTGAGCTTATAGATGCCCTTCGTGCCTTCGCCGCTTCCGGGTACCTTCTCAAAGTGCTCACCGAGTGTGAGGGTTGCAATGACCTTATCGCCGTCCTTAACGGTGAATGTCAGACCCTTGAGGTCTTGGTCCGTTACGTCGCCCTCGATCGTCTTAGTAAGCGTGATGTAACCCTTGTCAGGAGTTGTCTGTGTCTTGGTGTAATCGTTGGTGTAAGCGATCTCAGTAGGCTTGTTGCTGTCCGTGCTTACGCCCGTTACGCTTGCCTTTGTGCCGGGCTTGTCTTCGCCGCCGCCGATGCTGTAAGTCACCTTCACGTCGAAGCCATTAAGCTTATCATGTTCTGTCTCTTCTACTGTATATGTCTTTGAAGCATCATCTACTTCAAGTACACTCTTGAGCTTATAGATGCCCTTCGTGCCTTCGCCGCTTCCGGGTACCTTCTCAAAGTGCTCACCGAGTGTGAGGGTTGCAATGACCTTATCGCCGTCCTTAACGGTGAATGTCAGACCCTTGAGGTCTTGGTCCGTTACGTCGCCCTCGATCGTCTTAGTAAGCGTGATGTAACCCTTGTCAGGCTGTTTCTGATAAGAGTTCTCGATGCTGACAGTCTTGTCGTCAGCTGCAGTATCAATAGTTACCGTTCCGTTGTTGCTGCTGTAGCTGACACCGGTGAAATCGTATCCGGAGATCTCTACATTGCTGCCGGACGTCTCTTCCTCGACAGTAAGCTTCTTTCCGAAAGCCGCATAGTCAACGGGTACCTTGCATGTTTCGCCGGACTTTACGGTAAACGGATGAGGCGTTGTTCCGATGGTTCCGTCTGCCTGGAGATATTCGTTTTCGCCGGCCTTCACATAGAACGTGAACGACTTGCTTGAACTGCCCGTAACATTCTTCAGCGTCTTGGTGACTTTGAGCTCGCCCTTGATCCTTTCGTAGACGTTCTCGAAATCAACCGCGGTTCCGCTGACTTCAGGCGTGACCGGTGTTGTCTCGGGTGTGTCGCCCGACTGGGTTCCGATCTTGTATGTCTGCGTTACGGTATAACCGTCAAATACGTATTTTGTTTCCTTGATCGTATATGTCTTGTCAGTATCAAGTCCCGTAATGGTCTTGGTATATGTCGGATTGCCGTCTAAATCCTGTCCGGGTGCAAAGTCGGTTCCAAGCGTCAGCGTCGCATAAGGCGCATCCGTTTTGCCTTCTTCCCAGATCTCGAAAACAATCCCGTTGATACCGGTGCTGAGATCTTCCTCGGTGACAGGTCCCTTGATCGTCTTTGTCAGAATGATCGAACCGTTCTTCGTATCGGGTTTATAGAAATTGGTAATGGCAACCGTCTTATCGTCGGTATTGGACGTGATGGCTACGGTTCCGTTGTTGTCGCTGTAGCCGACGCTGTTAAACATATATCCGCTGATATCTCTGTCGGTATCGTACTCGATTACCGTAAGAGCCTTGTTAAAAGCGGTGTAATCCACGGGCACCTTGCAGATCTCGGAAGGCGTTACCGTAAATGCATACGCGTCAGGACCGATGGTTCCGTCGGCCTGGAGATATCCTTCGCTTTCTCCGACCTTGACCTTGAAGGTGAAGACCTTGTCATCGTAAGAGCTTCCGGTGATGCCGTTAAGCGCCTTGGATACTTTGAGTTCGCCCTTGTATGTGTACTTGTCTTCGTAATCGACGTTGGTACCTGTCTCAGTAGGCTTGAACTTGCCGGTCGTCTCGCCGGTTCCTGGCACGCCGTCAACCTTATAGCTGACTTCGACATCGAAGCCGGCTATTGTGTGGAGAGTCTCTTCCACAATGTACTGTTTATTGATGTTGAGCTTATCGATGGTGGCGGTGTATACCTTATTTCCGTCCGCATCAGTTGTCACGGTGAAAACGGAATCACTGAGCTTATGCGTCCAGATTGCGTTGCCGTTCTCATCCTTGACCTTGAATGTAAGCCCCTTGATGTCCTCATCGGTCACGGGACCCTTGATAGTCTTTGTGAGAACGATCTTTCCGACTTCATCCTCATTAATATCATCATATAACGTCAGTTCGGCGTCATAGTTGTTTACATAGTAGAGGTCACCTTCGGAATGCGTGTATGGATTGTTTTGGTTGTATTCATAAGGTAATTGTTTTAGAAGCCTTCCCGAATCATTCTGGCTGAGAACGATGTTGCATGTTCCCGCATTTGCATCGATCGGATCAATTGTAAATGTGATGGGATCAACCTTCACATATCCGCGCGGAGCCGATTCCTCAGTCAGGGTATATGTGACTCCGGGAACCAGACCGGTTATGACATGTTCATTAGAATCAGAAGTCCAGTACCAGCTCGGATTGCCGGTTGAACCGTCTGAAGCTGCAAGCGTCATGCGCGCGCCTTCCAAAGGTTTAAATCCTAAGTCCCAATACTGTTTTTTGATCTTGACCCTGTATCCCTGGTCGTCAGTTACAACGATAGTGTTGTCGGCCACTGCCGTACCGTCAACTTTGATCGTTCCGATGCCGTTTTCGACAACAACGCTGAATTCAATGTCTTTCGCAGTAGCATATCCGTCAGGAGCCACTTCTTCTCTGAGGATATAATTACCTTCGCTCAGAACGGTCGAATAATCGCCGATGCTCAGAGAGCTGCCGACCTTTGTTTTTCCGTCAGCCTCATATATCTGGAAAACAGCTCCGTTCAGCTGGTGTCCGTCCTTGTTCTGTTTCCTGATCTTGAGCTGGATGGCATCGATCATGGCAAGAGTATAGACCGTGCCGTCATCCGTGATCTTTCCCTGGTCGCTTTCGACATCACCGATGAAAGTGATCACGCCCATCGAATCCACCTTGAACTTGATGGAAGACTGTTTTTCAAATCCTGCAGGAGCAGCATCTTCCGAGAGGACATATCTGCCGGAAGGAAGATTGCCGAACGTAAGTGCTTCGCCTGTAGTCTCAACGCTGATCTTTGAACCGTTCTTCTGAGGCTCGCCGTTGCAGCCGGTGACCGTTGCACCGGAAAGATCGTAACCTTCCACGCTTGAAAGTGTCAGCTTTGCGCCTGCGATATTTGCAGTCGTATTGCCGGGCGTCTGCTTTGCGATCTTGAAACTGACATTCTTCTTGTCGATCATCGTAATGGTGTTGCCGTTAGCGTCTTTGCAGCTTACGACGTTGCCGCCTGAGATCTCGAAAGTAATGTCTTCGGCATACTCATAACCGTCAGGAGCCGTGATCTCGGTAAGCGTGTAAGATCCGTCAGGAAGTCCCTTTATTGTTACGTTTCCGTTCCTGTCGGTCTTGTAGGATACTGATGATTCGGATTCATTGATGAGAAGCTCGCCTGATCCGGGAGTTGAACCGCTGGTGTTCTTAACAAGCGTCGTTGTCGTTCCGTCAGTGTTTGTCCTTATCGCGCTGATACCGTCGGTCGAGAACGAACCCTCGCCGCCTGTCCTGGTGATCTTGAGGATAGCGCCGTCGATCTCAGTTCCGCCTGCGACGTCGGTCTTGCAGATGGTGACGCCGTCATTGACTTTGTTGTAGAAAGAACCCAGGTCGAACTGGACGCCGGACATCGTGATGAAATCCTTGTAGTCTTCCTCGTAATCCCTGAAAACGATATTGTCGCCGGTCACGGACTTATAATCCACGAAATACGTGAACTTGCCTGCCGAATCGACCTGGACCTTAAGTCTGATGTCGATATAGCCTGTTGAGTTCGTGATGCCTACCGGAGATGACGGATCTTCCGTCACTTTGAAATAGTATGTCTTTGATGCTGTACCCGAAGTGGGTCTTTCAATATAGAAATGCTTCTGCGCATCGGTGAGGCTGTCGTAATCTTTACAATAGAAAGTCAATACGGGGAAAGTGACCGCGGCATTGGTCTGTGCATATACATACTGCTGCGCGCCGACCGGTGTTACCAAATCTCCGTGCAGCTGGGAAGGTGCCCTGTATTCCTGGAAATAGAACTTGTACGTGCTGTTATCCGGTATGCTGACCGATGTATCCTGCTTGACCTCTCCGTGCTTTGCGAACTGCTTGGTAAACGCCTTGTTCAAAGCAAAGTGCATCTGTCCGTAACTGTCTTTGCTCGAACCCGAGTAGAGGAAGTGGAACTCGGTATTCATGTTGAACCTGTTCGGCGTTACTACCCAGCCGCTGGAGTTGCCGCCTGAGAGCGATACGCTTGAAGCCAATGGCGCAAGAACCGCACCGCCCATATCGGTAAGGAGCACAGGGCTGGTGTCCATGACGTTCCAGACAATGGTCTCATTGAAATTCTTCTGAACAGCGGCAGCGCCCACGGGATCTCCGCCGTTTGTTGCGGTAACGCCGGAATAGTCGACGCCGTCTACGTTCACGATTGGCTTATTCAGATTGAGGTCTACGTTCTTTCCGTCTTCCTCGATATTGATGACTACGACCGAAGACTCATTCTTCTTGATCTGGAAGCCGCTGCTCTTTCCAAGGTATTTTCTGAGCGGTGAGTCGCCTGAAATATTAATATATACAACCTTTTCATTGAACTGCGGACTTGTGAGGTCGATATACACGTGAGCATCGCCGTCATAAGTAATAAACGGACAGGCCTCGCCCTCAGGGTTCAAAACGTATCTGGGATCCAAAGCTCTCGACTCAAGGAAATATGACCATCCCTTCTCAACGTCCTCTGCCGCGTCAATGGAACAGATCCTGTCGATCAGACGGTCAACGTTCTTGAATGCATTCTCGTTTTCTGCTGCGATAAACGGTGTGTCTGTGTATTCTCCCTCAAATCTGAAATTACCGTTGACAATGTTTGTGCCGGCCTGAATGGCAGGGTTGTAATCACCGAAAACATCAACGGGAGCTTCAAAATAGATTGCGCTGGCGGTGGTCCTGCCGAATCTGATGTATTTTTCGTTGCCGTCTCCGGGAGTGAACTGTCTTCCGATCAGGAAAAGCGCGGTGGAATTTACGTAGTCTACGTCGATGTTGCTGCTGGTATGGATAAAGTGGTTTGTAGCGAAAGTGGTCTCGGTATGGCTTGTCTGTTCGATGGTTCCTGCTACGATACCGTAGTCGACGGCACCGCCTAATATCGTTGCGTAGTTGATGGCGCTCGCCGAATCGTAAAGCTTCTCATCAGCTCTTACAACGTTCTTTTTTCCGACCGGAGCCCAGGCCATCGACCCGAAAACGATCGAATACGCAATTACTGCAGATGCAACTTTCTTCCCGAATTTAAACATGACAATACCACCTACCGCTTTAGTTTGGTAACTTCGATTATAAGTAAAGGGGGCTTTGAATCAAGCAAATTTGAGGGCCCAAACGCCCTAAAATACGAAATATAACGCAAATGTAACCTCGCTGACTCATAGTAGCAAAATCGCCATACAATTGAGACGAAAAATCTGTCAGACAGAGTGCTTTCAGATGTGCTAAAATACTGTGTCGTCCGCAGAGTCTAAATACCCTTGCGGCAGTCCACCCTCAAAGGAGTCAACAATGTCAGATCCAAAGACATACAGGGTTTTCGTTCTCAACCCGGGCAGCACTTCAACAAAGCTCGAGTATTTCGAGAATGAGAAGAGCATAAAGAAGGACAACATCTTCCACGATTCAACGGTCCTCCGCAATTTCGATACCATCAACGCCCAGCTGTACTACCGCATGGAATACGTGCGCAAGTGGCTGGCCGATAACAACATAGACCTTACGGGCATCGACGCGATCGTCGGCAGGGGCGGTGCTTGCTATCCCGTTCCGAGCGGCACGTACGAAGTCGACGAGAGGCTCTTAAGTGATGTCAAAAGCGCCAAGGGCGGCGTTTACCATTCATCCATGCTCGGCATCCAGATGGCCAAAGAACTCCATGACGAGTACGGCGGAAGGCTCCTGATGGTCGATCCGATCGTCGTTGACGAGCTGCAGGATGTTGCAAGGATCACCGGCGTCAAAGGCCTTTACAGAACGTCAGCAACTCACGCGCTGAACCTCAAGGCAACTGCCCGCGAGCATGCCAAGAGGACCGGCGTGAAGTATAAGGATATGAATTACATCGTCTGCCACATCGACGGCGGCATCACCGTAACGGCTCACAAGAAGGGCCGCATGATCGATGCAAACGACGGCAGTGGCGGCGACGGTCCGTTCACTCCCACGAGAATGGGCACGATGGCAGTCACCGACGTCATCAAGTTCCTTTTCGATAAGCCGATCGAAGACGTAAGAAAGCTCTGCCAGTCAACAGGCGGCCTCTCTTCATGGTTCGGCACGTCCAATTCCGACACCATCCACGAGATGGTCGAAAAAGGAGACCCCAAGGCCAAGCTCATCTGGGATGCCATGATCTACCAGATAACCAAGCTCATCGGCTCGATGGCCTGCGTCCTTCACGGCGAAGTTGATGCGATAATCCTGACCGGCGGCCTGATGCGTTTCGATGACGTTTACGACGGCATCAAGGAGGCTTGCTCATGGATCGCTCCGGTATCATCCTACCCCGGCGAGCTTGAGCATGAGGCAATGAGAGACGGCGCCCTCCGCGTCTTAAGGGGCGAAGAGGAAGCACTTACATATCCCGGGAAGCCCGTCTTCGCGGGTTTTGATTTCGACTGATAAAGGAGGCAGACATGGGTTTCATCGACACCATCAAAGCAAAAGCAAAATCAGACCTCAAGACCATCGTCCTCCCCGAATCCGAGGATGACCGCACCATCTTTGCTGCGGCAACGGTTGTCAAGGAAGGCTTCGCCCTCCCGATAATCCTGGGAGCCGAAGAAGACGTCAAAGCATCAGCAGAGCGCCTCGGCGTATCTATAGAAGGCGTGAAGATCCTTGATAACACAAAGTCATCAGACATCGACAGATATGCATCGCTCCTTGCGGAGATCCGCGCGAAAAAGGGCATGACCTTCGAACAGGCCAAAGAGATCATCTTGGGCGACAGGCTTACCTTCGGCATCATGATGGTCAAAGCTGGAGACGCTGACGGCTTGGTTTCCGGCGCGTGCCACACCTCGGCAGACATGCTCCGCCCTGCACTCCAGATAATCAAGACGGCTCCCGGCAGAAAGGTCGCTTCGATCGCGTTTATTTTCGAGCTTCCTACTACCGAATTCGGCGAGAACGGCATCCTCCTTTGCGCTGACTGCGCTCTGATGCAGGATCCCAACCCCGAAGAATTGGCCGAGATCGGCGCAGAGTCTGCCGCTTCTTTCGAGGCGCTCGTCGCTCCCGAAGCGAGAGTCGCATTCCTCTGCCACTCGACCAAGGGCTCTGCAAAGCATCCTTTCGTTGACAAGGTCACTTCGGCAGTCGCTATCGCAAAGGAGAAGTATCCTGACGTCCTGCTCGACGGCGAACTCCAACTCGATGCGGCGATCATTCCCGAAATAGGCGCTTCCAAGGCTCCGGGCTCGCCTGTTGCCGGCCGCGCCAACGTACTGATCTTCCCCAACCTCGAGGCGGGCAACATCGGATATAAGCTCATCCAGCGCATCGGCAAAGCCAACGCGTACAGCTTCCTCCAGGGCCTCGCGGCACCCGTAAACGACTTGTCCAGGGGCTGCAGCGTTGAAGAGATCGTGGGCGTCATCGCAGTCACCGCGGTCCAGGCCCAGCAGATCAAAAAGGGATAATTTCAATTCGCGATTCAACTTAAAGGCTGCCTCTTTTGGGGCAGCCTTTTGCATTTGCCTATAGAAAAAACTCTGAGGCGTGTGTACCTAAAAGTGTCACTTTTTAAGCGATTTTCAGTACACTTTTTGGCAAATCAGGGCGGATTTGCAGTTTGGTGTACCGATTTTTGCAGTTTTTGTGACACTTTTAGGTACACGTCAAGTACAACAGCGAATAGGGTCACGAATTGGGACACGATTTAGTCTGTTTTCGTGTCCCATTTTGTGAATGCCACGCGGAAATCATAAAGGCCGCCCCATCAGGGACGGCCCGTCGATCTAATTAGTTTCTACAGGAACTTTTTCTTGTAGCAGATGCACCTGGAATAGCTCGGGATGTTGTCGTAGAGCCACTTGGCGTTTTCGGTCGCGAGCCTTATGCAGCCGTGGGAGTATCTGCCTCCGAGCCTGCCGTCCAGGACCTGCTTTCCGTTATGCCCCTTGTAGGTGATGCTGTGGATCCAGAGTTCCTTATGGAGCCTGACTGCCCAGTAGACCTGGCAATTGTATGAAAAGAAACCCTTGCTCTTAACGCCGATCTCGTGATCGCGGTTCCAGTATGTCTTATAGATTCCCGGTGCGCATATCCAGAACTTGATGAGTTCCCAGTGATTCTTTTTGCCCTTGAAAATGCCGAGGAAGCAGTACTGGCTGTCGACCATTACCAGATACTTCGTTTTGCTCGTGTACTTCTGGGCTTTCCTGATCATGTAGTTCTTGATCTTTGCGGCGCTCTTGTAATATGAACCGGTCTTGCTGACAACGCCGTTGATATCGGTCATCTTGACGTCACCGCCGGAACGTTCGACAAGGACTACCTGGATCGCTTCGATAGCGCGGTCGTAATCCTCATTTCCCGTTACCCAGCCGTCACAGCACCAGCCAAGCCACCCCGTGGTGTCAAGGCAGACGCGGTAAAAGACCCTGTATCTGACGAGAATGTCACCGGCCAGATAGATCTTGATCCTCTGCATCGGCTTCTTGGCCTTGGTGTCGCCGCATGTCTCGAAATTCTTGGCCTGATCGGTCCAGCCTTTTCCGGCGAGATAGGATCTGCAGCAGACGGAGCCTTCAATGTCGCTCTTTACGCCGATCTCGAGTGCCTCAATTCCGAGGCCCTTGCCGGGCTTGCCGCAGACCTTGCCCTGCTCCGTGAATTCATTGTCCCAGCCCTTGCCGTGAATGTATGCGCGGTATGTGAGCTCGGCGCCCTCGGGATTCTCGTATGTGGTGGTCTTGGGTGTCTTTTTCTTAGTCGTCTTTTTGGTAGCTTTATCAGCTTCGTCCAGAAGAATGCCTTCATAATCGGAAGAGTCCGCAAGACCCGCATCCAAAGCGGACGCGTCAGACTTCAGAGGAGCTAATTCAGACAGCATAGCAAACGCCATAAGCGCCGTCATGAAAATACAAAAGACCTGTTTGAGCCGTGCTGACATGTTCCCTCCTCTTTCTTTTAAAGGCTATACTATCATACACTTTCATCCGATATATGCAATTCCTGACCTAACTGAGGCATTGAACGGACACTTCGTGGAGTATACTTGTAGAAGTGAAAAAACATTTTTCGACATAAGGAGTGACCGTCATGAAGAAGATGCCCGCTAAGATAATGATGTCAGTGCTTCTGGCCGCCGTGCTTGTTCTGGAAGGCTGTGCAGGGACAGGCTATAAAGGTGCAAAGGTCGGCAAGGATGCAGAGCTCAAGGCCGCGACGCTTGCGGACAACGCTCCCAAGATCGATGAAAAGGACAATCCGCTTGCCCAGGGCAAAAAGATAATTGACGTCAATTTCGACGGCGGTGACGTATCGGGTTTTGACACCTACAAAGAAGGCGGCGAATTCGAGATCTCCAACAAGGACGGCATGCTTGACTGCAAGATCAAGAACGTCGGCAGCAAGGACTACGCAAACCAGGCATTCAAGGACGGCTTCGGTCTCGTTGAAGGATGCGAATATACATACAGTTTTGACATTAAGTCGGACATCGAGCGCAAGGTCGAATACCGCCTCCAGATCAACGGCGGCGACTATCACGCTTATCAGGGCGAGTACATCAAGATTGGCCCCGAGGTCACGAATTTCTCCGTCGATTTCGTAATGAAGGATCCCTCTGATGCGACCCCGCGCCTTGTTTTCAACATGGGCTTCATGGACGATATGGACAAGGATAACAAGCCCGCCGAGCATCACGTTTACATTGACAACATCTGCCTCAAGGTCAAGGATTCCACCAATGCGAAGGCTGCCGCGGTAGAGGCCCTCCCCTCCTACCTCAACGTTGCCGTCAACCAGGCAGGATACAGGTTAAATGACGAGAAGACCGTTTTCGTAAAGACCGAGAAGAACAAGGAGGATTTCTTCGTCGTTAACGCCGAGACCGGCAAGATAGTCTGGCAGGGCAAGCTCTCAGACACGGCTGACGATCCCGCTTCCAAGGCCAAGGTCGCAAGAGGCGATTTCTCAGGCGTCAACCAGCCCGGCACTTACTACATCTACACTGCAGCAGGCGCATCCTACACATTCAGGATCGCCGATGATGTTTACGCTGCTCTCTACAAGGACGTCGTACTGATGCTCTACAGACAGCGCTGCGGCGTTGCGACCGACAAGGCGGTCGCGGGCGAAGACTTCGCACACGGCGTCTGCCACACCGGTGAAGCCAAGATCTTCGGTACGGATCAGAAGAAGGACGTCTCGGGCGGCTGGCATGATGCGGGTGACTACGGAAGATACATAGTTTCCGGCGCGAAAACAGTAGCCGACCTTTTCGCAGCTTACGAAGACTACAGTGTAAATGCTGATAACTTAGGCATCCCCGAGAGCGGCAACGGCACGCCTGACCTCCTGGATGAGGCGCGTTTCGAGCTCGACTGGATGCTCAAGATGCAGGACGATGCTACAGGCGGTGTCTATCACAAAGTCACCGGCATGGCTTTCCCCGACATGGTCACAACCCCCGAGAAGGAGACTGATGAGATGGTCATCTCTCCCGTCTCCACAGCTGCAACGGGCGACTTTGCATCTGTCATGGCAAAGGCCTCGGTCCTCTATAAGGACATCGACAAAGACTTTGCTTCCAAGGCTTACGAGGCCGCCGTCAAGGCTTGGAAATACATAGAAGACAACAACGACACCACGGGCTTCAAGAACCCCGACGGAATGAATACGGGCGAATATCCCGATGCAAACACGTTGGATGAGAGATACTGGGCGGCAGCAGAACTCTATCTCGCAACAACCGCTCAAGAGGGCGGCGCAAGGAAAGCTGACCCCTATGCCGCATTCCTCAAGAAGACACTTGGTGATTCCAACCTCAAGCGCGGCCTGGGCTGGATAGACATGGCGATGTATGCCGAATACGACCTCGCCAAATCAACGACCGAATTCGCTGCAGATGCCAAGACAAGGCTTCTGGCAGAAGCCGATAAACTTATCGCTGATGCGGCTAACGACAGATACTATCAGAGCCTCGGGACCAACTATTACTGGGGCAGCAACATGGGAATCGCTTCCAACGGAGAGATCCTCTACATGGCTGCCAAAGTCGCCGATGAGAAGGCGGCCGCGAACTACAAAAAGGCCGCTTCCAAAGAACTCGACTACCTCCTTGGCGCCA
>CAMZBB010000025.1 GCA_947304405.1 uncultured Clostridia bacterium
CTTCTCGTATCTTACCTGCTCTCTTTCGTGAGCCTGGAGAGAGCCGATTCCCGAGCTGACGATGACGCCTACTCTGTAAGGATCTTCCTTGGTCATGTCGATGCCGGAAGACTCGATCGCTTCCTTGGCTGCAGCAACGGCGAAATGAGCGAACGGTTCCATTCGCTTCATCGTCTTGAAGTCCATGTAATTAAGAGGATCGAAATCCTTGACTTCGCATGCAAGCTTGATCTTCGAATTGCTCGTATCGTACTTGGTAATCGGGGCGGTAGCTGCCTTGCCCTTCTTGAGACCTTCCCAGAATGTCTCTACTGTATTTCCGAGAGGTGTGATCGCACCCATTCCGGTTACTACGACTCTGTTTGCCATTAGCTTTTTCTCCGTTTTATTTTTTCGATGTGACCATTTAGGCCAATTGATTACATGTGCATTCCGCCGTCAACGGAAAGGACCTGTCCGGTGATGTAAGAAGCATCATCAGAGCAGAGGAAGTTAACTACGTTTGCGATGTCTTCAGGCTCGCCGTAACGCTTGAGGGGGATCAGTTCAAAGATCGCTTCCTTCTGCTTGTCGGTGAGAGCATCGGTCATGGGAGTCTTAACAAATCCCGGAGCGATCGCATTGAACGTGATGTTCCTTGAAGCGTACTCCCTTGCGCAGGACTTCGTAATACCGATGATGCCTGCCTTTGAAGCGGAGTAGTTGACCTGTCCCGCCTGGCCTTCGATGCCTACGATGGAGGAAATGCTTACGACTCTTCCCTCTTTCTTCTTCATCATGAAAGGCGTTGTGTGCTTTATGAAATTGAACGTACCCTTGAGGTTGACAGAGATGACCGCATCGAAATTCTCCTCCGTCATCTTGAGAAGGAGACCGTCTCTTGTGATGCCTGCGTTGTTGACGAGGATGTAGATCCCGCCGAAATCATCATTGATCTGCTTTACGGTCTGCTCAACTGCGGCGAAATCAGCAACGTTGCACTGATAAGCCTTTGCATCAACGCCAAGAGCCTTGACTTCGTCCTCGGCATTCTTGCTGTTCTCGAGCGGGCACGCGTCAACGATGGCGATATTGTATCCGCTCTTTGCGAGCCTCTTTGCGATCGCGAGACCGATGCCTCTTGAAGCGCCTGTAACTATAGCTGTTTTTCTCTCATCTGCCATGATTATTTCCTCCTGATATCATCCGATCTTTTCGAGTAATTTTTCTATGTCTTCAGGTGTTGATACACCGATAACTTTTATCGAAGGAACGGTCTTTCTGACAAAGCCCGCGATGGTCCTTCCGGGGCCGACTTCGATGATGGTGTCTACGCCCATCTTCTCAAGTCCGTAAAGCGTCTGCTCCCACATGACGGGACTCGACACCTGCAACTCGAGAAGACCTTTTATCTGAGTTTTGTCAGTTACCATCGAAGCGTTTACGTTTGCGAAATAAGGGATCTTGAGGTCGCCTAATTCAACGTTCTCAAGTTCCTTGCCGAGCTTTTCGCCGGCGCCCTTGAGGAGCGGTGAATGGAAAGGCCCTGATACTTTAAGCTCTACGACCTTGACGGCACCTGCTTCAGTGCATTTGGGCATTGCCTCAGCGACAGCTTCCTTCTTTCCCGTTATGACGATCTGTCCGGGGCAGTTGAAGTTAGCGCACCATACGCCTTCGATCTTGTCAGTGATTCCTTCTACGGTATCTTTATCAAGACCGATGACCGCAGCCATGGAGCCTTCGCCTGCAGGGACTTCGGAAGACATCAGTCTTCCTCTGATCCTCGTAAGCCTGACTGCATCCTCAAAGCTCAAAGCGCCTGCAACGTAAAGGCTGCAGTATTCGCCGAGCGAAAGGCCTGCAGTCACTTCAGGCTTCACGCCTGCCTTAAGGAGCGCGTCCGTGATGATGCAGCATGCGGTAACGAGCGCAGGCTGCGTAAATTCGGTAATGTTGATGTCTTCATTCTCCTCGAAAAGGAGTTTTGCCATGTCGATATCGGCAGCCTCCGATGCCTTGACGAGCATCGCGGCAGCTTCAGGGCTCTTTTCGACGAACCCCTGAGCCATTCCTATCGTCTGTACTCCCTGGCCGGGATAGCAGAATGCGATCTTCATTATGCTTCCAACTTTCTGCCTAAAAGCTTGTCAGCTTCTTCGAACATTGATTCGATGATGTCCTTTGCGGGCCTTATTTCCTTGATGAGGCCTGCGATCTGGCCTGCCATGAAAGTACCCTGCTTCGTGTCGCCTTCAACAACGGCCTTGCGGAGACTTCCGACGGTGAGTCCCTCGAGCTCTTCAAAGGTCACGCCGCTCTGCTCCATCTCAAGATACTTGTTGGAAAGAGCGTTTCTGATCTGTCTGACTGGATGGCCGTAAGATCTTCCGGTAACTCTTGTTGAGTTGTCCTTTGCCTTGACGACCATGTCCTTGTAGTTCGGGTGAACGTTTACTTCGTCGCATGCGCAGAAAACGGTTCCGCACTGTACGCCCTCTGCACCGAGCATGAAAGCTGCAGCAACGCCTCTGCCGTCAGCGATTCCGCCTGCGGCGATAACGGGGATGGATACCGCGTCAACGACCTGGGGAACCAATGTCATTGTCGTTGCCTCACCGATGTGTCCTCCGGACTCTGTGCCCTCAGCGATGACTGCGTCAGCACCGCAACTTTCCATTCTCTTTGCAAGAGCAACGCCTGCGGTAACGGGAACGACGATGATGCCTGCTTCCTTCCACATTTCCATGTATTTCTCAGGTGAACCTGCACCAGTGGTAACTACCTTAACCTTTTCCTCGGCAATGACCTTTGCGATCTCGGGAGCTCTGGGGTTCATAAGCATGAGGTTGACGCCGAACGGCTTGTCAGTAGCTTCACGGCAGAGCCTGATCTGTTCTTTGAGCCAGTTCTCGTCAGCGCCGCCGACACCGATTATTCCGAGTCCGCCTGCATTGCTGACTGCAGCTGCGATGTGCCAGTCTGCGACCCATGCCATTCCGCCCTGGAAGATGGGGTATTTGATTCCGATAAGATCAGTGATCCTTGTCATTGTTATTCTCCTTTTCAAGATCAATATTCAATGTAGTTGGCATCCCAGGTGAGGCCGCCTCCGAAGCTCGCGAAAACAAGCTTCATGCCTCTTTTGAGCTGCTCTTTATCCTTCATCTCTTTGAGGAGCACCGGAATGCTCGCCGAAGATGTGTTTCCTGTTCTCATGATGTTCATCGGGAACTTTTCGAGACCCACCTTGAGTTTCTTTGCAGTTGCCTCGATGATCCTTGCATTTGCCTGGTGCAGAACGAACCAGTCGATATCCTCAAACTTGAAATCGTATTTCGCGGCAAGATCCCTGATGATCTTCGGAACCTCTGTCACCGCAAACTTGAATACCTCACGGCCGTCCATGTTGAACATCGTGAGCGATTCAAAACCTTCCTCATCCTTGCGTGCCGGCTGTCTTGCGTTGTCGCAGTGCAGGCAGTCCATGCGCTTGCCCGAAGACCTCATGATGAACTGGTTCTTCTTGCCTTCCTCGGCCTTGAGGATGGCTGCACCCGCTCCGTCACCGAAAAGGATGCACTGGCCTCTGTCTTCCCAATTAACGAAATTCGATGTGCACTCAACGCCGGCCACGAGAACAAGCTTTGCGTTGCCCGATTCGATAAAGCTCTGTGCCGCGTTGAAAGCCGCGATCCAGCCGGGGCACGCGGAATTAACGTCAAACGTTCCGCACTCCTCGCTTACTTCAAGTTCTCTGTGTATAACGCACGACAGTGTCGGGAACATGAGATCCGACGTCGTTGTCGCAGTTACTATAAGGTCTATATCTTTAGGATCGATCCCTGCATCCTCGACAGCCTGACGTGCCGCTTTTACGACCATCTGCGAGGGCTTGTCGGTCAGCGGGTCTGAAATGCGTCTTTCCTTGATACCCGTTCTCTCGGTGATCCACTCGTCACTTGTCTCGACCATCTTGGCAAGATCGTCATTGGTCAGGACCTTTGCGGGCAGATATGAACCTAAACCGATTATTTTTCCGGTCATTTGGATTTCCTTCCATGCAAATACTTTGACAAACCAATAGTTTGATTATCAAAGTATATATGTGAAAGTCAAAATTGTCAAATCAGTAAAGAAAAAATGATCAGTCTGCCGGATTTCTTTCGATCCAATGACCGTCTAACCAGTGGGATTTAGTGATTGCACAGAAGCTCTGCGGCGAGAGTATCGGGATTGCTATCTTGCGCATGGTCTCGTCAGATAAGGCAAAAGCCGATGCATACTCGGCTCCCGCCGCCCTGACGCTGTCCAAATAGGCTTCCTGCTGCCTTTTTGCCTGACCGGTCACGAAGATCTCGCCCTCGGGACAGAGGATCGCGGTGTATCCTCCCTTGCCGCACATCAGATCGTACTGGGCGAGAAGCGCGGGATAAACCGGTTCGGCTTCAACGTAACCGCAGGTACTGATCAAGACCATGTGTTTATTAAGCATATCCGGGTCTTTCATCTCGTTGAACGTCAAGTCACTGTCGCTCTTTTCGCCCATGTAAGGCATCACGAGCTGAAGGCATCTGTCGGTCACGGCCTTCATCTGAGAAGGCATGCCGTAGAAATACAAAGGATAGCTCTCGATTATTACGTCAGCTTCTTTGATGGCAGAGACGATCTCTTCCATGTCGTCTTTGATCACGCAGCGGCCGTCACCGTTTCTCCAGCACGAAAAGCATCCTCTGCAGGGCTTGATGTCTTTCGAATAGATATCTATCCTTCTGATATTCGTGCCTTCCGGAAAACCTTCGGTGAATGCTTTTGCGATCCGGATCGTGTTGCTCCTGTCGCCCTTGGGACTGCCGTTTAATATAAGTACATTCATCTTTGCCGATCCTTTGTCAGAGAGACAGTCCGCCGTCAAGGACCAGCACCTGGCCCGTCATGTATGAGAAGTCATCAGAGCAAAGGCCGGCGACAACATTTGCGACATCCTCAGCAGTACCGAATTTCTTCACGGGTATCGCTTCGATGTATTTTGCCGCAAGCTCTTCGGGGATCGACTTGAGCATGTCGGTTCCGATGAATCCGGGAGCGACCGCATTGACTCTGATGCCGCGCGGGGCAAGCTCTTTCGCCATCGTGGCGGTCATGGAATTGACCGCGCCCTTCGTTGCGCTGTATACGGTCTGGCCTTCGACTGCGAGGATGGAGCTGACCGATGAGATGTTGATTATCACGCCTTTGCCGGCTCCCGCCATACGCAGTGCCGCCTGCTGTGCGCAGTTGATATAACCTTGAATGTTGATCGCTAGGCTCTTTTCGAGAGACTCACGGTTTACCATCAAAAGGTATGCGTCATCAACCACGCCCGCATTGTTTACGAGAACGTCAAGACCTCCGAAATCCTTGCGGAGTTCGCGGAACATCGCTTTAACCTCATCTATGTTTGAGGTGTCAGCCTTGTAAACTGCTGCTTTTACGCCGAGAGACCTTATCTCTGCGGCCGTCTTTTCGGCAAGTTCAGTATTGCTGTTGTAGTTAATGCAGACATCATAGCCGTCTTTTGCAAGCCTTAAGGCGATCGCTCTTCCGATTCCGCGTGAAGCGCCCGTAACTAAAGCCGTCTTTCCCATGTTGATCCTCCGTTATGCTTTCTTGAGGACTACTGCCGAATATATTCCGCCCGCTCCGAAAGATACGGCAAGCGAATAATCATTCGCGCTTTCCTTTAGCTCTTTTGCAGCGCGCGCAAGCGAAAGCGTTGCTGATGCCGCCCTCGCTTCACCGGTTTCAGATCTGACATTTCTTATCTCGATCTTGTTATCCCAGATCTTCTTTACGGCATCACCAAAGATCTCTTCGAGCTTTTCCATTCCGTTAGAAAAACCGTAGATGACGGATATGTCCGAAGTGATTATCCCGGCATCGGAAACTGCTTCAGAGATCGCACGTATAAGGGCTTCTTCCGTTCCTTCAGCTGTTCCGTAGGGAACCGAATGCCTTGCCGTGGCATATCCCGCGATCTGCGCATACTTCCTGCTTCCGCGGGAGGCTGCGCTTGCTCCGGATTCAAGTATCAGAGTGACCGAGCCTTCACCGAGGACCATGCCGTTACCGCCTTCTATAGTGAGACCCAGGTTGTCGTAAAGTTCTTTTTCAATATCGGTCAGTTCGTCAGTTCCGGTCGCGAGCATGATCTCTTCATCACCGCGGCGTATCGCCTCCGATGCATACATGACGCTCTGAAGGCCCGCCTGAAAACCGTTGGCGATGGTGATGTTATAGCCCTTGATCCCGGTAAAGATCGAGAGATACCCGCCGGCCGCGTTATAAACGGTGTTTGGGAACATGAACGCACTGCCGTTCTCAACGCCCTTTTCGATGACGAGCTTCTGGAAGTTTACTATTTCGGTCATCGGTCCGTCGGAGGTCCCGATAACGATCCCGATGTCGCCGGAATTGTTGTCATCGACCTTGATGCCGGCATCCGCGAGTGCCTCGATGCCGCTTAAGAGCTGGATCTGGCTGAACCTGTCGAGCTTCCTCAGGAAGGCCGATTTGACCTCATGCTTTTTGAAGACCTCGGGACTTATGTCCGCCCTGTAATCCGAAGCGCCTTCGGACTTTGTTCCCGTGACTTCGCCGATGCCGGTGATGTATATCGGGTCATTATTTCTGCTGCTCTTGATCCCGCGAGCCTCTTTCGAAAAGACGATGCTCGCGTTGTTGCCTCCGAACGCAAATGAGTTGGACATGCAGATCTTAAGGTCTTTAGCCTGCTTCTCGTTCGCAACGAAACCGATCCCGCCGGCTTTTCTCATGAGCTCATCCATGTCCTCCGCCTGATATCCGGAAGTGGGAGGAACCTCTCCGTTTTTCATTGCAAGGACGGTCAGCACGGCCTCTATCGAACCCGCGGCCCCAAGACAGTGGCCGGTCATGGACTTGGTCGAGGATACCGAAAGATCGCTCCTGCCCCCGAAAAGCGTCTGCAGGGAAAGGAATTCCGCCTCATCGTTTTTCGAGGTGCCGGTTCCGTGTGCATTTATGTAATCGATATCTTTGAAGTCCACTCCGGAATTATCGACTGCGCGCCTGATCGCGCTCATCTGTCCTTCTCCGTCAGGCCTCGGTGCGGTTATGTGATAAGCATCGGAACTTACTCCTGCACCCAGAACATCGCAGTAGATCACAGCGCCTCTGGCTACGGCATGTTCATAGCTCTCTATTATCAGGACTCCCGAACCTTCGCCGATCGTGATGCCGTCGCTGTGATTAAACGGTGAGCAGGGCTTCTCGGATAAAGCGTGAAGCGCATGGAAACCCGCATAAGCAAGGGATGAGAAACTGTCGCATCCGCCTGCAAGAAATACGTCAGCCTTGCCTGCTCTGATCATGTCGCAGGCACCCGCAAGGCTCATCGTTCCCGCGGCACAGGCATTGACGATGTTCGCGGTTATGCCGTTTAAGCCATAGTAGAATGCGACGTTGTTGGCGATCGCAGATGCGCCCATCCTTAAGATGTCGTTCCTGTCGGTCTGATTGCCTTCAAAGCTGTCGGAATAGTATTTGTCGATGCTGTCCGCACCGCCGATGCATGTGCCGAGGATGACGCCGACTCTTTGCTTATCCTCGCTGCCGAGATCAAGATCTGCATCGGCAATGGCTTCGCCGGCCGCCTTGATGCAGAGCAATGTCGTACGGTCGAACTTGTCTTTGCAGAGTTCTTCGTTGGAAAGACCCACTTCGGCTCCGTTATGGGAGTAGCAAGAGGAAGTGTCAAACGACTTTACTTCCGAGATCCCGCTCTTTCCCGAAAAAGCAGATGCCGCGCAGGAAGCGGCATCGTCACCAAGCGCACACACGAGCCCTAAGCCCGTTACCACGCACCTTTTAAGATTTTCGGGCATGTCAGTCCTCTTTATGCTCTTCTACGTATTTGGTCAGTGTTCTTATCGACTGGAAATTCTCTTTGCCGGAACCGGACATGTCGACACCGAACAGATCCTCGAGACCGACTATGATCTCAATTGAATCGATCGAATCAAGTCCTATGTCCTCACCGAAAAGTTCTGAATCGTATTCGAGTTCCTCTTCGGGGATCCTCAGTCTTTCAACGAGCATTTTCTTTATCTTTGAAGCAATTTCTTCATTCATGGATCCGCACCCTCCGCTAAACATTAACAAAGAAATTTATACTACATCGGACTGTTTCTTGCAATTTTCACCGGGGAGCACAGCGTAGAACCTGACGCCTGCCGTAGGCTTGTCCAGATCGGTGAGAGCTATCTTGTATCTGCTTCCCCAGGACGATACTTCAAGGATCTTGTCGTCGATCGCGGTACAGGTCACCCAGTGAAAACCGACCTTGACCGGATTGCCGTAGGAATCGGTCAGCGTAACATTGTTAAACGGTGCTGCGATAAGTGCGATCACAGGCACTCCCATATCAAGATAGCGCTTGATCTTCTCCTCATATCTGAAAACGAAACCCTTAAGCTTTATCCTGACATTACGGGCAGCCGCAAGCTTTTTGATGCCCCGCCTGAAACGTCCCGTGCTGACTCCGAAGCTTCCCAGGAACTCGCTTCCGAAGATCTTTCTCGGCTTCTCGTGTTTTCCGGGAAGGAGGATCGGCCTGATGTATTTTGAAGCCTCATCAAAGCGATTGAGATAATCTTCTCTGGATATTTCGCTTTGTCCTTCCATCCTCATTATGGCATCGAGCCCCGCGACAATTCCGCAGCCGCAGTTCTGCATGAGCGGCGTTGGCGCCCACATCTGGCTGCCGCCGAAGCTCCCGTCGATCGAAGGGGGTCTGTTAAGGATATTGCCGTCCATCATGTGATGAGCGCCTCTGCCCACGCACCCTCGGGAGGCATCCCGGGCAGTGCCTTGCAGCCTGCCTGTTCAAGCATCGCGCGGCTCTCATAGATATTGGAATTTCTCGGAACCGGAGCCATGAAGCATCTTATTCCCTTTGCGGTCCATTTCCTGACTTTCGGAACAAGCTTTACGTCGGCAGTCCCCGAATGATGGCATGTGATCAGGACGGTATCGAATCCTTCCTCCAATATGCCGGGCGTCGGCGCCGCTGGGATCACCTGTATCCTGTGCAGCTTTTCGGAAGCGAAAAATGCTTCAGCCGCCCTTTTGTATCTTTCCGAAGAATAATCGGTCCCGGCGGAATCCGGCCATACTCCGTAATCTCCGTATATGTCGGGTGAGGTAACCTTGTCCGCGGGAACGATGGCAAGTTCTCCGCTGTGTGTGGAAAACACCACTCCGCTGTCTCCTTCCGTCACCTTTTTTACCGCGAAATCGATATTGTTAAAAGCGTCGGTCCCTTCGCTGTCGGGCGGGATCTTGGAACCGGTGATCACGAAAGGTATCTTCATGTGACCCAGTGCCCTTACCGCAAGCTGCGCAAAATAAGCCATTGTATCCGTTCCGTGAAGGATTATGATGCCGTCGGGCCTGGTCTTAGCCGATTCTTCCGACACTGCCTTCAGAACGTCTCTGTAATCTTCGGGGCGTGCGTTCTCGGACGAATAGTTTGCAGGTGAGATGAGTTCGAATCCGATCCCGGGATAGTGTCCCGAAATATATGAAATGATCGGGGACTCCTTCTCAAGCCTGACGAGCCCGTCACTGACAGACGATGAGACCGTTCCTCCGGAAGCTGTCACAAGTATCCTTGCCAATGTTGGTGCGCCGCTCCTTTTAAGATAAAATACACATATAAAATTATAATTCACGAGGCATCATATGAGAATAGTCAGCTGGAATGTCAACGGCATCAGAGCTATTGCAGGAAAAGGCTTTGCGGAATCGGTAAAGGCAATGGACGCCGACATCATCGGCATACAGGAGACAAAGGCACAGCCGGACCAGCTGGGCCCCGAGATAACGGATCTTCCGGGTTACAAGAGCTGGTTTTATTCAGCTGAGCGCAAGGGTTATTCAGGCACCGCGCTCTACTCGAGGATCGAGCCTGAAGACGTATCTTTCGGCCTCGGGACGGATGAGTTCGATCATGAAGGAAGGACGATCTGCGCGGATTTCGGCAAGTTCGTTCTGTTCAATATCTATTTCCCGAACGGCGGAAGAGGCGACGATTACGTCAAGTTCAAGTTAAGGTTCTACGACTGCTTTTTAGACCGCGTCAGAGAACTTGAAGCCAAGGGACGCGAGGTCATCTGCTGCGGTGACGTCAACACCGCACATAAGGAGATCGATCTGTCCAACCCCAAAGCCAATTCAAAGATCTCCGGCTTCCTTCCCGAAGAACGCGTTTACATGGATCACTTCGCAGAAGCGGGCCTTACCGACACGTTCAGGATGCTCTATCCGGACAAATCCGAATGCTATACCTGGTGGTCTTACAAGACTGCTGCAAGGGAAAGGAACGTTGGCTGGAGGATCGACTACTTTTTCGCGACTAAAGGACTTCTTGGGAATGTGTCGGAATCCAATATGTTCGGCGATGTGATGGGATCGGACCACTGCCCGATCTATCTGGATCTGAATATCTGAAGATCAGTACGTTCCGTCGTACAATGACTCGCCGTTGACGGTGACAGAAGCGCCGACATTGCTATGGGTAAAGTCCATTCCGTCAAATTTCAGCGGCACTTCCATGCCGGATACGATCCTGCCTTCATAATGGCCGTTCGAGAGCTTGAGAACGGAATCCTTATCGGTCCCCCTGAAGAATGACACCTGTTTTCCTTCGCACTCAAGCTTTACCGTAGCATAGTCGATATCTATGTTCGAAGGTCCCGTGCTCAAAGAACCGAACATCAGTCCCCTCGAAGCGCTGAACCTGCTCTGAAGACTTACGCTGTAAATGTTGATATCTGTCCTTGCGCTGCTCAGAGTCCCGATAACGGAGATATCGTTGCCGTTGAGCTCGGAGGTCAATGAGATGTGCTCCAGTTTAAGGTCCAGGCTGCCGGACAGCGAGCCTATTCCGACGGAATTCATCATGTTCGTCGTGAGATTTATCGCGCAGTTGACTATGACCGGTGCGGTATCACCCGTAAGAGTGCCGATGGCTACGCCTTCCTGTCCGGTCATCCTGAAGAAATATCTGCCCCTCTTGATGTTTATCCCGGCGCCCTTGCCTCCTCCGATGCAGATGCCCTTTGAACCGTAAAGGGTTATGTCTACCGAGCCGTCCTGATCGAAAGTAATATTGCCTGCAGATTGATCTGCACCGTTGCCGATCCCGAACGATTCGATATCGTTTACGCTTATATTCAGATTACCGTCTCCTTCAATAAGCAGGCTTGAGGAGGCGGGCACGCAGATGCCGCCGCTTTCAAGGATATTCTCACCCTTAAGGACCAGTGTAATGTCACATCCTTCGCCGACGATTATTGCCGCATTCTTTTTCTTGCCGGAGAAATAGACATTCTCCAACGTGATACGTCCGCTGTAGCCGTTTTCAATGAAAAGGCATATTTCGGAAGTGACTCCGGGTATTCCGGTGATCGTGACATCTCTGTAAGTGACCTCGCCGTTTATTACCCTGATACCTTTGTAATCACTGCTGATAAGATTCTGAAGCTGGATCCTGGATTCTCTGCCCGCCACATAAATGCTCTTGTTACGGTCCTCTTCCTCAAGGCGGTTGTATCTGATTATCTCGGCCTTTATTGCAGGATCGATCTCCTTTATGATCTGCTCTGACGGTCTCGCCGTGTAGTATCCCTGTATCAGGTCAACGCCCAGGAATATCACGGTAGCCAATTCCTCCTGTGTCTCAACGCCTTCTGCGAGTGCCAGGATATTATTGTCATGAGAGAAGGATATTATGTCCTTGACGAAATGCTGTTTATGGGGAGACATGTGTATCTCCGTCAGCAGTGAACGGTCGATCTTCAGATATCTGGGCATGTATCTCAAGAGATTGCTGACATTGGAATAGCCCGTGCCGTAGTCATCGATCGCGATCTCGACTCCCATATCCGAGTAATCCTTTTTCATATCGGACAGTTCGCTGTCGCTCATTTCGTTCTCTTCGGTAAATTCAACAACGACCATATTGCAGTGACGCTTAGTCATCTCGATCAGGTTATCGGCGTCACTGCCCTTGAGACGCTGTCCCGGGATACTGTTGATAAAGACCTTGGCTCCTTCACGGAAATCAGACGTCCTGGTGTCGATGATGTCGAGAATGTTGTTGAACGTTGCCGCTTCGACATCGTAGAGCCTTCCGAAAAGCTCTGCAAATTTGAGCACAACGGGCGGCTGAATGTAAGGATTTGAATCAACTCTCATCAGCGCCTCATAAGCGAAAATGTCTCCCGTGCGGGCATCGATGATCGGCTGGAATGCGTACTTGATCTTGTTCTGATCGAGTATCATGTTGACCATTTCCGCCTGCTTATTGCTGTCAGACTCAGTGCTGTCCGAATCTGTAAGGCTCCTGATGCGGAGCTTATAGGCATTTTTGTTTGTCACTGCGATGCTCGAGATTCTCTCGAACTCGTTCCTGTCTTCGGGACTGCCCTCGGCATATCCGTAGTAAACATCCAAAGGCACCGTATAATTGTGTGTTTTCGAGAACTCGGCAAGCCTTGATCTGACACCGGTAATGGATTCCTCAAACTTCTTCTTTCCTTCATCCGTCAGAGCATCGACCACTATGATCTCTCCGTTGCCGAAAGAGAATACGTTGCCTTCGGGGAACGCTTCCTGAATAAACCTGCCGAGATAGACTATCGCTTTATCTCCGGCCGTTCTTCCGTCTTTGTTGTTGATCTCGGAAAGATTCCTGACATCAACGGCAAGTGCGCCGATGCTGTCTATTCCGCTTCCTTTGTATCTGAACAGCAATCCGTCGACCTGCTGGGTGAAGCCCCTGTAGTTGTAAAGACCCGTCAGCGGGTCTCTTATCAGATTGGATTCGAGGTCCTCGTTCTTTTTCGTGAGGACAATCTGACGTCTTACGATCTCCAATCCGCGCATAAGGCTCCTCAGCCACAGTCTGTAGCTGTCACCGTATGAAGACGGCGTCGTGTAAGAGACGACAGCATATCCGAAGCATCTGTTGTCAAAGTGAAGAGGCGAAAAGATAAATGCTTCCGGTCTGTCCCTGTCCTCATCAAGCCTCGGCACGAGATCTTTCCTGTCGAAATACATATCCAGGCCTATCCTGTCGCAATTGAACTTCTCCGGCCTGCAGGTCATTACGTTCGCCATCTTTCCGGAGAAGAAGTTGTCCGGATCTGCCAGGAAATCGTAATCTATCTGCGCTTCAGTTTTATTCTCAAGCTTGGCCGGTCCGTCATCTGCAAAATCTTTTGCATTCAGTCCGAAATGTTCCCATCCGTCATTAATGCAGATGTTGAAGCTCTCGAATTCCCTGAGCTGATACACATAGGTGAAAAGCGTGCTTATGATGCCGTAAAGGTTGTTCTGAGAGAGAAGATCGTCATCCAAATGGTTGAAGTTCGAGAAGACGCTGTTGCTCGAAGTGTTGGTATCCCACACCGGACGCAGTGCCAGGATGCAATCCTCTGCCTTCATTTCGCAGCCGCAGCTGCTTCCTGTAAACAGATCGACCGGGTTGGAGAACGCCTCAGGCGTCCCTCCTTCTTCCATGATCTTGACGGCTTCTGCGGCATACTTGCCGAAGGCGCCTGCGGGAAGCCTGGCCGATGTGATCGGGACGGGCGACAAACGCCCTTCCTCATTTGAATCGTAACCTATTACGGCGACATCTTCGGGTATCCTTATCCCGTTATCGGCAAGAGCTTTGGCTACGCCAATTGCCATACAGTCGTTTGCGCAGGCTATGGCTTCCGGAAGATTGTCTTTATCCTTGGCAAGACGGTCGCCAAGGTTTTCTCCGCTCGTATACCAGAAATCGCCGTAGAACATCCGGTTATTCTTTATCTCGAGACCGTGTTCCTCCATTGCATCCTTATATGCCTGCATTCTTTCCTTGGAATAGGGATGCCATGCTTTTCCCGTCAGGAACGCGATATCCTTGAGGCCGTGTTTCTCGATAAGGTGGCTTATCAGGAACTTCACGCCTTCATAGTGGTTCGGGAAGATGGAGAAAAAGTATTTGCTCTGTTTGTCAACGGATATGACCGGGCACTTTGCCCTTCTGTGTGCCGCTTCCTCAACGGCATCGGCAAGACCCGGGGTCTGAAGCGTATCGAGCATGAGGATTATGCCGTCGAGATCCTCATAAGGCACGATCGAAAAGACCGATGTCTCACCCTGCTCACGCCAGGTGCTGCTCTGGTATTTCTGATACGTCGAGAATATAAGGACATCCCAGCCGTAACTGAATGCCTGCTCCTCAAAACCGCAAATGAATTCGGCCTGATAATATTCATCGGCCTGGCCGACAAGTATCGCGATCCGTTTGCGCCTGCTCATTAACACCTCTAAATCGCTGTTATTGTGTCTATTGTAATATGCGGTCATGCCAATCTCAATGGCATGACCGCAGTTAAAGAGAATTATTACAATTCATTAATACCGCGTTAAAAAACGGATATCAGTAAGGAAGAAGCCTGTCGACAGGAGCAAAACCGGAGGTTTTCTTAAATTTCTCATTTATCTCAAATCCTGCGAGGCAATCCGAAGGGTCGATCCTTTCGAAGTTGATGGTCATGAGCGCATCACGCTTGATCATGACCGATACGATCGTAATAACATCTTCGTTACCCGTAGCGGTATTGAGCTGGCTGTCAACAGCATGGATCAGGACCTTCTGGATGGGAAGGAGCGCGAACGAATCGCGCGCCACACGGAGGATCGTGCTTGCAACGTAATCCTGAACGAGATCATTGTATTCGCTCTTCGTGAAAGGCTTTTCGACAAGGTCGCCGTTCGCCTTGAGAGACAGCTTGTTCTGAGGGATGACCTGGTCGCTCATGACGCGGAACTCGATCTCAAGGATCGTCGGATCGTCGGTGCCGACTTCGAACGAGCTTCCGTATTCGAGAAGATCGTCAAACGGGCCTGCCTCGGCGATTACCTTAAAGTAGGAATCTATGTCGCCGGCAAGAACGCTCTCTGCGAAAGGAACGAGCTCCTTGTTATTGCCTGCGCCCTTCTTGATGACTTCCCAGTCGATGTAGCCGTCGCTCTGCTTATGTACTGACTTGACCGCTTCGATCCTCTCTTCGAACTCGGCAACGAGCTGCTGGTTCTGCTCGAGATCAGGATTGACGGCAGGAGATGCGGATCTTGCGGGTGCTTTTGCTGCTGCGCCCTTGGAAGCCTTGGCCCCCTTTGCGGCAGCGCCTGCTCCGGCAGCAGCGGGAAGAGCTTCAGCGCCGGCAGCTTTGGCCTTCTTTTTCTCGGACATCTCATCTAATTTCTCTTTGCCCTTTTTGACGAGATTCTTGACGTTCGTCTGCTTTGAATAGTAGATGCCCGTTCCGGGAATGCCTATGGTCGTGCGTCCGGTTCCCTTAAGATTGATGGACTGGCGAAGGCCAGACCTTCCGAACGAGAGCGAAGGTCCGCCCTTGCTGAGATTGAGCTTGACGCCTTTTAAAAGTGTGATCGATTTGCGGAAATTAAGTCCCATGTTAATTCTCCCGATGTAACCAAAAATGCCTTGTAGTTATACATCCAATGTTATCACAAACAAGGCAAAAATCATTATCTCTTGAGAAATTTCTGAAGTTCGGGAAGCGTCGAAATATAGTCTCTTCTTCCGAGCTCGTACATCTCGAGCGCGGTATTCCTGTTTATGTTGTAAGTCGAGGACCTGATCTCACGGCTCATGCAGTAAAGGAATGCGGTTCCTCTTGCCTCATATCCGAACATCTTCCTTTGCTCCTCGCGGTAAGTCAGATGTCTGTTGTCCACTGCCTTTATCGTTTCGGGCCAGTCCTTGAGGACCTTGGTGTATGCGGCTTTGAAGTTTTCGGGTTCCTTGAAGAAGTTTCTGGGCTTCGATGTAATGACGACGATCTTGTCGCAGCCTTTTTCGAAAGCCCTGTCACAGGGGATCGAGTCGGCAACGCCGCCGTCGAAATAGTACCTCCCCCTGAACTGCACGGGCTTGCTCACCGCAGGCAGGCATGCAGAACACATGATGACCCTGTAGTCGTCCTTTGCGATGTCAGATTTCTGAAAATACACTGCCTTACCGGTCGCGGCATCAGTCGCGACAACCTCAAGATCACACGGATTGGCGGCAAAAGCCTCATAATCCAAAGGGTCTTTCCCGGTCGAGACTGAGATATCGTTGTAGATGTATTCGAGCCCGAAAATGCCTCCCTCATCAATAAGCGGCTTAAGTCCGAAATATCCCGGATCGCTCGAATGCTCTGCGTAGAACCTCAGATTCCTGCCGTGCTGTTTTGAAAGATAGCTCAGGATGTTTCCGGAACCAGCGGAAACGCCGATACAGTAGTCGAATTCAATACCCGCTTCAAGAAAGCAGTCAAGGATCCCCGCGCCGTATGCGCATTTCATTCCGCCGCCTTCACAGACAAGGCCGATCTTAGGCTTCTTTCCCGGCATCTTACCTTAAGAACCCTTCGATGATCTTCTGCTCAGCCTGCTGCTCCGTAAGACCCAGTGTCATGAGCTTTGTGATCTGCTCGCCCGCGATCTTTCCGATGGCAGCCTCGTGGATGAGTGAGGCGTCGACATTGGTAGCTTTAAGCTTAGGTGTTGCAACGATGACGCCATGATCCATGATGATGGAATCGCACTCTGCATGGCCGCTGCACTTGTTGTTTCCCGATATATCGATGATGACGTCCTGCATTGAATCATCCTTGGCGACGCCGCGGCTCACGATGTCGCACTTCGAATCCTCGCCGTCCAAAGAGATTATCATCTCTGCTGAAGCCGTCTGGTCAAGATTCGTGAGGATCTTGTCATGCAGAAGGAGCGTCGCGCCGGGGCCTATGGTTGCCTTCGTGACGCGGTGCGTGTCATTGATGCCCGCGATCTGGGAAGTATCCATGTCCATCGTGGAACCCTCAAGAAGCTCAACTTCGGTAGTCGGATTCATAAAGCGCTTGCCCGTTCCGGTGCCCTCGCCGTAATGCTTTTCGATGTATTTGACGCGGGAATTCTTTCCGACGTGGAAAGAGTGAACGCCGTCATGCTGACTGTCGTGTCCGCCGCAGTTACTGATGCCGCAGCCCGCAACGATCGTTACGTCGCAGTCCTCACCGATGAAGAACTCGTTATAAACAGTCTCCTTGTGGCCGGATTTGCTGATGATGACAGGGATGTGGCAGGACTCGTTTTTCGTTCCGTCCTTGACGTAGATGTTGATGCCCTGGCCGTCCTCACGCGACTCGATGTCGATGTTCGCGGTCGAGTTCCTTGCCTCGCTCGCGCCGTTATTCCTTATGTTGAAAGCGCCTACGGGGAGCGAATCGAGCTCTGCGACTTCCTTTAAGATCCTTTTCTCGAGATCATCCATTGCAGTGTACCCCCTCAGCTCCCGCGATCAGGCAGCCTTTGCGGTTCCTGTGATGCGTCATGTTAAGTTCTTCCATGATCTTCGCGCTGTCGTCATACCTGTCGACCTCGCCGTCCTTGAGATAGATGATCTTGTCAGCGATCTCGAGGATCCTTTCCTGGTGGGAGATGATCATGATGTTGCCGTTTGTAACGTCTCTTAAGTTCTCGAAGACCTGAATGAGATTCTGGAAGCTCCAAAGGTCGATACCGGCCTCAGGCTCATCGAAAAGGCTTAATTTTCCGCCTCTTGCAGCCGCAGTCGCGATCTCGATCCTCTTGAGCTCGCCGCCCGAGAGAGTGTCGTTGATCTCGCGGTCTAAGTAATCTTTCGGGCAAAGGCCTACCGCCCTCAAAAACGTTCCCATCTTGACGGGCTTGCCCTCCGCGATCGAGAGGATGTCCCTGACCCTGATGCCCTTGAACCTTACGGGAGTCTGGAAAGCGAAGCTCATTCCGCGGTTAGCGCGTTCGTTGATCGGCAGGTCGGTAATGTCTTCGCCGTCGAAGATTATCCTTCCCGACGTTGGCGTTATTATGCCCATGATTATCTTGAGCAGCGTTGACTTGCCGCTCCCGTTGGGTCCGGTGATCGCGACGAACTTGTCATCGATCTTGAGATTTATGTTCTTAAGGATATCCTTGTCATCGGCATGAAAGCAGATATTCTGAAGTTCCAGCATGACTTTGTCTCCTGCAATTGGTGATTCTTTGCCTTGAGGCTACAATACTATAAAATGTCCCGCGGTAATTCTCAATAGCCATATTAGACATATGCCGGAAACATCACTCGATATTCTTTGTTTGCGGTGATACAATACCCTTTATGGAAAATAAGAGATTATCAGAGATCGCCCACGATCTTGCAGCCATTGCCACGGCAGGCAAGTGGTACACTAAAAACAAGTTTGACCTGGAACATTACGAGGATATCCTGAAGCTCTCAACGGAGCTCCTTACGATCGGCACTGACATAACGCCGGAAAAGGCGAGCGAGCTCCTTGAAGGCAAAGACGGCTACCAGACCCCGAAGGTCGAGACCAGAGCCATCATTTTCAATGAGAAGGAGGAAGTCCTCCTCGTGAAAGATTACGACGGCAAATGGAATCCGCCCGGAGGATGGTGCGAATGGAATTATTCGATAAAGGACAACACCGTTAAGGAGGCCTTTGAAGAGGCAGGGATCAAGGCAGAGCCTTACCGTCTCGCGGCGGTGATGGATTTCCGCAAGAACAACAATCCCAATGCGATGTTCTGTGCCGCCAAATGCTTCATTCTCTGCCGCAATCTGGGCGGAGAATTCAAGCCCAACATAGAGACCACGGAATCAGGCTACTTCCCGCTCGATAAGCTCCCCGAGATCAACGAGCGCAAGTGCAGCTTAAAACAACTTGAACTGTGCCTCGAGGCTTTCAGGGCAGATACCTGGGAAACCTATTTTGACTGAGGAAGGACGTCTATGAGCAAGAACAAGAGCCAGCCATATATCTTCGTTACGCAGCAGAAACTTATCGACTTCTGCCGCTACGACATCGGCTGGTTTGACCTGGTCGGAGGCACCGAGGATGATGCATATCCCACAAACGGTTTCGACGTCCAGTGCGAAGTCGATTATCCGATGCAGCTCGAAGACTTAAGGATCGCTCTTACCCATTTCGCCGACGATGAAGTTCCGCTTGACGATTTCCTTTTCGACTGGTGGTATCCGATCATTGTCTATTTCTTCCATAACCTTTGCTTAGACGACCTTTTCGGACCCGAGCCCGATGCCATGACCGCCGTCGAGCTTCCTACCCTGCCGATGACTGAGGAGGATGTCCTCGTCACGATACTGGCCGTCATCGCTCATTCGGATCTGGACAAAAAGCTCTACAAGCCTGCCGCCCTGTCCAACTACATCGATGTCGAGTCCATGATCTCAATGATCGAACTCTTTCAGGAGGACAAGGATCTTCCCGTTTCAGAGCGCAGATACACAACTGCCCAGAAGACCGCGTTCATCAACCACTGGGACAATAACCTTCTGCTCAAGGATGCATCGGATGAGATCAGGTCGATCTTCAAGTCATTTACCGACGAACTCTGCGAAAAGGAAGTTTTCGAGGCCCTCAAAGCCAAAGCCTATGCATGTTACGGCGGCAACCCGGTCTATGAATGCGATTTCACCGAGGCGGCAAGGCTCTTGGAACTTCTTTGGCGCAAATTCAGTTTCGGGTACGCGGCCAACACCCTTGGATATATTCATTACCATGGAAGGCTGACCGGCAAGCCTGATTACGAGAAGGCTTTCTTCTATTACTCGGTCGCATCGAACTTCAATATCACCGAAGCCAAGTACAAGCTCGCCGACATGTTCATGAAGGGCGAGTACGTTCTTCCGAATCCGCCGCTTGCATATTCGACTTACGTGAAGCTCTATGACGAGACGAAATTCTATTTCGAGAACGGCGACTATGCCTGTGATTTTGCGGACTGCGCCCTGCGTCTCGGAAAAGCCTTGTCCAACCTTCCCTCGCAGCGTATCAGAAGATATGCCGTGATGCTCGAGGCAGACTACGCGATCCGCAAAAGGATCGAAAAAGCTTACGAATACGGCGACAAAGAGGTTCAGGCCGCCATATGTGAAGAGCTCGCAAAAGCGCGTGCGGATCTTCTCCTCGATACTGAATTTCCGCGTCCTTTCGACCGTTGGAGAGACGTCTATTCCGACTACGCAACGGAGCCCATTGAAGCGTTCGTAAACAATCACAGCGACAGCGTTTATACCTTAAGGCTCCAGAGGACCGGCGCAGATCACGTTAAGTTCATCATCACAAGATCTCCCTCCGTCTCGGGGGCAGGCGTTCACCTTTCTTTCTCCACGCAGCCCTGGAGCGAGTTCTGCGGCATGGTCAGCAGATTCGAATTCACGGTGATCGACAACAATGAGCGCAGCATGCTCAAGAGCATCTTAGACAGCGACATGAAGGATACGAATTTCGATAAGCTCGTCATCGAGGAACCGAAAAACAAACCGGGAGCGATACCCGGAAGATTCTCCGGCGTCAAAGTCTTCAAGTTCTACAGCCACGGACTGCTGGTATGTTTCGCGTATGTCGACAAGATCTTCTACAACAAGCCGAAAGACGAGTTTCCCGAAGGCTGATCATTCCACTTTACAAACCCGCTCCGGCGGGTATAATTGAGACGTCCAAGGCGGAGTTAGTTTCTCCGACCGGCGGTAACCCCGGGGTGGGGAGCCCGCAAGTCCTGTAAATCATCAAGCATGCAGGACCGATGCAGTGAGAGTCTGCAGCCGACGGTAAAGTCCGGATGAGAGGAAGTGTTTACATGTCAATTTCTACCCCTTCAACAGTCGGCATCGCCGATTCCAAATCACGCCGCAAGGCAATGATCCGCCGCATCACGGTTACCGCCATCCTTACCGCCATGGCATTTGTGCTCATGTATCTCGAGGTGCCGCTCCCGTTCATGCCGTTTTTCCTAAAGTTCGATTTCTCCGAGATCCCGGTCTTGGTCGGAGCATTTGCATTGGGGCCTGTCTGGGGCATCGTGATCGAGCTTTTCAAGAACCTCATACACCTGCCCTTCACCGCAACGTGCGGCATCGGCGAGCTTTCCAACTTCATCACAGGTTCCATTTTTGTAGGTTTTTCCGGCCTCATTTATCTGAAGCTCCACACAAGAAAAGGCGCAGCAATCTCAATGGCTATCGGCACGCTGGCTCTCGCAGTCATAGCAGTTCCGGTCAACGCTTATATCAACCTGCCGCTCTACGGTTCGATGATGAATTTCCCCATGGACAAGATCATAGGCGCGAGTGCCGCAGTCAATCCTCTTGTCAAGGACGAGCTTACTTTGCTCCTTTTCGCATTCGTTCCCTTCAATCTTTTCAAGGGCATTGTCGTATCAGTGATCACGTTCTTCATCTATAAGCCCGTGTCAAAGCTGATCCACCAGACCCGCGAAGTTACCCGCGGCGTCAAGGACGGCGCCGAACCGGAACAGGCGTAAGCTTTCGTCTATATACCCCAAACGCAATTACAAAAGAGGCTGTGAAAATCTCAATTCTGAATTGAGAGATCGCAGCCTTTTATTATTTCATTCACTAAAAGGGACGTTCCCTAAAAATGTCACAAAAACAAGCAAATTCGTGATACAAAACTGCAAATTGACAAGGATTTGCCAAAATGTATCACGAAAATGAGCAAAACACGCACACTTTTAGTAAACACCGTCTGAAGCAGTGCAGCCACGACTGTTGTTCGCAGCGCACTTAATCAAAAGGGTCACGCTTTTCTCGTCGCATTGTCCGTGATCAGTTCGATCGCCTTGACGGACTGGGGCCACTCGGGATGCGCTATCGGGAAAACGTGATGCATGTGGTACTCGCCGTCATTTGCCGCATCATAGAACAAGGCACCGGGCAGGAGTTCCTTTATTTTACGGTTGTCTTCGCGCAGAAAATCATCCTCGCCCGTGATCAGGCAGATCTTAAGGTCCTTGTCGCGCTCGACGATCTTGGAAATGTCGTAAACATAATCCGGAAGCCTCGGTTTGGTCTTTGGATCTCCCGAGGTATTTTCTTCGAAAAAGATCCCGGGAAAACCCTTCGGATGATATCTGAATCCGCCGCAAACCGGACTCGCCGAAACCACTTTTCCCCTGAGCTTTTCAAATATCCAGAGATCGTGCGCCATATGACTGTTTCTTGCGGCAAGAGCTGAGATCATCGTAAGATAACCGCCTGCCGAATCACCGGTAAGATGGAATCTCTCAATGCCGTATTCGGCCGTCAGGAAATTCATGCAGTGGAATATCTGGTTCAGTATCTTCGAAAGGCCGGCTTCCGGCATAAGCGTGTAATCCATGTTTGCAACGGGTATGCCGGAGTGCTTTGCAAGATGCATGCCAAAGCACTTGTCAAGGACTTTGGTCCCATAGCAGAACGCACCGCCGTGAATGAGAAGGAAACACTCTTTGGAACTGTCGACATTGAATGGGCGGTAATAATCGAGCGTGAGATTCAGCGGATCGCCTGACCAGTTAACGTCTTCATCGATCTTAACGTCAGCGGGATACGTTTCCGAAGCAAGGCGAGGGCTATCTGATTCAGTGCAGTTCTTTATCCATACTTTGCACTCTTTTTCGGCTCTCTTCAGGAAAAAACTCTTCATCTGATCACCTCCTCTTCGGCTTCATATAGTCGGGTTTCATTACATTTAATTATAGAAAATTTCTTTTATGATTTACACCCCCACATCATTCCTTGGCTGTTGCTATAATATGGAAGAAAAACTTACGGAGGACAATTTAATGTCATACGATAAAGCGACTGAAGAGCGTCTTTCAGAGCTCGTCTCCTCGTTCATCTGCCATGCCTCCGGACATCTTCCTGATGACGTCCGCAAAAGACTTTCAGAGATGGCCGAGATTGAAAACGAAGGCTTTGCGCCCGAGATCTATAACGTCATGAAAAAGAACATGGAGATGGCAGACAAGCTCGGCAGACCTTCATGTCAGGACACCGGCATCCCCCAGTTTTTCGCAAGGGTCGGAACAAAGTTCCCTTACCTGGACGAGATAGAACCCGCGCTTATCGATGCTGTGAAAAAGGCCACCGTGAAAGCACCTTTGAGGCATAATGCCGTCGAGGTCTTCGATGAATTCAACACAGGCAACAACATCGGTCACAAGGTTCCGTGGATCGATTGGGAATTGGTACAAGGCAGCGATCAGTTAGAACTTTATTTCTACATGGCAGGCGGCGGATGCTCGCTTCCCGGTATGGCTAAAGTACTCATGCCTCTCGAAGGTTACGACGGGATCGCAAAAGCAGTCTTTGACCAGATGTCCACATACGGTGTAAATGCCTGTCCTCCCTGCCTCGTAGGCATCGGCATCGCAGGCTCGGCTGAGGTCGCCGCAAAGCTTTCAAAGAAAGCTCTCCTGCGTCCCGTAGGATCGCACAATGAGAATCCCAAGGCCGCTCAGATGGAAAAGGATTTCGAAGAAGGCCTCAACTCCATTGGCATGGGCCCCGGCGGATTCGGCGGAAAGCTCTCAGTCATGGGCGTCAACATCGAGCAGGCGGCAAGACATCCCGCGACTCTCGCTATGGGCCTTTCCACTGCATGCTGGGCACACAGAAGAGCCGGCATCAGGATAGGTCCCGACTTCACTTATGATTTCTTCACACACAAAGGAGTCACATTATGAGCACATTCTATTTCACAACTCCCGTATCTGACGAAGACATTAAGAAAGTACATATCGGCGACGTTATCTATTTGACCGGCGACATCACGACCGGCCGTGACGACGTCCATATCAGGGTCGTCGTAGGCGGCAAGGAATCACCCGTCGACCTCAAGGGCAAGGCGATCTTCCACGCAGGCCCGATCATGAAAAAGATCTCAGCCGAAGGTGAGCCCGACAAGTACAAGGTCATCAGCGTAGGCCCCACGACATCAATGAGAATGGAAAAAGCGCAGGCTGAATTCTTAAAGGCTACTGGCGCAAAGATCATTATCGGCAAGGGCGGCATGGGTCCTAAGACCACTCAGGGCTGCATTGACAACTGCGCCATCCACACGATATTCCCGGGCGGATGTGCGGTAGTCGCTGCAGAAGAATGCGTTGACGTGGAAGGCGTTGAGTGGCTCGATCTGGGCATGCCTGAGGCCATGTGGAAGCTCAAGGCCGAGAAGTTCGGACCCTTGATCGTATCCATCGACTCTTACGGCAATAATCTCATCGAGAACAACAAAAAAGAATTCCAGGAGAAGAAGGAAGCTGCGCTCGAAAACCTTAAGGGCAAGCTTGATTTCATGCACTGATGTCTGATTACCCTTCTCTCAAAGAACTCAAAACAAAAGGCGTAAAGCTCCTGATATTTGACCTTGACGGCACGCTCCTCGATTCGATGAACGTGTGGAACAAGGTCGATATCGATTTTTTAGGACGTTACGGTTATGATGTGACGCCGGATTACACCGACTTCGTTAAGCGCGCATCTATAGATGATGCTGCACTTTATACTAAGCAAAGATATAAGATCCCTCTGTCACCCGCTGAGATAATCGCCGAATGGGACAAGATGGTCAGCGGATTTTACAAGAGCGAAGTTAAGCTCAAACCTAATGTTCTGCCTTATCTTGAAGAAGCAAAACGGCTCGGATTCAAGTTGGGAGTCGCTACCGCACTCACCAGAAACAACGCCGTTTCGGGGCTCGTAAGCAACAATATCCTCAATATGTTTGATGCTGTCATCACGCTTGAGGACGTCGGCAAAAAGATAGACAAATCATCACCCGACATCTTCATCAAAGTCCTGAATTACGTTAACGCGATGGGCCTTTCGATCACGCCTTCCCAGACACTCGTTTACGATGATGTTGCGGCAGCCGCAAAGGGTGCAAGAAAAGGCTGTTTTCTTACCTGCGCAGTCTATGATGAGATCGGCTGCGGAGATCCCTTGAAGTGGGAGAGCTTCGCAGCCGATTGTGATTATTCAGTCAGAGCTTTCTGAATCTGATTACTTCTTTTCCTCATCCTTTTCTTCAGCCTTTTCTTCAGGCTTTTCTTCAGGCTTCTCAGGTGCCGTATTTGCCTGCTGTGCAGCCTTGGCCGCGGCAGCTCTTGCTCTTCTCTTCTTAACGCCGCGGAATACGATCGTAAGAACGACTATCGTGATGATCGCCATCGGAACGATTACAGGAGAGATTGCCACGAGAACAAGCAACAGACCCTTGAAGAATTCGCCGATAGCCTTGAGCGAAGCCTTGAACGTCTTGGCGATCTTTTCGCCGTAAGTATCAATGTGAGGCTCTTCCTGAGGCTTGATCTCCATTACTTCCCTGATCCTGAGCGTAAGGGTTGCATAAGTGACCTGGTTCTCAAGTACACGGAGCTGGGATTCTGCACTCTCGATCTGGTATCTTACGGTCGTTAATCTTTCCTGAAGAACGATGATCGAATCAAGATCCGTGGCCTTGCTTAAGAGCTCTGTGAGCTGCTTCTGCTCGATCCTCAAAGACTCGAGTCTTGCCTTTGTGTCAACGTAGCTGAGAGTAACGTCTGTCGTATTCTCATTTGTGCTCGTAATGGTGCAGTTGTTGCCGACTGAAGAGATCAGCGTGTCAAGCTTGTCGGCAGGTACTCTGATCGTGTAGCTTGCAGAACGCAGGCTCCCTGTCTTGCCTGTTCCGGAAACACCGGAATTCTCGATATAGCCTCCGAGCTCTTTGACCTTGTCTTCAACGGACTGGCGTACGTTCTCGAAATCAGTTGTCTGCGCCTGAATGTTTACATTCCTGATAAGGAGTCTTCCCTTGGTGGGATCGACATTAACCTGACTTGAGGTCTGACTGCTCGAACCGCCGTCATTGTCCTGAGCTTCTTCAGCTTTCGCTGCGTTTGAGGTCTTGGCACGCGATCCGTATGTAGCAGATCCGCTCGACTGGGCGCCCATGGCTACATCGATATCTTCTCTGACTGCCTCAACATCGGGATTATGCGCCGCAACCGTCTCTGAAGCAGACTTTGCCCTGCTGAAATACGACGAACAACCTGTAAACATCAAAAGTGCCATGAACGATGCGGTGACCGTCAGTGCAATTCTTTTATTTTTCATAGCAATATCCTCCATTCGCTTCGTGTCTACACCTATAATACAGAATGGAAAATCAAAATGTTGCATATCGAGATTTTTTTCTCCGGTTTTCAATGTGGTATATTTCAAAGCAATGGAATTCTGTGAAGTGACAAAAGATCTGTGGACTTATCTGGGGCAGGAAGGCCGCCCTCTCGTGATATACGGAATGGGCGACGGCGCAGACAAGATAATCGACGAACTGGACAAAAAGGGCCTCTCCCCCCTGGTCTCCGGCGTTTTCGCAAGCCCGGGATTCGTAAGGGAAGGCAAGGTATTCAGAGGATTTAACGTTGAATCTTTTGAGAGCATCTGCGATCGCCTGTCTGATTTCATCGTCCTCGTCGCTTTCGGGTCTCCCCTTCCCGACGTTCTCTCATACGTATATTCAATCGAGAAAAAACATGAGCTCTACGCTCCCGACGTTCCCGTCTGCGGCGGAGATGTTTTCGATATGGATTTCTTTATTCAAAACAAAGAGCGCCTCGAAAACGTATATGAAAAGCTCGCAGACGATCCTTCGCGCGAATGCTTCAAAGGCCTTGTAAACTACAAGCTTTCCGGCTGCCTTAGATACCTCCGCTCCTGCGAGACTTCACCTGATGAAGCTGATAGATTGCTCGGTCCGTTTGCAGACAACAGTTCCTTCATCGACTTGGGCGCGTACAGAGGCGACACTCTTTTGCGCTTTACGAAAATGTTCCCTGCCTTCTCTTCAGCGACCGCGGTGGAACCCGAGAGACATTCCTATAAGAAACTCACAGAGTGCGCAGAAGGACTGCCGATTCCCGTAACTCCCGTAAATGCGCTTATATCGGACACCTGCGGAACAGCCATGTTGACCGGTTCAAGGGGAAGAGGAACAAGGACTTCCGCATCCGGTACAGGCCGGCAGATCGCAAAAGTGACCGTTGATTCCCTTGATAACAGCAGATCTGCAGGCTTCATTAAGTTCGACGTTGAAGGCAGCGAAGCGGCTGCGATAGCCGGTGCACAAGAAACCATAAGAAACAGAAAGCCGCAGATGAAGATCGCATGCTACCACAGGAGCGCTGATCTTTTCGAAATCCCCGAAAAAGTCTTCGCCATCAGAGCCGATTACAAACTTTTCATGCGCCATACCCCTTGCATTCCCGGCTGGGATGTTGATTACTATTTCTTATGAAGATACTTATCGTCAGTGATTCTCACCGCGTAAACGCAAACTTAAAGACCGCGATAGACCGCGAGAAGCCTGACATGCTCATTCATCTGGGCGACATTGAAGACGGCGAGAAAGCGGTGGAACTCTGGGCCGGCGCTCCAAAAACGCCGTGCATATTCATCAAGGGCAACTGCGACAGGTATTCGGGATCGGCAGAACTTCGAGACCTTGCGGTATTCTCTCTTTCCGGGCACAGGTTTTTCTGCTGCCACGGCCACAGGGAATACGTAAATTACGGCCTTACGGAACTCTGTCTTGCAGCCGCCGCGCAGAACTGCGACATCGCGCTTTTCGGGCACACGCACGTCCCCTACGACAACTGGGGCGATGCCGTAAAAGCCTATAACAAATACTATAACGAAGCTGACCCTTACGCATCCGCGGGCATCAGGGTCTTAAATCCCGGAAGCATCTCGCTGCCCCGCGGCGGATCTCCTCAATCTTATATGGTGATGGAAATGAAAGATGACGGCAATTATACCGTCATCCTTAAAAAGCTCTGAATCTGTGAATTCCTTTATGCGAGCGCGTCTTTGAGGACCGCGAGATTGCTTGTCATGACGGCAAGGTAATCAAGGTCTTTGCCGCACGACTGCATGGAGTCCAATACTTCGACTTTCACGTCGCTCATGCCTGCTGTCTCGATTACGGTCTTTGCGATCTTTCCGTCGGACTTTTCGATAGTCAGCACCGTCTTTGAATCAAGCGCCTTGATCTTATCGGAAAGGAATTTCACCGTCTCGAAAGAAGCTTCCGTCTCTGCCGAGCATCCTACAAAAGCGGCACTGTATTTGAGCTTGTAGTCCTCTGCAAGATACCTGAAAGGATACCTGTCTAAGACCACCATCGTATCAAGTCTTGCGCTCTTGACCATGTCTTCATACTGCTTGTCGAGCGCTGAAAGTTTTGCGGTGTATGCATCAAGATTTGCCTTGAATTTCTCTTTATCCTTTGTGGCCTTGGAAGCGATCGCCTCTTCTATAGCTGTGCATGATTTGGATGCGAGCCTTAATGACAGCCAGACATGCTCATCGTACTCGGGGCCTTCCTCGCCTTCGCCCTGCATTCCCTCAACGATTTCTTCCTCAACGATAGCATCCTTGAGCACGTCCATGAGGCAGACGACTTTCTGATCCTTATTTGCTGTTTCCTTCAAAGCGTCCCTGATCCATCCGTCGGACTCGCCGCCTACGTAGACCAGCACGTCCGCATTTTTGATCGACACGATATCGGCTGCGGAAGGCTGAAACGAATGAAGGTCTGTACCATTTCCTATTATGAGTGAGAGATCGGTGCTGTCCGTATCCTTGGTTATCTGGCGTGCCCAGTCGTAGAGCGGCGCCGTCGCGCACACCACTTTTATGCCCTTACTGCCGGCATTGCCTGCTTTCCCTGCACAGCCTGCGGAAGTAACGGCAAGCGAAAGCCCCAACAAAGCAGCAAAAATCTTTTTAACCATGTCACATCTCCATTTGAAATTGAAAATCGTTTTCAATTTTACAAATTTATTCACGTTTGTCAACATGCAAATGCAACAACGCGTTGCTTGTTATTCTCCGGTACCAAACGGATAATGGAGCTATCAAGAGCAAAGGAGTTCAAGAACATGGAAACCAAAGACGTATTGAAAAAGATCCGTGAAGATAACAACCTTACACAAGACCAGTTTGCAGAAAGAGTGCTGGTCACACGCCAGGCGGTGAGCCGCTGGGAGACGGGCGAGACGCAGCCCAACACAGAGACGCTGAAGATCCTTTCCAGAGAGTTCAACGTCTCGATCAATACCCTTCTGGGGAGCCCCAGAAAACTTTTCTGCCAGTGCTGCGGTATGCCTCTGAACGATGATGCGAACATCAGCCGCGAGCCCGACGGTTTTTTCAACGAAGACTACTGCAAATGGTGCTACACGGACGGTGATTTTGTTTATCAATCAAAAGACGCGCTCCTCGACTTTCTGATGGCGCACATGCCCAATCCCGAGAACCTCGAATATGAGGACAGGCGCCTGCAGTACGACGGATGGCTCTCGCAGCTCAAGCACTGGAAGTGATGAATTCAATAGCAGGCTTTTTAAGTTGACTTACTAAATAAGCACTTTGCCTGTTTTAGTAAGTGCGTTTTC
>CAMZBB010000026.1 GCA_947304405.1 uncultured Clostridia bacterium
GACAACTGATAACCGAGTTGCGTAAAGAGAAGGGACTTACCCAAAAGCAGCTCGCTGATGCCTTGAACGTTACGGACAAGGCTGTATCCAAGTGGGAGAGAGGCCTCAGTTTCCCCGACATTTCAATGCTTGAACCCATATCTGAACTGCTGGGGGTCTCTATTATGGAGATCCTTGCCGGTGAGCGGCAGAGCGGTGACGGAACTCTGACCCATGAGGAAGCCCGGGATCTTATCAAGGCTTCCGTTGAGTTAAGTGACGAAGAGATCAGGCATAAGAAGGAGAGGAGCAGGCTGATAATCATAATCCTCATAGTGCTGGCGATGCTTCTGGTATCGATAACGCTGAATGTGATCAGTTTGCTGAGATAAGGAAAGGAGAAGAAGGGTGGAATATACGATAGCCTTATATATTTGCTTAGCCGTTCTCGGTGCGATCCTGTTTATCGGGTCGTCAAGACGGTCTGCAAATGAGACGGCATTTTTTGATCGTATATCGAGCAAAGAGGTACAGGGCGCGCTGGCCGTGTTTATCATTTTCCACCAGACCGTTGTCGCACTGGATGCAAATCACATCGATACGGGAGATCTGGCGTTCTTCTACTATTACGGCATCCTGGCGGTCTCTTTCTTCTTCTTCAGCTCCGGATTCGGCCTCATCAAGCGGTGGATGACCGACCGGAACTATATCAAAGGATTCATGAGAAAAAGGATCTTTACGGTCCTCGTTCCGTTCTTCATCTGCAATTACATTTATCTCACCGATGCATTGGTAAATAACATCATAATCAGTAAGCACTTCGGATTCGGAGAGGTCATCTGCAGCTTCTTCGGCATCTTCCTGGTAAACAACGAGATGTGGTTTGCGGTTGAGATCATGATATTGTATGTGGCCTTCAGGGCTGTTTTCGCGAGGGTGAAAAAGCCTCTTACAGGAATAATCATCATGACCCTTGTGGTCCTCATAATGATGACTATCGGCCTTTTCTCAGGGCATTCGGATACTGGCGTCATGTCGTACTGGTTCAAGGGCGAGTGGTGGTACAACACGATCATCATGTTCCCCGTTGGCATGCTCTATGCGTATAAGGAAGAGCGGGTCAACAAAGTTATCAGGAAGGCGTTTGTGTCGATCCTTCTCGCGTCCTCGATCCTTGTAGTTCTCATGGATCATATCCACAGGAACCTTGTCTCGAAAAGCATTTACTGGACTGAGTATTACGATTCGGCAAATCCCATCCTCGACAAGCTTTTAGGCCTCGGGCAGGAGACCTTGTACGAACTGGTCTTCCTTATCTTTGTCATTACCCTTATGTCGCGCATAAAGATCGGCAATCCCGTCATCAGGTTCTTCGGCAAGATCTCGCTCGAGATAATAATGCTGAACTATCTCATGATCGACAAACTGTACTTCCTGTATGATCAGTACGGCATCGGAGTGTATCTGCCGGCAGTCGTGGCTGCTACCATCGTGAGTGCATCGCTGGTCTACCTGATCAAGAACATCGTCCTTGAGAGAAGGTCAGGCCTTTTCGACGGCAAAGTGACATGAAGATATATTTCGCGCCTATGGAAGGCATTACAAATCATATCTTCCGCAATGCTTACAATGAGATCTACGGTCACATTGATAAGTTCTTTACGCCGTTTATCTCTCCTTCTGAAAAAAGCCCGATGACGCCCAGGGAGAGAAAAGATGTCGCACCCGAAAATAACAAAGGGATAGTATTGGTCCCGCAGATCCTTACTTGCAGGTCAGACAATTTTATCGAAGCGGCAAAAGAGCTTCAGGCAATGGGCTACAATGAGGTGAACCTTAATCTCGGCTGTCCTTCGGGAACCGTATGTGCGAAAGGCAAAGGCGCAGGCTTCCTTTCCGATACACCGGCGCTTACGCGGTTTATGGATGACATTTATTCCTATGCAGATTCCGCAAACCTGAAAATATCGATTAAAACAAGGCTTGGTTACAGTAACCCCGATGAATTCTATGATCTTGTGGATATCTTCAATGGTTTTCCCGTGAGCGAGCTGATCGTACATCCGAGGATCCGGTCTGACTTTTACAAGGGTGAACCGCGAATGGAATATTTTGCTTATGCCCTTGAACATGCAAAGTGTCCGCTTGTGTATAACGGAAACATCTTTACATGCGAAGACTTAAATGATCTGCCGGGTTTTGCGGACGGCAGACTTGATACCATAATGTCAGGCAGGGGCCTGTTATCTGATCCGTCTCTTGGGAGCAGGCTGAAGGGTTTAACTTCGGACACCGATCCCGGAAAATTCAGGAAGTTTCATGACACGCTGTATAATGCGTACCGGAAAATCATGTCGCCTGACATTAACGTTCTGTACAAAATGAAGGATCTGTGGGCTTACTGGCAGCATCTTTTCGAAGACCGCGAACGCGATATCAAGAGATTGATGAAAGCTAAGAAATATGCGGAATACGAGGAGGCCGCATACCGTATTATCTGATATAATCATGTCTTTGAAATAAGGAGGAAAAATAATGTATTGTCCGAATTGTGGAACTCAGAATAACGACGGCGCAGGGTTTTGCGCCAATTGCGGTGCTTCTCTCACACCTAACGTGAATGCCGCTCCAATGCCTGCAGCGGTTCCTGTTGCTGCGCTTCCAGAGCAGAAGACAAATGGTCTGTGCATCGCCGGACTTATCGTTTCACTGGTTTCGATAATCCTGGCAGGAACCACAGCGATCATTGGTCTGATCTTATCCATAATCGGTTTGATCTCTGCCGGCAAAAAGAATGAGAAGGGCAAAGGCGCGGCCATTGCCGGGATCATCATCTCATCTATACTCGCAGTCTTATTTGTCTTTATACTGATCTTAGGAGTCAGCTCGTACTATAAGAAAGTTGAAGAAGCCAGAGAAAGGTATCCCCGCTATACAACCGAATACGAGGAGACCACGCGCAGAACAACGAGAGAGACGACTGAAGAAACTACCAGGGAGTCTTCGAGAGAGACTACTGAAGAGACTTCTGAATCCCGCAGCGGTGTTTATCTGACTTCCGTCGGTAATGCTAAGACCGGCACTGTGTCTCTTACTTCAGGCAAGTGGATTACTTTCCGCGAAACGGGCGGCTTTTCCAGTGAAGTGATCGAACATGAACAGGCGAAGGATATGAGCACCGGATCCATAATCGGTCTGTTCGTTCTTAATGTTGATTATTCCGCTGAAGATCTGGCTAAATCCCAGATGTATTCAATGGAGCAGGCAGGAGCACAGAATGTTACCGGAGCACGAGTTAAGCTCGGAGGTTACGATGCCGTTCAGTGTTACGGTTCTTACTCCGACGGGATGATCCTTGTTTGCTGGTTCTTCAAGGGTGATGACGGTCAGATGAGAAAGATTACCGTTGAGTTCCCTACAGGCAAGTCTAGTGCTTTCCATCTCGTGGAGGACGGCTACAAGCTGGACAGATGATGCCTTAGCCGATCATATCCAACGGCAAAGTTAATTGAAAGGACCGACTCCTTGCCAGGCAAGGGATCGGTCCTTTCATTAGGGTAGCAGAAAATTGAAGGTTACATTAAACTGCGAGATTGCTGTAATTTCTTCTGGAAGAATGATGCTTGGAATGATGCTTCTGGGCAACCTTCTTTATCATATTCTTTATAGCCTTCTTAGCGGCTTTCTTCTGAGCAGCCTTCTTAGCAGCTTTCTTGGCCTGAGCCATCTTCTTGGCTGCCTTCTTAGCCTGTGCCACCTTCTTGGCAGCCTTCTTAGCCTCAGCGATCTTCTTAGCTGCCTTCTTCTGAGCGGCCTTCTTAGCCTGAGCTGTCTTCTTAGCGGCCTTTCTAGCCTGAGCTGCCTTCTTCTGAGCGGCCTTCTTCATAGCCTTAGCAGCTTTCTTCTGAGCGGCCTTCTTCTGTGCAGCCTTTCTATATTCGCTGATCTTCTTAATAAAGTTCTTCTTTGCCTGCTCAGCCTTCTTCTGTGCAGCTTTCTTCTGCTCGGCTCTCCTCTGAGCGGCCTTCTTGATCTTCTCGATCTTCTTCTTCATGTCATTGCTGACCTTATAGGACTTCTTGACATTGTGCTTGCCATACTTTGAAGCCTTCTTACCGGAGTGCTTCTTGTTGTCATTCTTTTTAGTATCGTTCTTCTTGGATTCGTTCTTCTTAGAATCGTTCTTCTTGTCGTCGTTCTTTTCGGTAGAAGGATCGTAAGTTGCAGGTTCGCCTACAGACCAGACGCCGTTTTTGTCCATGTGCTTGTCCTGCCAATCAGGAGAAACGGGAATGTAAGACAAAGGATCGTCAACAGCTGACTTTGTTGATACCTTGGCGGCAGGCTTAACATTCTTTTTAGTTGTTTTCTTGCCGTTATTCTTTTTGGTATTGAGATTCTTGCTGTTATTTATGCTCTGCATTACCTTTTTTGCAGTCTTATAATCGCGCGAAGTTCTCGTAACCGAAGCAAGCTTAACGACGGGTTCGGTTGCCTTTGTTGTTTCAGTCTGGGTCTCAACAGCAGTTGTCTCCTCTGTTGCTTCGATTGCCTCTGTTGTTTCCTCTGTTGCCTGGGTCTCAATGGCTGTGGTCGTTGCATTCATAGCAGCCTGTACGCGTCTGTTTGCAGAACAGCCGGTTGCTGCAAGATTTGATGCAAGGATTGCGCCTGTTGCGAGAAGTACCAGAAATTTCTTGTTCATGTTGATTTTACCTTCCTTTTTTCTGTGTTTGTTTTTGTTTTGTGTTTTTGGTTTTGTTGTGTTGCGTTTTCGCTAACAACCAGAGTTAACCATCAGGCAAGGGGCAAAACAATGAACAATGCTGAAAGCTTGTGTTGTCTAAACAACAGATATAAAAGCCTTTGTTGAGTATCTTTCATTTTTTGCGAAATAAGTGCGCCGGCCGGCAGCAGCTTTTCAAAAAAGGGAGATAAACAACAGGGCGGGCCGTAAATGATATAATTACCTTGTCAATATATCGCAGGCATCCTGTGCAATTAATCCGGTGGAAGATCGATGGATGGAGAAAAGAGAATAGAAGGGCCTTCCTGTCATATGGTCAAAAGAATAATACTTTCTGCTATTCTTGCACTAGTATCCTGTTTTCTTTATTTCGCAGACATTTTTACTAGCTGGGTATCAGATCTGCTATTTGTGGCGGTCTTTTTTGCCGTATTCTTCGTTTTGGGATTTTTAGTTCAAAAGCGCTTTCAGATCAACAGCAAAAAGAGATATCTGCGGTTTTTCATGCTGGTACCTGTTTTTCTGATCTTAGCTTTTGCAGGTACGTTCGTTTTTTGTAAACTCGATTATCTGGTCTGGGACAAAAAAGATCACAGCGTTGAAAGACAGGCTTTGGACTGCGGCAGGGACAGTATGTTCGCCGGCAAGAAGGTGATGATCTTTGTGCCGCACGAAGACGATGACGTGCTCCTGATGGGAGGGGTCCTCGAACAGTATGTCAAATATAACAGCGACGTGTATGTTGTTTTCGCCGAGAACGGAGATTCGGGCGTCTCCAAAAGCTCTTATAAGATCGGAAAAGACCTGGGACATGCCCGCGCAAAAGAAGCGGTCAGGACGTTAACGTCTTACGGAATCCCGGAGAAGAACATCATATTCCTGGGGTTCGGTTCCACTATTTTCAAGGATAAGCCGCATTTGTACAACTATAAAGATGATCCGGATAAAGTGGTCAGGACAGTGTCAGGCTATGAGCATACATATGCAGGCGCAGATCATCCCGCATACAACGAAGGCGAGGAGATCACCAAGAATAATCTGAACAAGGATTATGAGAGCCTCCTGAAAGAGTATAAGCCTGATGTTATCTTCTGCATCGATTACGATCTCCATCCGGGACACAGGTCGGTAAGCCTGACTTTCGAAAGCGTATTAGGCAAGGTGCTAAAGGAACAGAGTTCGTACAGACCCGTTGTATATAAGGGGTTCGCCTATGAAAATGCTTTATATACGATCCCCGATTACTACGATAATGTTAATCCGGCATCGACCGTAAATCCGTACGACACGGACTATATGCAGGAGACAAATACGTATCTTTGGAATGACCGTGTCAGATTTCCCGTATCGGTCAATACGCTGACTCATTATTATCTCAGCTCCGATACCTCGAAAAAGCTGTCTTTTTACGAGACCCAGCGCGGCGACTGGTATGAACATCTCAAGGCCATAATCAACTCCGACAAGGTGTTTTGGGGAAGAAATACGGATTCGATCCTTTATAATGCCGAAATTACTTCCTCTTCGGGCAACAGTCAGGTGCTTAATGATTTTATGCTGTTTGACTGCGACAACATCACTGTCGGCAACACGGATTTTTCCAAGATATCAGGCATTTGGATACCGTCTTCGGAAGACAATGACAGAAAGATCAGGGTGGTTCTCAATGCTCCGTCAGACATTGAAAGCATATGTTTATATGACAATCCGTGCCTTGAAGATAACATTGAAAATGCGAAGATCATTTTCGATGACGGAAGCGAGATAGAGACGGGAAGGCTTGCTCCGGGCGGATCTGCGACAAAGATATCAATTAACAAAAACGGCGTAAAGAGCTTCGAGATAGTACTGACCGCTGTTGCGGGAAATCGTGCCGGACTTAGCGAGATCGAGGCTTACGGCCCGGATGCAAAGGGCGGCGCGGGCTTTATCAAGCTTATGGATGACAAGGGAGATTTCGTTTACGATTACTATATGAACGGCACCGATGAGATAAAGCTCAGGCTTTACCGATACAATTACGATACCCCGCTGAGCAGCAGTTATAAGATCGAGACGGATAACAAGAACGTAAGCGCGGCCATATCTGATGACAGTCTCGTTGTCAGATGCCCCAAGGGGCAGTCCTGCATCATTAAGTTGACAAGCCCGGACGGTCTTGCGTCTGATACGATCAGGGTGTCTAATATATCCAATGCCAGATCTTTTATGAAAGGCGTCCGGCTGACTGAGAACTTCCGGACACTTGCGGTCTTCACAGGCCTGAAGATATTACTTTTGGTTTTGATCTTGTTAGTACTTATGTTAGTCGTACCAGATGAAAGAAAAAAAGGAGGGCACAAATGAAGAGTATAAAACTGATCAGCATTGTTTTGACCGGCGCACTTATCACAAGTTCTTTGAGTGCCTGTTCCTCAGGCGGTCAGACCGCTACAACGTCGCCTGTAACTGAAACGACGACAGAAGCCGTAACGACTGCCGCCGAGACCGAAAAGCCCGCTGAGACTGAGGCTCCGGCTACAGAAAGCGAGAAGCCGACCGAGACCTCTATTGCTGAACCTGAAGTTTTTAAAGGTTCACAGATAAAAGTACTTGGCAGACTTTATCAGCTTGAGAAATCGGGCACCCCGACGGTCAAGGCCGTAACGATAACGACAGTTCCGACAGGGAACACGCAGGAGATAAACCGTCTGCCCGCTTTATCTGACGGTATCCGCTGCATCTATGATCTTGAATCGTACATCATCATTAACCCGACATGTCCTTTCGATGAGAGCATGTCCGTGACGATCGTTCCCCACCAGAATAAGACGTCTTACTACAACAAGAATTTCCTTAAGAAGAAGGCGCGCAAATACGGTAAATTCGATCTTTGCAGTGATGATACCGGTTACGCTACGACTACGATAAGGCTTGATAAGAAAGTATTAAAGCCGGGTTATTATGACATGGTCTTCCTGAAGGGCAAGATGCCGGTCGCAGTTGTCATGATCAAGATCTATGCCAAGGGCGGGATCAATAAGGCCGGAGCAGATGCAAAAGAACTCATGAACCAAGAGATCGAAAAGACGAAGAAATAGTAAATCTCTGAAATAACAAATACATAAGACCTACGGGCTACAAACGCAAATCTGTCGTTTCCACCCGTAGGTTTAGTTTTGGAAATGCAACTGTAAGGCGTTCTACCTACAAAAATATGTTTTATCATTGTTTTATAGGTAGCATCAGTGCCGAAAACCCGTCTCATGAGCTGAAATGTACCTACAAGAAACCGGAATCTTAAGATTTTGTAGGTACTCATGCTGAAACCGTCTTTGAAAACAGCAAATTATGCCTACAAAATCAGGGTTTTTCTTTATCTTGTCGGTAGTTTGAAATTTGCGATCGATCCGGGCCCTTTAAATTGTTATTTGAGCTTTACGGTGGCAATAAACTTGTCGTTGTCTTTTTGGATATCTAACTTGAATCCGAGCATCGCAAGGTTATTGTTTGCAATGGCAAGGCCCAGGCCCGTGCCGCCCTTTCCTCTGGACGCGCTCCCTTTGACAAACGGGTTCTTAAGGTCAGAAACTTCGTCTGAAATGTCTTCTGAAATGTTGATGATGATCAGATCTTTCTCATCACACGTGATGTCGATCGAAGTGCCTTCCTTGCTGTAAAGGATCGCGTTGTTGATAAGATTCGCAACCGCCATCCTGAAGAGATTGATGTCGGTTTTGACCTTTACGCTCTTTTTCCCGAAATTGATCTTAAGACCCCGTTCTGCGATCAGATGATCGTTGTCAGAGATAATGTTTTCGATTACATCTGCAATATCAATTTCTTCTTTTTTGATGACGGCAGAAGAATTCTCGGATTTGGAGAACTCCAATATGTCATTTACCATCTTGTTCATCTGGGCGACCTTGTCCTCGATCTTGCCTGCGTAATATTCCTTTTTGTCCGTTGCGATGTTGTTGGAAAGATTCTCCGCATAAGCCGAGATCGCGGCCATCGGGGTCTTCAGATCGTGCGCCATTGCGTCGACCGTTTTGCGCCTGTATTCGAAGATCTCGTATCTTCTTTTCCTCGTGTTGTAGATGATGGTCGCAGGAATGAAAGCGAAGATGAACGCGCCGCAGCATATGAGAACGATTGCGAAGTCGATCTTGTACTTGAAGTTGTCATAGAAATGTATCTCCTTCATGGGAGACATCTTGAATTCGAAAGCGTGATACAGATTGCCGTTCTCTTCAGTATGCCACTCAATATCCCCTTCGACGTCTTTTGCTTCATGGCCGGCGATGGTGGCTTGCGTATATGGTATGAGAGCTGAGTTTTCTTCTACGTAAGTGAAACCTTCCGTATTTTCCGCATCGATCTTTACGATAATTCCGGTCCCGTCACCGTGCCAGTTTACTATCTCGGCTTCGAGCGGTATGAATAATCCGTTTTCAAAATCCGCATAGTATTTACTGCACGTAAAAGCGATTATGGAATCACGCTCGTAAGTAGCAGGAAAACTGGTATTTTCATAATATGCCTTTGCCTTTATCTCAGGAGTATCAAAGTACTTCAGATATTTATTGTCAGCCAGTCTGAGAAAACGTATGTCATATTCATCGTCCGGCGCTTTCTGGTAATAAATGAGTATTGCGGTCCTTGAAGAATCAAGCTTGATCCTGTTTTCAACATTACCTGCAATTTCAACTTCGCATCTTTGTCCTGTCTCACAGTAGTGTTTTATCAGTTCAGACCTTTGGTAATTAATTTCAGATATGGTCAGTTCTTCTTCAGAAAGCCTTTCCTTAAAGCTGGTGAAGAGTTCTTCTTCTCTCGAGTACATATCTGTTTCCAGATCGTATTCGTATTCGTAATACTTCGGCATGACATATATCACTGCCGCGCCCGCGGATAAGATCAAAAGCAGGATCGCGCTTATGAAATACGGCAAAAAGAATTTTGGTCTTTTAATTGATGCTTTACGCACTTTCATGGTTATTCCTCCGATATGCGGTAACCTCTGCCAATCATTGTCTTGACCTGGCTTGCGGCGCCTTCGAGGCTGTTTCTGAGCCTCCTGATCGTGTTGTCCACGACCCTGTCATTGACGTCCAAGTCATCGCTCCAAACGTGCTCAAGTATAGCTTTTCGCGTTAAGACGGAGCCCTTGTTTTCAAGCAGATATACAAGCAGGAAATACTCCCTGGCATTGATCTGAACTTCGCGGCCTGAGACTTTGACGAGCATGGTCTTTTTGTTAAGAGATATCGCGCCGCAGTTCAAGACTTCGCCGTCATCCTCCTTTTTCGCGCGCCTCAGGAGAGCAAGACTCTTTGCATAGAGAAGACGCAGCGAAAAGGGCTTAACGACGTAATCGTCGCCGCCGGTCGCATATCCTTTTAATACGTTATTCTCGGAGCCCAGGGCCGTCTCGAATATGATCGGGCAGTCGCTTCTTTTGCGCGCCGCCTTGCATATTTCAAACCCGGAAGCCCCCGGGAGCATTATGTCTAAGATCAATAGATCGAAATCCTCGCCCGTGACCTTGGCCAATGCATCTTTTCCGTCAGATGCGGTCACCACTTCCCAAAGCCCGGCGTCTTCCTCGCGATAGAAGTCGCTCATGGCCTCGAGCAGCTCGGGTGAATCTTCAACGATCAGCAGTCTGTATGACATTTTGCGTTCCTCCATGCATACATCATATCTTATCGGTGTGTCGTGAGTATGTCACGGGGAGAAAATAAAAAACCGGGCAAAGCAACACGGATCATCCGATCTGTTGATTATCCTACAATGAGCCATGCAACTGACTGTGTTTTGTCATCTCATTCGATGATTAAATATCGCTGTCAAACAAACACAAAACCGGAGGTTACTATCATGAACAAGACAGTTAAGGCACTCATCGTAGGAGGTGCAATTATCGCAGCCGCAGTTCCTGCTGTTGCATATGCAAGGAATGTGGCACTCAAGGGAATAACGGTAGTTGCAGCAGAAACTGCCGCTGTTGAAGTACAGCCGACAGAATCCGTAATCGAGCAGACAACAACAATAAGCGAGACAACGGAAAAGGCTCCTGAGATCAAGATAACTTCAATGCCCGTAAAGACTCTCACGGAAATCCAGGATTCTGAACAGAAGGCCGAGACGCAGGAGACCACGAAGAAGGCAACAAAGAAGGCTGCCAAGAAAGCAAAGAAGACCGTAAAAAAGACCAAAAAGGTCACGAAGAAGGCCAAGAAGACCAAGAAAACAACAAAGAAGACTGCCGCAAAGAAGCTTTTTACTTACGGAAACTCAAAATACGTAAATGGTAATATTACTGTTTCCGTAAAGATTACCAAGGATAACAAGGCGAAAGTTGAAGTCAGCAACAGAAGGACCGATAAGGACAAGATAAGCCACTGTGAATTCTTTACATTTACGGGTACGATCAACAAGAAAACAGGAGTTCTCAGCTACAGTGACTGCACAAAGAGGAATATTGTAAGCGCTAATTCCGGAAATAACATAAGAACTCACTATACCGATGGCAAGGGAACGCTTAAGTTCTGCGGGAACCGTATCATCTGGACGGATAACAACAGTAAGGATTACCAGTCCGTAAAGTTAACAAAGGCATAAGATAACACCGTTTCGGTAGAATAAAGAATTAAAAGAGCTGTCTCAAAAGTGAATGATCTCACTTTTGGGGCAGCCCCTTTTTGCCGTTTGCTTTTCACGACCGAGATCAAGGATATAAGATAGTGCGTTGATTTTAAAGCCTTGAATAAGTTAATATATTTAATTATTTGAGGGCTGGGAGGAACACTTCGTGTTTTCCGGGAAAAGGTTATCAACCAAGATACTGCTGATGGTAGAAGGAATTCTGCTTGTCTCCAGCATCCTCTTCTGCACGGTCTCGATCTACATGTCGAGGATCGGAATCCGCGAATCGATCCAGCAGCGCATGCTCGATATCGCAAACTGTGCTGCAGGTTCAGTCAGCGGTGAGAACATGAAGCTCCTGACCAAAGAGACCATAGGCGATGATAATTACAAGAGGATCTATGACACGCTTGCGGTCTTCAGGGACAACGTCGAGCTTGAATATGTGTACTGCATCAAGGAAGAAGAGCCCGGGCATTTTGTTTTCACGATGGATCTTGACCAGGAGACTCCTGCAAGTTACGGCGACGATGTCAAATTCACCGATGCCCTTTCCAAAGCGGGCAGGGGCACTGCCGCGGTCGATGAAGTGCCTTATACGGATAAGTGGGGTTCATTCTATAGTGCATACAGTCCCGTTACTGATTCTTCGGGAAATGTGGTCGGGATCGTAGCCGTTGATTTCTCCGTTGCCTGGTTCGATGCGCAGCTCTCCGAGCAGACACGCTCGATGGTAATGGGATATGTGGTAATACTGCTCATTTCGCTGTTTGTAGGCGCCGTCCTCGCGCTCCTTACGGTAAGGCCGTACATGAGGGCACAGAGCGAACTTATTGCCGAAAAGATCAGGGCCGAGAGCGCCAACAATGCCAAGAGCGATTTCCTTGCCAACATGTCTCATGAGATAAGAACACCGATCAACGCGGTGCTCGGCATGAATGAGATGATCATCCGCGAGGACAACAAAGCTTTGGGCCGCACGGAAGGCGAACCTCTGGTCGTTGAAGAGGCACTTGAGAACATCAGCGTATATGCGGGTGACGTCAAAAAAGCGGGCCACAACCTTCTTGCTATCGTCAACGACATCCTTGATTTCTCCAAGATCGAAGCCGGAAAGATGGAACTCATCATCGCTCCATACCAACTGAGCTCACTCCTCAATGACATCAACAACATGACGCTTTTCAAGGCGCAGGATAAGGGACTTCAGTTTATTGTTGAAGCAGATCCCAAGCTGCCTGACGAGCTTGAAGGCGACGAGGTCAGGATCCGCCAGATATTCACGAATCTTTTGAACAATGCGGTCAAGTACACTGACAAAGGATCCGTCACTCTTAAGGTGCGCTTCAAGAAGCAGGAGGAAGGCAGGATCCTCCTGACGATCATTGTCTGGGATACGGGGATCGGCATCAAGGATGAGGATAAAGAGCTGCTTTTCAAGCGCTTTGAGCGTCTCGAAATGGAGCGCAACAGCACGGTCGAGGGTACGGGCTTAGGGCTTCCGATCACCCGTCATCTTGTTGATCTCATGGGTGGTACGATCGAAGTGGAAAGTGAATACGGCAAGGGATCCATGTTCACCGTTAACATTCCGCAGAAGGTCGTGTCGGATCTGCCGATCGGTGATTTCCAGACGCGCCTTAAAGAGCATATGTCAGACGGAAGGCCTTACAGGGAATCGTTCAGGGCGCCTGACGCACATATCCTGATCGTTGACGATACGAGCATCAATCTTAAGGTCGCGGTCAATCTCCTGAAGAACACCAAGATGAAGATCGACACTGCCGGTTCAGGCGCGGAAGCTGTGGAGATGGCCTCCAAGAGCAAGTATGACATGATCTTCATGGATCAGAGAATGCCCGAAATGGACGGAACCGAGGCATTCCACAGGATTCGTGCGACTGAAGGCGGATCAAGCAAGGATGCGCCCGTTGTTTGCCTTACTGCGGATGCCGTTATCGGCGCGAAAGAGCGTTACCTGTCAGAAGGCTTTACCGACTATCTTACAAAGCCGATCGATAATTACGCGCTTGAGAAGATCCTTATGAAATACCTGCCGGAAGAAAAGGTCGAACGGTGCATTGAAGAGCCCGCCGATCCGGATGCTGATGCCTTTGGCGAAAACGAATTCTCAAGTCTTCGTTCCGTCGGCATCGAACCCAAAGCGGGCCTGCGCTACTGCCAGGACGACGAGGACCTTTACCGCTCGCTTCTTGCCGAATATGCCTATGGCGAGATCGAGAAGGCGAACAGCCTGCAAAAGAGTTATGAAGCTGAGAACTGGCACGATTATTCGATATACGTACACGCTCTCAAGAGTTCTTCCAAGATGATCGGCGCGACCGCATTGTCAATGCGTGCTGCAAAGCTCGAGGCGGCGGCGGAAGCCGGCGATGCCGGAGCGGTCAGGACGGATCACGACAACATGATGGAAGAGTACGAAGTCCTGACGGCGGTCATACGCTCGGTTATCCCCAAGGAGGAACTTACTTCCGAGGACAACAGTGTTAAAGAATTTTCGCCCGATGAGGACGTTATGGAATTTCTTCCAAGTGAGGATAAAGAATGATCATGAAAACAATCTTTAAGAAAATATCTGCCGCATTGATCTTGGCATGTCTGGGCATTTCAATGACATCGTGTTCGTTCCTTTCCAAGGCCGCCAAAGGTCTTGATGAGAAAGAGTTAGCGAAGACCAAAGTCATCCTTATCGAGAAGGCTTCGGAGTACGGAATCGACGCAGACAGCGCTGAAGTCATGCAGGGCGGACAGTATTTCAAGGTGTTGGTTGAATCGCCCAACACTTTGGACAAGGTCAAGGACCTCGCCATCCTTCACCGCAGGTGGCAGCGCTTCTGCTTTGGCGAGTGCAAGAACAAGAAGTTTTCCGTGACCTTTTACGACAAAGATCATCCGGACATCCATTATGTAGGTTTTTCGGATCAGGACCAGGGATTCAATGCGGAGTGCTATTTTGATGACTACCATATTTTCGAAAAGATCACGGGCCGCATCTATTCTCTTACATCTCCTTCCAAGAACAACAAAAAGGACGAATATACCCCCGAAGAGATCAAAGAGATGACCGGCCTCGACAGCGAAATGTGTGAGGAATTCCGCAAATGGTTCAACGAGACTTTCCCTTCCCGGAAAGACGAGAAGCCCGATCCCTCCCTTCACGACATCACATTTATCCCGGGCGATACTATCATGCACAGGGAGAGGTTTGTGATCGGCGATGAGAAGTGTCCGATCCCTGCCGGTACCTATATGGTCGATGTCACCCAGAAGCACGGCGTGATCCACGTTACAGATTCTCAGGGCAACATCAAATACAGGGTCGACGGAGACTACAGAGACGGCCATTCCGATGCTTTGTACGAGTATTCGTCACTGCCCGCGAAAATGGTGCTTAACGAGGGAGACATCCTCTACACCACGAACTGCGCATCGACTTTTGACAGGGTGGATTGAGAGTAACATGAAACTTAAGAAGATCCCTTTTGAACTGACCGTTTGCAAAGTCGCTGATGTCTCGGCGATCGATCTGAATGAGGATTTTTTCTTCGTCGGAAAGACTGACGAGGAGATCTCACTGGTATGCAAAACGTCTGCTGCACCTTTTTCAACCGTCGAAAGGGAAGACGGCTGGAAAGGCTTTAGAATAGAGGGCGTGCTGGACTTTTCGCTGATCGGGATCCTGTCGAAGATATCTTCTATCCTGGCGGAAAACAAGATCGGCATATTTGCGGTCTCAACCTACAACACGGACTACATTCTCGTGAAAGCAGAAAACTTTGAGCGCGCGCTGGAAGTTCTTTCCGATGCGGGCTATGAGATCGAAAAGTAAAGGCGGCGCCGCTTAATCAAAGCCGAAAAAGGCTGCCGCATTTGTTGTTTGCGACAGCCCCTTCGCTCAAGGTCTGTGTATGGTTAGGAGTGTTGATTTTCAGATTCCGATGCTGACGTCAGTTGTCTTCGTGATCTCGCACTTGCCTTCAAGATTCTCGTAGATCGTTAAGATGACGTACTTTGCTTCATTGCTGAGGCCCTTTGTGGAAGGAGTTGCCTTGCAGAGGATCGCGTGGTTCTTTCCCGATACGACTTGGGATGCGATGTAAGCGACGGGCTCATATTCCTCACCCGTGATGGTCTCTGTTGCCTTGGCCATGATCTTCTTGAGGTCTTCCGTGATGGTGGGATCTTTTGCGTTCTCCCAGCCACCGGGTACGACTTCGCCCTTGTTGTCGTAGAAGAATTCCCTGTCGGTCTTGATGAAATCAGCCTCGCCTGAAGCATTAACATTGATGTATTCGATAACAGGAGAGAGAGGGCCACTAGAAGACTTTACGGTTGACTGACAGTAGAAGCAGTAATTTGTACCGTTTACAACCTGTGTTGCAAGGAGTGCCACAGGCTCATGGCTGCTGCCGGTGCCGTCATACTTGCTGCAAGCATTTTTGTAGATCTTCTTGTGCTCTTCTGTTATTTCATGTGATGAGGGAACTGTCCAGCCGCCTACTTTGAGTTCACCAGCTTCGTTCTGTTCCATTTTAGTTTCTGCTGCCATGTTTACTGCTCCGTTCGTATTTGTCTTGCATGCTGTGAGACAGCCTGCGAAAAGAGTTGCTGTAAGGCCGATCGTTAAGATCTTGATTGATAAGTTTTTCATGTTATGTATCTCCTTTTCAGGTTTTGATTTGGTTTATGCCCTTAATACAGACCGGCTTTCGAAAATGTTGCAGTCCGCCTTGAAGAATTTTATCACAGCAATAAAAGAACCCCCGAAACATTATGCTTCGGGGGCGCTATTGGGGGTTGTAGGATTTATGATTCCTTTTAGATTACTCTACATCGGCCAGTGCCGCGAAATTCTCTTCACCGGTCCTGATCTTTACGACGCGGTCAACGTTGTAAACGAAGATCTTACCGTCGCCGATATGGCCTGTGTAGAGCGCCTTCTTGGCAGCTGCGATGACTTTGTCTACAGGGATCGTGGATACGACAACTTCGACCTTGACCTTAGGTAAGAGCGTAGTGTCGACCTCGACGCCTCTGTATTTCTCTCCGGCACCCTTCTGGACGCCGCAGCCCATGCACTGGATCATTGTGATACCGGTTACACCTATGTCGTTCATTGCCTTCTTCAGAGCATCGAAACGCGAGAGCTTTGCGATGATGACGACCTTGTGGATGCCTGTATCGTAGGAAGGAGCAACTGTATTTACTACAGGTACTGCTGCTTCCTTGAGTGTCTCAGAAGCCTTGTCGTATTCTGCAACACCGAGGTCGGTGTTCTCGTTGACTGCCATCATGTTGTCTGTTGTATCCATGATGGAGAAGCCGGAGTATGCGGAAACGAGACCGTGTTCTGTAACGTCGAGACCTGTGATCTCTTCTTCTTCGGAAGCGCGGAGACCTACGACAGCCTTGATTAAGAAGAATGTGATCGTGATCGTAACTGCTGTCCAGGCTGCTGTTGCGAGCATACCGATCATCTGGATTCCGAGGAGCTTGAAGCCGCCGCCGTAGAAGAGACCTGTCATTACGTTGCCTGAAGCGTCAGCTACTGAGTAGCCGGGAACTGTTGATGTGGAGAAGAGACCTACTGCGATCGTTCCCCAGATACCGTTCATCATGTGAACTGCAACTGCACCGACGGGGTCATCGACATGAAGTACATTGTCGAGGAGCCATACGCCGAATACTACGAGCAATCCTGAAACAATACCGATGATGCAAGCGCCAAGTGCGTCTGCCGTGTCGCAGGGAGCCGTGATAGCTACGAGGCCTGCGAGTGAAGCGTTGAGACACATGGAAACATCAGGCTTACCGTATTTGACCCATGTGAAGATCATTGTTGTAACTGTTGCGATAGCAGGTGCGATCGTTGTTGTTACGAAGATTCCGCCGAGCTGTTCAAGTGAAGTAGCTGCTGCGCCGTTGAATCCATACCAGCCGAGCCAAAGGATGAATACACCTAAAGCACCGATCGGGATGTTGTGGCCGGGGAATGCGTTGACCTTTGTAACCTTGCCTTTTTCATCCTTAACGAACTTACCGATACGGGGTCCTAAGATAGCTGCACCGATCAGGGCTGAGATACCGCCTACCATGTGGATGCAGTTGGAACCTGCGAAATCGTGGAAACCCATCTGAGCGAGCCAGCCGCCGCCCCATGTCCAGTGAGCTTCGATGGGGTAGATGACTGCAGAGATGACTCCTGAATAAATGCAGTAAGATAAGAACTTTGTTCTCTCTGCCATAGCGCCTGATACGATCGTAGCAGTCGTTGCGCAGAAAACGAGATTGAATACGAAGCCGCTCCAATCAAAGGTAGCGTAATTCGTAAATATATCAAAGTTCGGAATACCTACAAGACCGAAAAGGGCATCTTCACCAAGGAAAAGGCCGAATCCGATGAGGATAAATACCACAGTACCGATACAGAAATCCATCAGGTTTTTCATTATGATGTTTCCTGCATTCTTGGCTCTGGTAAAGCCTGTCTCTACCATGGCAAATCCTGCCTGCATCCAGAAGACCAATGCTGCTCCGGCTAAGAACCATACGCCGAAGATCTGTTCGTTCATTGTTTTTAAAATGTCTTCCATAACGTTTCCTCCCGTTCTCTTGCAATAAAAAAGAATCCGCCACAAATGCATTCACACCGTTGTGACAGATTCTTCGTAATTGCAATTAAAATAATAAAGGTGCACCGAGCTGCTTTGCTCAATGCACCTTTGCATGTCGGGATAATAGCACATGAGATTTGATATTGTCAACGGGTGATTTTTGTTTTTTTCGGGCCTGTGACGCGGCTCTCCAATAAGAGAAATAATCGTTTTTTTGTGCCCGAAAAACATTTTCGCGGCGCGAGTCATTAATTACCTGTAAGGAGCTCTGTTTTGGGCGAAACAGGTAGTGAAACAGGTAATCTGGTGAAAAAACGTGCGATATTACCTGTAAGGTGCTCTGTTTGAAGGAAAACAGGTAGCATAACAGGTAATCCGTGGTCGAAAACAGCCCGATCCCCTGTAACCGCCCCTGTTTTAACTGAAAGTGAGGAGGTAACAGGGGATGAAACAAAAAGTCGAATCGTGTATTGACAACTGCAAATCCCAGTAGCATAATTCTGACAATTAAATACTTCAAGCAACGGCGCTTATCTGCAGAGTTCACTCTGCCGGGTAAGCGCTTTTTTGTTGCCAAGATCGAAGGGAGTATAAAGCGGTATGGACAACTACAGAGTGAACGAACCCTTTAAAAAACAAGGGCTTTACGATCCTGCATTGGAGCACGACAACTGCGGTATCGGCGCGGTCGTGAACATCAACGGCCTGCAGGAAAGAAGAGTCGTTGACGGTGCGCTGAAGATCGTTGAGACGCTGGAGCACCGCGCCGGTAAGGATGCCGAGGGCAAGACCGGTGACGGCGTAGGCATCTTACTTCAAATACCCCACGATTATTTCGTTTCTGAAGCTGCAAAGGACGGCATTACGTTAGGCGGCAAAAGGTCATTCGGTATCGGAATGTTTTTCATGCCCCAGACCGAAGAGCTTTATAAGAAAGCAATGCAGACCTTTGAAGACGTCATCGCGAAGGAAGGCATGAAGTTCCTCGGATGGAGAAAGGTCCCCGTTGATCCTTCAGTTCTTGGTTCCAAGGCTCTGGACAGCATGCCGCAGATCTGTCAGGGCTTCGTTGAAAGGCCCGCTGAGTGCAAGGAAGACATCGATTTTGACAGGAAGCTTTATGTCGCGAGAAGGCTTTTCGAAAAGGCGGACGAGAACACTTACGTTTGCTCGCTGTCATGCCGCACCATCGTATATAAGGGAATGTTCCTTGTAGGTCAGTTGAGGCTTTTCTATGAGGATCTTAATAAGGAAGATTTCATTTCCGCGATCGGCATCGTTCACTCGAGATTCTCGACGAATACGAACCCCAGCTGGCAGAAGTCACACCCGAACAGGCTCATGGTCCACAACGGCGAGATCAACACGATCACCGGTAACATGAACAAGATGCTGAGCCGCGAAAACATCCTCCATTCAAAGGTTTTGGAAGACAGGCTCGACGACATCTACCCGCTCCTTGACGTAACGGGTTCTGACTCCGCAAGGCTCGACAATACGCTTGAGTTCATGGAAATGTGCGGAATGCCGCTGCCTCTGGCGGTCGCAGTCACGATCCCCGAGCCCTGGCAGCACATCGAGACGATGAGCCGCGAGAGAAGGGCTTTCTACCAGTATTACGCGACCATGATGGAACCGTGGGACGGTCCTGCTTCGATCATCTTTTCGGACGGCGACATCCTTGGCGCAACGCTTGACAGAAACGGCCTGAGGCCTTCAAGATACTACATCACGGAAGACGGCCTGCTCATCATCTCATCGGAGGTCGGCGCGCTGTCTGATCTCGACGAGAACACAGTCCTAAAGAAGGACCGTCTGCGTCCGGGCAAGATCCTTGTTGCGGATACGAGATCCGGCAAGCTTTTAAGCGACGAAGACCTTAAGAAGAGTTTCGAGCAGAGACAGCCTTACGGCGAGTGGCTCGACCAGATGCTCGTTAACCTGAGCGAGCTCCAGAAGGAAAACAAGAAGCCGATCAGGATCAGAGGCGAAGAACTGAAGACCTTGCAGAAGGCTTTCGGATACAGCTACGGGAACCTCACGAATACCCTGATCCCGATGTGCCTGAACGGCATCGAGGCTACTGCTTCGATGGGTGTTGACGTGCCGGTTCCGCCGCTTTCCGAGATGGATCCGCCGCTCTTCGATTTCTTCAAGCAGAAGTTCGCACAGGTAACCAACCCGCCGATCGACTCAATAAGAGAAGAGATAATTACCGATACTACCGTGTATCTCGGGATCGCGGGCAACGTTCTCGAAGAGAAGGCAGAGAACTGCCGCGTTTTGAGGATACATAACCCTATCCTTTCGAACATCGACCTGATGAAGATCAGGCATGAAAACCTGGATGGTCTGAGGACCCACGACATCAGCATGCTCTACAAGAAGGGAACGAGCCTCAAGGATGCGATCGAGGGCCTTTACAAGCAGGCCGACAAGGCGCACGAAGAGGGTGCTGCGATATTGATCCTGACAGACCGCGGAGTCGACAGGGAAAACGTTGCGATCCCTTCTCTGCTTGCAGTTGCGGCACTTGAAACACACCTCGTAAGAACAAGAATGAATACGGCAATCTCGATCATCCTGGAGTCCGGCGAGCCTTGCGACGTACACCACTTCGCAACACTGATGGGCTTTGGCGCAAGTGCGATCAATCCGTATCTTGCATTTGACTCCATCCACGAGCTCATCAGCGAAGGACAGATCGACAAGGACTATACCGAAGCGAGTACCGCTTATACAGAGGCCGTCGTTCACGGCATCGTAAAGATAAGCGCGAAAATGGGTATCTCCACGATCCAGTCCTACCAGGGCTCCAAGATCTTCGAGGCATTGGGAATCGGTAAGGACCTGATGGATGAATACTTCCCTGACACGGTCAGCCGCGTCGGAGGCATCACGCTCAAGAACATTGAGGACAGAACGGTCAGACTGCACGACAAGGCATTCGATCCCGAAGACCTTGAAACGCCTGATTCATTGCGTGTCGTAGGCTGGCACAAGGAGAGGTCCGACAAGGAAGACCACCTCTACAATCCCGAGTCGATCGCGCTTTTGAGAAAGGCTACATGGACCGGCGACTACAAGCTGTTCAAGCAGTTCTCTGACACGATCAACAGGGAAGACCGCCACATCACATTGAGGAGCACGCTTGAGTTCAAGTTCCCTGAGGACGGCGGCATCAGCATCGATGAAGTCGAGCCCGCTGAGAGCATCGTAAAGAGGTTCAAGTCAGGCGCAATGTCCTATGGTTCGATCTCGCAGGAAGCTCATGAATGCCTCGCCATCGCAATGAACAGGATCGGCGGCAAGAGCAACAGCGGCGAGGGCGGTGAAGACGCCGAAAGGATCGCCACAAAGGGCAGTGATGAAGACCGCTGCTCAGCTATCAAGCAGGTCGCATCTGGCCGTTTCGGCGTTACTTCCGAATACCTGATCTCCGCAAAAGAACTTCAGATCAAGATGGCGCAGGGCGCTAAGCCGGGTGAGGGCGGACACCTCCCTTCAAAGAAGGTTTATCCCTGGATCGCGAAAACGCGTCACTCCACACCTGGCGTTGCTCTCATCTCACCTCCGCCTCATCACGATATCTATTCGATTGAAGACCTGGCTCAGCTCATCTACGATCTTAAGAATGCAAACAAGGACGCAAGGATCTCCGTTAAGCTCGTTTCGGAATCCGGCGTCGGAACAATAGCTTCAGGCGTTGCGAAAGCAGGCGCAGGAGTAGTCCTCATCTCAGGCTACGACGGAGGTACGGGAGCAGCTCCCGCTTCCTCCATCCACAACGCAGGTCTGCCTTGGGAACTGGGCGTCGCAGAGACACACCAGACGTTGATACAGAACAACCTGAGATCACACGTCGTCATCGAAGCAGACGGTAAGCTCTTAACGGGCAGAGACGTTGTTATCGCGGCAATGCTGGGCGCCGAGGAATTCGGTTTCGCAACGGCACCCTTGGTCACGATGGGCTGCGTCATGATGCGTGTATGCCACCTCGACACATGCCCCGTAGGCGTTGCGACACAGAACCCTGAGCTCCGTAAGAGATTCAAGGGTAAGCCTGAATACGTTATCAATTTCATGATGTTCATCGCTCAGGAAATGAGAGAGATCATGGCAAAGCTCGGCATCAGAACGATCGACGAACTGGTCGGAAGATCTGATTTGCTTGCTCCCAAGAAGTTCCCTGAAGGATCACATCCTGCGGGACTCGACATGAGCGTAGTACTTGATAATCCTTACTCCGGAAGAGCTGACGTCAAGCAGCATTTCGAGAAGGAAGACGCATACGATTTCGAGCTTGACAAGACGATCGACGAAGCGGTGATCATACCTTCATTTGCAGAGTCTTTTGAAGCAGGAAAGAAGCAAAGTATCGACGTTAAGATCACGAACCTCAACAGAACGGTCGGAACGCTTTTCGGTGCCGAGATCACCAAGAAATTCGGTTGTTCTCTTCAGGAAGACACGTTCGAGGTCAACTGCAAAGGTTCTGCCGGCCAGAGCTTCGGAGCGTTCATTCCCAAGGGCCTCACGATCAACGTTGAAGGCGACGCAAACGACTATTTCGGCAAGGGCTTATCAGGCGGAACGCTCAGCCTCAAGGCGCCCGAGCACTTTGCTTTCAGGGCTGACGAGAACATCATCGTCGGTAACGTCGCGCTCTTCGGTGCAACGTCTGGAAAGGCATTTATCAACGGTGTCGCAGGCGAGAGATTCTGCGTAAGAAACTCCGGCGCGACGGTAGTCTGCGAAGGCGTAGGCGATCACGGATGTGAGTACATGACGGGTGGCGTCGCGGTTATCTTAGGTAAAGTCGGAAAGAACTTCGCGGCAGGTATGAGCGGCGGTATCGCTTACGTTTACGATGAGCATAACGACCTTTACACCAAGCTCAACAAGTCGCTTGTAGGTTTCTCAAGGATTACCGAAGACAAAGACCAGCAGGCGCTCAAGGCACTTATCGAAGAGCACGTTAAGAGAACGGATTCTTACCTTGGAAAAGAGATCTTGAAGGATTTCGGAGAGTACGTAACCAAGTTCAAGAAGGTCGTACCTCACGAATATAAGGCAATGATGCTTGCCATAGCCAAGTACAAAGACATGGGCTGTGACGAGGATGAAGCCAAGATCAAGGCTTTCCAGGAAAGGGTTAACGGGTGAACCATATGGGTAAAACAGGCGCTTTTTTGGAATACGGAAGAGTTGACAACCCGGCGATAGATCCGATGGAAAGGATCAAGACCTACAACGAATTCCACACACCTATAGAAGATGACAAGCGAAAAGAACAGGCAAGCCGCTGCATGGACTGCGGCGTCCCGTTCTGCCAGTACGGAAAGCCCGTCTGCGGCATGGTCGCAGGGTGCCCTCTGAATAACCTCTGCCCCGACTGGAACGACCTTGTTTACAAGGGCTTCTGGGACAAGGCTTTTGACAGGCTCACCATGACCAATCCCTTCCCGGAGTTCACTTCGAGAGTCTGCCCCGCACTCTGCGAAAAGGCATGCACCTGCGGAATGAACGGCGACGCGGTAACCGTCAAGGAGAACGAGTACGCGGTGATCGAAAAGGCTTACGCTTCGGGCAAGGTAACACCCCAGATCCCCGCAAAGAGAAGCGGCAAAAGGGTTGCCGTCATCGGCTCGGGTCCCGCGGGACTTTCGACCGCTCACTGGCTCAACAGAAGAGGCCATAATGTAACCGTTTTCGAGAAGGCTGACAGGGCAGGCGGACTCCTGATGTACGGCATCCCGAACATGAAGCTCGAGAAGAGGTTCATCCAGAGAAGGATCGACCTCATGACCGCCGAGGGCGTTGAGTTCAAATTTAACTGCGACGTCGGAAGAGACATAACCGCTGACGAGATCGTAAACGATTACGATGCGGTCGTCTTAGCATGCGGCTCAAGGAACCCGAGGGACATCAAGGCACCCGGCAGAGAGGGTGACGGGATCTATTTCGCGGTGGATTTTTTGACATCTACAACAAAAATGGTCCTCTCATCCAATATCTCTGATACAAATTACATTAGTGCAAAATATAAAGATGTGGTTATAATAGGCGGAGGCGACACAGGCAACGATTGTGTGGGCACCTGCATAAGGCATGGATGCAAGTCTGTAACCCAGCTCGAAATGATGCCCATACCACCTGCTACCCGCGCCGCTAACAATCCCTGGCCGGAGTGGCCGAAGGTTCTGAAGACCGATTACGGTCAGGAGGAATCGATAGCCGTATTCGGCAAAGACCCCAGGGTTTATCTGACAACAGTCAAGAGCTTTGTCCGCGATGACGAAGGCAGACTGACGGGTGTTGAGACGGTTAAGATCGACTGGCAGAAAGGCTCGGACGGCCGCATGCAGATGAATCTCATCGAAGGTTCCGAAGAGGTCATTCCCGCACAGATCGTTCTTATCGCAGCGGGATTCTTAGGACCGGAAAGCTATATCGCTGAATCGTTCGGTCTTGAGACAGACGCAAGGTCCAACATCAAGGCATCCGCCGGAGATCACAAGACATCGAGAGACAAGGTCTTCGCCGCAGGCGATGTAAGGCGCGGTCAGTCGCTTGTAGTCTGGGGACTTCGCGAAGGCAGAGACTGCGCGGTTGAAGTCGATAAATATCTGATGGGTTATTCCAATATGCTATGAGGAAATAGTATGAAGCGGTATTTGGTATTGGAGAACGGAGACGTATTTGAAGGGGAGGCGTTCGGCGCTTCCGGCGAGGTGATCTCGGAGATCGTTTTCACAACGGCGATGACGGGATACCTGGAGACCCTTACGGATAAGAGCTACAAGGGTCAGGCGGTCGTCCAGACTTTCCCCCTCATCGGCAACTACGGAATAATTCCCGTTGACCGTGAAGGCCCCGCGCCCAGCGTGTCAGCCTACATCGTAAGGGAAGCCTGCGAAGAGCCTTCGAACTTCAGGTGCGAAGAAACGCTCGACAAGTATCTAAGAGACAGCGGCATTCCCGGACTTAAGGGGATCGACACGAGAGCACTTACCCGCATCCTGCGTGAAAAGGGCGTCATGAACGGACTCATCACCGATCAGCTCCCCGCGGATATGGACAAGGCGCTTGCTGACATCGCCGCTTACAGGATCGTTGATCCCGTTGAGGCAGTCACCGTTCCCGCTGTTGAAGAGCACGATTCCGCAGATAATAAATTCACCGTCGCAATGATCGACTGCGGCATTAAGGAAAACATCGTAAGAAGCCTTGTAGCCCGTGGCTGCAAGGTCTTCTTGTTCCCGGCCTCATCATCTGCTTCAGAGATACTTGAGGTCAAGCCCGACGGCATCTTTATAAGCAACGGCCCCGGCGACCCGGAAGACAACAAGAAGACGATCGCAACACTTCAGGAACTCGATAAGACGGGTATCCCCACTATGGGCATCTGCCTTGGCCATCAGCTCCTGGCTCTGGCTCACGGCTTTAAGACGACCAAGCTCAAGTACGGTCACAGAGGCGCAAACCACCCCGTTAAGAACTTAGAGACCGGACGCGTTTACATCTCATCGCAGAACCACGGCTACGCGGTCGTTTCAGACTCGATCGATGAGAAGGTCGCGAGCGAGCTTTTCGTGAACGTAAACGACGGAACAAACGAAGGCATCAGATACAAGAACAAGCCGGTCTTCTCGGTCCAGTTCCACCCTGAAGCATGCGGAGGCCCGAAGGATACGGACTTCCTTTTCGATGAGTTTATCAACATGATGGATGAGGGGAGGAACTGATCATGCCTTTGGATAAGAACATTCGTAAAGTACTGGTAATCGGTTCGGGCCCTATCGTAATAGGCCAGGCAGCAGAGTTTGACTACGCGGGAACGCAGGCATGCCGTGCGCTACGCGAGGACGGCATTGAGATCGTCCTGATCAACTCCAACCCTGCTACGATCATGACCGACAAGTGGATGGCCGATAAGATCTACATCGAGCCGCTCACGCTTACCACAGTCAAGAGAGTTATTGAAACGGAAAGACCTGACGCGATCCTTTCAGGACTCGGCGGACAGACCGCGCTTACACTCTGCATGGAGCTCGCAAAAGACGGCTTCCTTGCGCGCAATGGCGTTAAACTTCTCGGTTCTTCACCTGAGTGTATCGACAAGGCTGAAGACCGCCAGATGTTTAAGGATACGATGGAGAGCATCGGTCAGCCCTGCATTCCTTCAAAGGTCGTAAACGATGTTGATTCCGCGCTCGATTTCGCAAAAGAGATCGGCTACCCGGTAATCGTAAGACCTGCGTTCACGCTCGGAGGCTCGGGCGGCGGTATCGCAAAGGATGCTGAAGAGCTCCATGAGATCGCCAGAAACGGTCTTGCACTTTCTCCTATCACACAGGTCCTTATCGAAAAGTGCATCTCCGGATGGAAGGAGATCGAGTTTGAAGTTATCCGCGACAAGTCTGGCAACGTCATCACGGTCTGCTCGATGGAGAACCTTGACCCCGTCGGCGTTCACACGGGTGACAGTATCGTTATCGCGCCTGCGGTAACGCTTTCCGACAAAGAGTATCAGATGCTCAGAAGCGCGTCTTTGAAGATCATTGAAGCGCTTGGCGTTGAGGGCGGATGCAACTGCCAGTTCGCGCTCCATCCGACGTCATTTGAATATGCGGTAATCGAGGTAAATCCCCGTGTATCCAGATCTTCCGCGCTCGCTTCAAAAGCGACCGGTTATCCTATCGCAAAGGTCGCAACGAAGATCGCATTAGGATACCGTTTGGATGAGATCAAGAATGCCGTCACTGGCAATACTTATGCGGCTTTCGAGCCTGCGCTCGACTACGTCGCAGTAAAGTTCCCGAAGTGGCCTTTCGATAAGTTCGTTTACGCAAAGCGTGACCTCGGAACGCAGATGAAGGCTACCGGCGAAGTCATGTCGATCTCTGACTCTTTCGAGAGCGCTCTCATGAAGGCTCTCCGCGGCGCTGAGATCTCCGTTGACACGGTAAGGCTTCCCAAGTTGGGGGACCACTCTGACGAGGAGATCTGGGAGGGCATCGGCCGCACTACTGACGAGAGGATCTTCTATGTTTCCGAAGGTCTTTTCAGAGGATTCGATCTCGATAAGATCCACGAGATCACCATGATCGACAACTGGTTCCTTTCAAAGATCAGGAACCTCGTTTCATACGAAAAACAGATCGCGGAAAACATCGACGCCGATCTATATATCAAGGGCAAGAAGCTTGGATTTACTGACAAAGCGCTCGAGAGGATCTCCGGCAAGTCAGTAGCAGACTTCAAGTCCCTCGTGTCTGTTACATACAAGATGGTCGATACCTGCGCAGGCGAGTTCGAGGCCGTCACACCCTACTTCTACGCAACATACAATTCCGTTGCTGCAGGCGGAGAGAACGAGGCTTCCATTGAAGATGTAGGCGATGCAAAGACGGTTATCGTTATCGGCTCAGGTCCGATCAGGATCGGTCAGGGAATCGAGTTCGACTACGCTGCAGTCCACTGCGTACATGCGCTCCGCGAACTGGGCTACAGAGTTATCATCATCAACAACAACCCCGAGACCGTTTCGACGGATTTCGATACCGGTGACAGACTCTATTTCGAGCCTTTGACACCTGAAGACGTTCTCAACATCATCGCTCAGGAAAACCCTGTCGGCGTTGTCGTTGCATTTGGCGGACAGACCGCCATCAAGCTCACTAAGACGCTTGCACAGAACAACATCAACATCATCGGAACGTCAGCTGATTCCATCGACATGGCGGAAGACCGTGAGAGATTCGACGCACTCCTCGAAAGACTCGGGATCGCAAGGCCGAAGGGTTTCTCAGTCCTCACAAAGGAAGAGGCTTTCGAAGCTGCACATACTCTCGGATACCCGATCCTCCTGCGTCCTTCATACGTTCTCGGCGGTCAGAACATGACCATCGCTTTCCACGATGACGACGTTGAGGAATACATGAACATCATCCTGGGCCAGGGCATCGAGAACCCTGTCCTGATCGACAAGTATATCCAGGGCAGAGAGATCGAAGTCGACGCGATCTATGACGGTCACGACGTCCTTATCCCGGGCATCATGGAGCACATCGAAAGAGCGGGAATCCACAGTGGTGACTCTATCGCGATCTATCCTGCAAAGCACATCTACGACCGCATGGCAAAGCGCCTTGTCGACACGACGAAGGCTCTCTGCGAAGGCCTTGCTTCGATCGGTATCGTAAACATCCAGTACATCGTAAAGGACGATCAGATCTACGTCATCGAGGTAAATCCGCGTGCGTCCAGAACCGTTCCTTACATGAGCAAGGTCACGGGCGTCCTGATGGTCGACTGTGCGATCAGAGTGTCATTAGGCGAAAAGCTTGCTGACATGGATTACGGCGTAGGCTTCTACCGCCAGTCGCCTTACACATGCGTCAAGGTTCCTGTTTTCTCATTCGAAAAACTTACCGACGTTGATACACAGCTCGGACCTGAAATGAAGTCCACCGGCGAAGTCCTGGGCATCGGAAGAAACCTTTCCGAAGCGCTCTACAAGGGCCTTGTCGCTGCAGGCTACAAGATGTACAAGCACGGCGGCGTTCTCATCACCGTGCGTGATTCAGACAAGTCTGAGATCGTCGAAGTCGCGAAGAAATTCGATTCACTTGGATTCAATCTTTACGCTACACCCGGCAATGCACAGGCTCTCGAAGCAGCCGGCATGAAGGTCGAAGTGGTCCACAAGATCCACGAATCGGATACGAACAACACCATGACGCTCCTCGAAAGCGGCAAGGTAAATTACATCATCTCGACATCCGCAAAGGGCCGTCTCCCTGCACGTGACTCCGTTAAGCTCCGCCGCCGCGCGGTCATGCTCGGAATCCCCTGCCTCACGGCGATCGACACGGCTGACGCTCTCGCAGACTCACTCATGTCCAGATACAGCGAGATCAACACCGAGCTCGTCGACATCAACAACATGCGCGAGAAGAGGAAGGTCATCAACTTCACGAAGATGCAGGGCTGCGGCAACGACTACATCTACATCG
>CAMZBB010000027.1 GCA_947304405.1 uncultured Clostridia bacterium
TGATTGAAATTGCTGTTCTCCATTACTGTTTCCTTCCTTTCTTGAATTTGTCCTTAACCACATCTAATATCTCGGCTGGCACCATCTTTGAAATGTCACCACCATAATATCCTACTTCTTTAACAATAGACGAAGATATGAGCGACATGTCGTCCCTGCAAGGCAGGAGCACGGCGTCATATCCCGGATGAAGCAATCTGTTGGCAAGAGCCAATTCCGCCTCATAACGGAAATCAGACTCTGACCTGATGCCTCTTACTACGGCACAGCAGTCGAGCTTGGTATAAAGATCGACCATGAGCCCGTCCCACTTCATAACCTTAACGTTATCAAGTCCGTCGCCCGCGAGTGACATCCTGATGAGTTCCTCGCGTTCATCCAGCGAGAAGAGCGGCTTTTTGGCTGAATTCTCCATAACAGCCACGTAAAGTTCATCGCAGAGCTTTGCCGCACGTCTGGCAATATCCCTGTGGCCTCTCGTAAAGGGATCGAACGTCCCCGGGAAAAGCATGACTTTCACTTTACCTCTCCTCCGAGCGTTTCTTAAAAAATGTTATCACGGTAGTCCCATAACTACAAGAACGAACACTTTTTAGCTCCGCCAAATATTCTGCCGGCGGATTATCTGACGCGTGCTCTATTATGAGCATTCCGCCGTCTTTGAGCAATCCCGTCCGGCAAATTATCTCCCCCGCGGCAACAGCTGCTTCAGGCACGCTCTTGTACGGAGGGTCCATGAATATAATATCAAATTTCTCCTCATTTGACCCGAGTTTCTCAAGAGCCTGGACAAAACCGGCCTTTATGAACCTTATCTCGGGCGAATCCTTCATGCGGATCTTCTCAAGATTGCGCGATATGATCCTTGCCGGATCGCCGCCTTTATCGACCAGCGTTGCACGGGATGCGCCTCTGCTGACAGCTTCGATCCCTATCTGTCCCGAGCCAGCGAAAAGATCCAGGAACTCGCAATCCGGCACGTCATTCTGGATTATCGAGAACAAAGCCTCCTTGACCTTATCCGTGGTAGGCCTGGTCTTATCCCCTTCCGGCGCGAAAAGCACCGTTCCCCTGAATCTTCCCGTTATCACTCTCGGCATATCACAAAACTCCCAACTTTGAACCGAATCTCAGTTCGAACATCTCTTCAATATTCTTCTCGAGCACCTTGGCTTCCTCACCCTGCTTCTCCAATACAGCGTTAACCGCATCGCATGCTTCGGCCGCCACGCCGAGATCTGTATAAAGGTTCGCGGCGCGGAGCGTCGGAATGCCGTGCTGTCTCGTTCCGAAGAAATCACCGGGCCCTCTTATCTCGAGATCTTTTTGAGCGAGTTCAAAGCCGTCCTGGGACTCACACATAAGCCTCATTCTCGTCAATGCAAGTTCAGATCTGGACTCGGAAACAAGTATACAATATGATTTCGCTTTGCCTCTTCCTATGCGTCCTCTGAGCTGATGGAGCGTCGAAAGGCCGAATCTGTCCGCATCCATGATTATCATGATGTTCGCCCTGGGATTATCAACGCCGACCTCGATTACTGTCGTTGAGATAAGTATCTTTATCTCGCCTGACAGGAATCTCTCCATTGTATCGAGCTTGGTCTGCTCGGGCATCGAACCATAAAGAACGGCTGACGGAAATCTCGCGGAAATGCCCGTTTCATCAAGCTTCTGCTTCATCTGGATAACGGAAGTGATCTCGCTCTCATCCGAGCTTTCACGGCCGATGATGGAATCGTCGGAGAGTTCGTCCTCATTCTCGTCGATCCTTGCGCAGACTATGTATGCCTGCTGTCCCGATTCAAGCATCGAGACCAGTGCATCCCTTGTCTCGGTACTGTCTTTCGAGGCTGCAAACCATGTCGTTATCGCCTGTCTTCCCGCAGGCTTCTCCCTGATCACGGACGTCTTCATATCACCGTAAAGGACCATTGCGAGAGTCCTTGGGATAGGCGTAGCCGTCATGACGAGGTTATGGACGCTGTTGACTCCGTTTGCGAGGTCTTTCTTGATAAGGAGCTTCTCTCTTTGCTTGACGCCGAACCTGTGCTGCTCATCCGCTATGACGAGCGCCAGGTCTGCAAATTCAATGTCATCGGTAAGCAGCGCGTGCGTTCCGATAATGACGGATGCTTCTCCGTCTTTAAGCTTCTCTTTGATCTCCTTCTTAACAGATGCCTTTGTCTTGCCGAGGAGCAGGACGACATTGATCCCGCTTCCTTCAAGTATCCTTACCGCGTTGTCGTAATGCTGCCTTGCAAGGACCGACGTCGGAGCGAGCATTACGGACTGCTTGCCCATGAGCGCCGTCATGGCCATGGCAAGGATCGCAACTGCGGTCTTTCCGGAGCCGACGTCACCCTGGACGAGACGGTTCATCGGGACGTTGGTCATCATGTCTTTCTGAATGTCGATTATCGCCTTGCGCTGATCGCCCGTAAGTGCGAATCCGAGACCTTCCACGATCTTTTTCCAGCGGACGGATACGTCTTTTGCAAGTTCGCTCCCGCTTTCCGGAACGACCTTCTCCGCGATCTCTTTTACGCTCGTACCGCGGTTGTAGAGCTTCATTCCGATACCCAGGAGGATCAATTCCTCGAAAGCTATCTGGCGTCTTGCCTTTGAAGCTTCTTCAAGCGTCTCGGGGAAATGGACCATCCTGTACGCCTGTTCCATCGGCACGAAGTTCTCACTCTTCATGATCTGTTCCGGGATGCAGCATTTAAGCTGATCGCCGCAGAGATCAAGGGCCGTCTTTATCCACTTGGAAAGCTGTCTTGAAGTAATGCCGGCAGTCATGTGGTACACGGGCCTTACCAGCTCGGAGACATTCACTTTGTCGGCCTTCTCGATATATGGATTTACTATCTGCGGCGCTCCCGCAAAATAAGTCAGTTCGCCGTGGACAAACAATCTGTCGCCCATGGCGAACTTATTGGCTATGTAAGGTGAATTGAAAAACATCAGCTTGATCCTGCCGGACTCGTCTCCGGCCATGAAGCTGACTGTCTTTGCACGGCTCCTGACGTTGACCGAGGGATTGTTGAGAACGGTCAGATAAAGCGATGCTTCATTGCCGCTTTCACACGACGCGACACGCCCTACCGTGGTCCAGTCGTTATATCTCCACGGCAGGAAAGATATCAGGTCATATACCGTATCGATCTCGAGCTTTGCCAGATGCTCGGCCGCAGAGGGGCCTATGCCGTAAAGCACGGATACGGGACTCGAAAGACTGATCTTTGACATCAGATGCGCCTCCTGCAAAAACCGGCCAGCGGACAAGCTCCGCAGTCAGGCGACTGCGCTTTGCAATATGACCTTCCGAGGTCCACGGACAGATGCCCTATCGCGATCCATTTATCTTTATCAAACACCTTCATAATGTCTTTCTCGACATGTGCGGGATCAGATGAATCCGTGATCCCGATGCGGCCCATTACCCTTTTGCAGTGCGTGTCGACGACGACTGCGGGTATGCCGTAGATCTCCCCGACAATGAGGTTTGCGATCTTCCTTCCTATCCCCCTGACCTTCATCAGTTCGTTCGGATCTTCAGGGATCTTTCCTCCCCAGTTACCGACGAAGTTACTTGCGAAATCCTTGACCGATGCGGTCTTCGATCCAGTCAGGCCGCACGGTTTGATCAGGGCTTTAATCTCCTCGTCAGAGGCATTTGCGATCGATATCATGTCAGGGAACTTTTCAAACAGTTCCTTTGAAGTAAGATTAACTCTTTTGTCGGTGCATTGCGCGGACAATATTCCTCGTACCGCAAGCCTTTCCGGCAGATCACTGTCAAGCGAGCATGCCGAATCGGGAAAAGCCTCGCGAAGGGCATTCCATGTCATTAAAGCAAGTTTTGAACGTGAAACAGCAGGCATATCAACCCTGGTTCTCAGGCGGGAACGGGAAATAGAAAACGAACCTTGCGCCTCCCAATTCCGTACCGTCCTCACAGGAGATCGTCTCGCCGTGTGCGGCAAGGATCTGCTTGCAGATGTAAAGTCCCAAGCCGAAGCCCTCGACCTTACGGGAAGGATCCGCCTTATAGAAGCTCTCGAAGATCCTCTTGCGCTTGGATTCCTCAACGCCTGCGCCGGAGTCTTCAACCTGGATCATGATCCTTCGGTTTCTGGGCTCAGATGTAGTCGTTACCTTTATGGAACCGCCTTGAGGAGTGAACTTGATGGCATTGGTAATGATGTTGATGATTACCCTGCAGAGCTGCTGTGCCTCGCCGTATGCCGTGATGCCCGGCCCCGGATCAAGCGACTTGATTATCATAATGTCCTTGTCGGAGAGCTGCGCTTCAAGGTTATCGATTATGTCATTGATCATGTCGGAGATGTTGAAAGCTTCCATCATCTTGGGATCGACGTGAGACAAAGACGACGCTTCGGTCATCTGCGTTACCAGCGTTCTGATCCTGTCTGACTGCTGCTTGATCAGCATCAGATAATGGTCATGCTTTTCGGGCGGTATAGTACCGTCGGTCATGGCGGTAACGAAGCCGTTGATCGAGGTAAGCGGCGTCCTTATGTCGTGGGCGATCGAAGATATGAACATCTCCCTGTCGCGCTCGGCGTTTTCAAGCGACTCGATCATGTTGTTGACCGTCATGCCCATGACGGTGAACTCTGAAGATACAGCGAAGCTTGAATAGTCTTCAGGCTCTGAGAATCTCGGGCTGACCCTGACGGAGAAATCGCCTTCGGCAACGCTCGCGATCGCGCGCGAAATGTCCTTGATCGGCATAAGGCTTAAGTATACGAATACCGCATACAATATGATGGAGATGATCATTGCGATCAAGGCCGGAATGAAGATTACGTTGATATATTCCGAGAAGGTCTCGACCGTTGTCTCGTTGTTGCTCACGAGACAGTAATAAGGAGTACCCTTGACCTTGACACAGCTGATGGAACTTACGTTTCTCGGGTTCTGGCTGCTGCCTCCTTTAAAGCCTTCCTTTTCGGCAGCTTTGATTATCTCGAGCACTTCTTTGTCGGCTATGTACGTATTCCTTCCGGTACCTTCTTTAACTGCAATGCTGTCTGCTGATTCGAAATTCCTGGAATTGCGGCTGTAGATACGGCCCTCAACGTCAACAAAATAAATGGAACCGCTGTCACGGTAGATCTCCGAATTGACAAAACGGTCCACGAGTCTTGAATTTTTGAAGTTCTCAGAGCCGTCGTTGTCCATGGTGTATCTGAACTCACCCGGCTGCATCGACGTAAGAGAAGCAATGTCTGATGAAAGGTTCTTGGCTACGGTATCCGTGCCTGAAATAACCTTGACGACAAGGTTATTGTACATATTCTCATATGAGAGAAAGAGCAGTACGGCAAAGACCACAAGAGTGGTAAATACAAGAAATGTAATTATGAAAACGGCAAAATTAGCCGAGATCTTCCTGCCGCCGTCAGCCTTGGGAGCCATGAGTTACCTCGTCTCGAACTTATAACCCTTGCTCCAAACAGTCTTTATGCACCAGTTCTGTTCCCTGTCGGGATTCTCGATCTTCTCTCTGATCCTCTTGATGTGTACGTCAACTGTACGTGATTCCCCGTAGAAATCGTATCCCCATACGTTCTCAAGGAGCTGCTCACGGGTGAAAACGCGGTTGGGGTTGGAAGCGAGGAAGAAAAGGAGTTCAAGCTCCTTCGGCGGCATATAGATCTCATTGCCGTCAACAGTAACGACATAGCGGATCTTATCTACCGAGAAGCCGGGATATGTGATGATGTCATCAGGCTTGCCTGCATCAGCTTCGGGAGCGGAATTGTTGTCTCTCTTCTCCGTACGTCTGAGGACAGCCTTGACCCTTGCGAGTACTTCCTTGGGTTCAAACGGCTTGGGTACGTAATCGTCTGCACCGAGCTCTAAGCCGATGATCTTGTCTAAAGTATCGGTACGTGCAGTGAGCATGATGATCGGGGTGTCAGATGTCTTCCTGATCTCGCGGCAGATATCATTGCCGTCCATGCCGGGAAGCATGAGGTCAAGAAGAACGATGTCAGGCTTGAACTGAGTGAAAGCGCCGATGGCCCTGTCGCCCTGCATACAGGTTGATACCTGATAGCCTTCCTTCTCGAAATAGAGCTTGAGAACTTCGATAATGCCCGGATCGTCATCTACGAGCAAGACTTTGTTAACTGCCATTAAATCACCCCTGCTACAACTTTATCGTATATTCTCTCCGCCGTTCTTTAAGTCAGCGGTGTTACCTTTTTTCCGAGTCCGCAGGCGTCTCGTCCGATATCCTGCTGACCTCATCCGCAAATGACTGTGGATCGGTAAAGTCCTTATATACGGACGCGAAACGCACGTATGCGACCTTGTCCATATTCTTAAGGCGGTTCATTATGTATTCACCGATCTCAGAACTCGTTATCTCACGGTTATATCTGTTGTTAACCTTATCGGCTATCTCGGCAACGATCTTCTCTTTGTCCTGAGGCGATACTCCGCGCTTGGAGCATGCTATGTTCAGGCTGGCCATGATCTTCTCGGCCATGAACGGTTCTCTCGTTCCGTTCTTCTTTATTACCGTCGGATTCAGGTCTTCAATCCTCTCTACAGTCGAAAACCTGTATCCGCACTCTATGCATTCACGGCGGCGTCTGATCGAATAACCGTCATCAGTAGGCCTGGAATCCAGGACCTTATCGTTATTCTTGCCGCACTTTATGCAGATCATGTGTTATTACTGACCGTCTTTACCGAACATGAACCAAGGCTTTGCAGACTTCTGAGCAGGCTTTGCTTCCGGCTGGGGAGCTACGTTAGCCTGAGGCCTGCCGCCCATCTGAACGGGAGCCTGCTGAGGCTGCTGTGCAGGTGCGGGTGCACCCTGCTGAGGCTGCTGCATAGGGATCTGCTGAACGGGAGCAGGTGCGCCCTGCTGAGGCTGAACAGGGATCTGCTGAGCAGGAGCCTGTGCCGCGGGAGCTGCCGGAGGAGGATTGACGGAATCGTCACCGAACCTGAATCCCGGAGCGCTGCGCTGAACGGGTTGAGGTGCGGGCTCCTGAGCCTGCTGCTGTCTGGGAATGTATTCAGTTCTGGGCTGCTGAGCTGTAGCCTGTCTTGAATTGATGATCGTAGGATTCTCTCTGGAGAGAACGGAAGTGCTTGCTCTGTGGCCAACGCCTGCGTTTACGGTGTTATCAAAACCGGAAGCGATTACGGTGATCATGAGCTCATCTTCAAGAGAATCGTCAACGACTGCACCAACGATGATCTCAGCCTCAGGTGAAGCTTCGTTACGTACGATGGAGGAAGCTGCGTCGATCTCGGAGAGTCTCATTCCGCGTCCGCCTGTGAAGTTGAGGATAACGCCTGTAGCACCTTCGATATTCGTATCAAGCAGAGGTGAGTTGATAGCCTGCTTGATAGCGACCTGTGCACGGTCCTCGCCTGAAGCACGGCCGATACCCATGTGGCAGATGCCTGCATCCTTCATGACGCGGGTAACGTCTGCAAGGTCGAGGTTGATGAGTCCCGGGATAGCAACGAGGTCGGAAATACCGGCAACACCGAATTTGAGGACCTGGTCAGCCATATTGAATGCTTCCTCGAAGGAAGTGCTCTCATCAACTACGTCAAGGAGCTTATCGTTGGAAACGACGATGAGGGAGTCAACGGACTTCTGGAGCTCGCGGATACCGCGCTCTGCGTTGGAAGCTCTCTTGCCGCCCTCGAAAGTAAACGGTGTGGTAACTACTGCGACTGTGAGGATTCCGAGATCTCTTGCGATCTGGGCTACTACAGGAGCAGCACCTGTTCCGGTACCGCCGCCCATACCTGCGGTAACGAAGAGCATGTCCGTATTCTTGATAGCCTCTGCGATCTCATCGCGGGACTCTTCGGCAGCCTTCTCGCCAACGCTGGGGTCAGCGCCGCAGCCGAGGCCTCTTGTGACCTTCTCGCCGATCTGGATCTTTATCTCTGCCTTGTTGCGGGCAAGCGCCTGATTATCGGTATTGATTGCGATAAACGTAACACCCTGGACTCCGCTCTCGACCATGCGGTTAACAGCATTGCTTCCGCCTCCGCCGACACCGATTACCTTTATGCTGGCAACGTTCGACTCGTCCATTGAATAGCTGTGCTTGCTCTCAGACATCCTAATTTCCTCCGTTAATACTGTTTTTGACCCGTTTTCTAATAAAAAATAAATTATTTGCTTAAACTATATGTCATTCTGAATTTTATCCCAAACACTATTTTCAATCAATACAAAGGGAGCCATTTAACTCAGTATTGTAAGAATTAAACTTATTTTATCATTAAAATGTAAATTTTTTAGGAAATATCAGATTATTTAACCGTTGGATGCGTTGAAGATGAATTCATCACCTGTCATGTCCAATGTACCCTTGATGGTAACCTGGTCAAAAGCGTTGGAATTGAACAGATATAGCAGTTTGGCCATCTTGTCGTTTATCTTGTCAGTCTTGTTGAGCTTGACCTGTACCGGCTTGCCACTCGCTGTATAGATGGTCAGGAAGATATACCCGCTCGGTATGATCCTCACTTCAGTCGTATGCTCGAACATATTGAATTTGTCGCCGATGGTTGCATTGTCAGCAGCCAGGATCGCTCCGAGGACCACGATCGCCTTTTTGTAAGAGTTCTCATCCCTTACCACGACTTTCTCGCCGAGCTTTGCGGAATCAACGCTGATACCGTATACGACAGGGCTGACCTTGCGGTTTGACTTGCCGGAATCAAGCTCGAGCACCGTCCCGTAACGGTCAAGCGCAATATATCCGTCAGGAGTGCTGACATATGCGATCTTTACTCTCTCCTTGATGGTGATCCTGACTTCCGAAGGGATCTTGATGCTTATCGAAATATCCGAGATATAAGGGTTCTCGTTCCTGATACGCTCCTCGGTCTTGCCGTAATTGAAGCTCAGGATATCAAGCAGATTGCCGCTGACGCCGCTCATCAGATGGGCGTTGTACTTGAGTCCGACTTCATCTAAGACCTCCTGGTCGCTGAGCTCAACGTTGCCTTCTATGGTTACTGACCTGACCCTGAAGATCGGAAGGAAAAGGAACAGGAGCACAAGCGTTACGAAGATCACGGTGAAGACTATCACGCCGATGCCGAAACGGGAGAGCTTTTTGCGCGGTTTTTTCTTTGCCTTTTTCGGAGCTTTTTCCTTTTCTTCGGAAGTCTTTGCGGCATGGGGTCTTGAAGGCTCGCCCTTCTCATGTCCTTCCTCTTTGCCATCTTTATCTTCTTCGGATTTTTCTTCTTTTCCGGGTTCTGAAGGTTCGCCATCCTCTTCAGGCTTTGCCCCGGCATCTTCTACAGGGCCTTCTTCGTCAGAAGACACTTTGTTTACAGACTCTGTCTCTTTTTTGCCGGAGCCGTCTTCGTGATCCTTATTGTCCGGAGAATCCTTTTCTTCGGGTTCGGCCTTTTTATCTTTGGAATCAACGATCTGCAGATGTTCAGGATCGTCCTCGCCGGTACCTTCAGGTCCGCCGTCATATCCAAACAGTCTGTCGAGTTCGTTATCATCCATAAGGTTATTTTATCAATCTTGTATTCCGAGCGCCTGCGTGATCGAACGGAAGATCCTTTCGTCCGTATCAGGTATCGCGAGCATGGCGGCGTTTTCTCTTATCTTTTTGCGCTTAACGTCATCTTCGAGAAGTTCTTTCAAGACAGGAAGGATCTTGCCCGAAGCACAGTCCGCATCGGTGACAACCACTCCTCCGCCCCTTTGAGCAATGGATCTTGCATTGTAGGTCTGATGGTCGTGGGCCGCATACGGATACGGGACCATAATGGCACAGGCGCCTGTAGCGGTTATCTCTGCACATGTGACCGCACCAGCACGAAGGATCGAGACATCGCTTCCCGACAGATAAAGATTTGTATCGGTGATGTATTCCCTGATATCAAGATTGGGAAGGCTTCTGTCTTCGTCCGTTATCTCAACGGTATTTTTCTTGCCGCAGCTGAGTACGAACAAAGTGTCGGCAAATTCCGGCCTTCTGGCACAGGACAGGACAAATCCGGTTATCGTGGCAGAGCCCAGAGAGCCTCCCATCGCGAAAACGAATTTCTTTCCTTCGGGGATCCCGAGCTTTTTTCTCGATTCCTCATATGTGTTTTCAAACATGATCCTTCTTACCGGATTGCCGGTGTAGTAGACCATTTTCGCTTTGGAAAAGACATTGTCCTTATCGGGGAAGCCCGTCATGACAAGCGCCGCGCCTTTGGATAAGACCCTGTTCGCCCTTCCCGGGAAAGCATTTGCCTCATGGAGCATGACAGGGATACCAAGTTTTTTCGCAGCCATAAGAAGAGGCGCACTTACATATCCGCCGGTGCTTATCACGCATTCGGGACGGTATTCTTTCAGGTAGGAAAGGCATTGCTTTTTGCCTTTGGTCAGAGCAGCCTGGGCTTTGATCAGCTTGACTGAAGGCTTGGTCGGAAAAGGCTTGGCCTCGATATCGACAAATTCGTATCCGGCATTGGGGATCAGCTCACCTTCAAGGCCGTCTTTCCTTCCGAAAAACACGAATCTGCACGTATCGCCTTTCTTGGAGAAGCCCTCATTCAAGATACCCGCTATTGCGAGCGCGGGATTGATATGCCCGGAGGTTCCTCCGCCGATTATCGCGAAACGGTGCTCCATAAAGGTTTATGCCGCCCTTTTAGACAATTGTTTTGATCTGGTCTCCTTAGGCCTTTTTCCATACTTGGAAACGGAAAGGATGAGGCCGTATGCAGCGAGGAGCATGATCTGCGCTGTTCCGCCGTAACTCATGAAAGGAAGCGTAACACCGGTCGCAGGGATAACCTGCAGCTCGACCGATATATTCATCAGGACTTCGACGAAGATCAGCGCGGTACAGCCTGTCGCGACCGTCCGCGCAAAGACCCCGTCCGCCCGCAAGATCACCTTGACGCACATGATGAACATTATCATGTACATCGACATCAGGATCAGTCCGCCGACGAACCCGGTCTCCTCCACATAGATTGAGAATATATAGTCATTCTGCGCCTCTGCGACGTAATTGTATTTGGAACGGGAATTGCCGAGGCCGACTCCCCACATGCCGCCGGAACCCAGCGCATTATGGGCATTGTCGATCTGCCTCGTATCATCCTTGGTAAGTGTGTTATCAGGATCCTCCTCATCGTCATCTCCCTGTCTGAAGATCGCGATACGCTTGAAAACGTGGGAGTAGTTCTTGAGGATCCTGTCTCTGCCTTCCGCAGGCATCAGCGCGAAAATGAAGCCTCCGAAGACTATTGCAGCCCCAAGCATCAGCCCTATTCCGACTATCCAGGATCTGAGGGGTATCTCGGATACAAGCGCACTGATGAAGATGATCACTCCGATGATAATGAAGCAGGACACGTGCGGCTGCATGATGATGACAACGTCAACGATAAGGATAAAGATAACGGGAATAACGATGTCGACCATTGCGCAAACGAAATTTCTCCTGCGCGGATTCTTCGGGATTGGAAGCTTACCGCTTCGCCTCGCCTTGTCAGCCGCGGCACGGTAGCACGCAAAAGCTACGATCAAGGCAACTTTGATCACCTCGGAACTTTGGAACTGGATAGGTCCGATGTTGACCCATCTGGTCGCACCGTGCTCGGAACCTACGCCCACGGCGAGCGTCCAGAACGCGAGTGCAAGGCTGAGTCCGTATGCGCCTACCATTACCCATTTCTGCGAGAATACCCAGATGGGAATGAACGATATTACGATGCATCCGACGAGTCCGATAACTGTCTGGATTATCTGTCTCTTAAGGAAGTGCGCGGAGTCGTGATAGAGTCCGTAGGCATCCGGTCCGGAAACGGAATACAAGACAACGAGACCGAAAACGATCATGACAAATACCATGAGCAGCATCGGGATATTGACCGTGTTGAGATTCATGTCCGTATGGACTTTGGCTTCTTCAGGGATCGTAAAAGCTTCACCCATCGGTTCGATGAGCTTCTCGATATCAGTCATCTGATTCTTGCTACGTTTCTCCTGAGGCATCCGTTATGAATCGCCTTTCTTTATGAACTCTTCAGCAAGCTCCTCAAAGCCGAATGAATGAGAGGCCTTGAAGAGGATCGCATCTCCGTCTTCCACATAATCGGAAAGGGATGATGACACCTCGCTGCTGTCACGGCATCTGGATATCTCGAGATCCTTATCGATCATATGAGCACCCTTGATGAAATCATCAGCGTTCTCCCCGGTTATGAAGACTTTGTCAAATCCGTATTCCGCGCAGGCTTTTCCGGTCATCTCATGAAGCTCGGGAGAATAGTCGCCCAATTCGAGCATGCCGCCGAGCGCCAGGATCTTACGTCTGCCCTTCGCCCTTTTCGAGAAATTGAGAAAAGCATTCTCCATCGATTCGGGCGATGCGTTATACGCATCATTTACTATCATATACCTTTTTGTCTGAGTAATAGCGCCGCGTCCGTCCATTGCCTTACCGCTCGATACGGCTTCCCTGATCAGATCAAGCGACTCATCCGTCGCAGCAAGACCGCAGATATGTGCGCAGAGCAGCGCGAAAAGGACATTCCTGACTCCTGCGCTGCCAAACATCCTGACCGAGAACTTATCTCCGAAATCTATGGTCTTGCCCAATCTGGTTATCCGGGCACAAAATTCCGTGCCTTCATCAGTCTCTTCCACGTCATATGCGTTGATGCATTCGGGACACAGTTCGACTGCCTTTTCGGAAGAAGATACTGCAGCTATCAGATTGTTGATCGGAAGGATCCTTCTGGCATGTTCGAACAATCTGGGATCGTCTCCGTTGACGATGAGAATGCCTCCGTCCGTCAGGCCGTCTGCGATCTCCATTTTCGCGCGCATAATGTCGTCGCGGCTGCCAAGCCTTCCTATATGTGAGTAACCGACATTGGTTATGACGGCGATGTCAGGCCTTGCGATATTAGTGAGAAGCGATATCTCTCCTTTTCCTCTCATACCCATCTCAACGACCAGTATCTCTGTATCTTCGGGTGCTGAAAGGATCGTCTTGCTCATGCCGATCTCGTTGTTGTTATTGGCCTTGGTGGAATGAACGCGAAGTCCCGTCCTTAAAACGTCCGCTATGATCGTCCTTGTAGTGGTCTTGCCTACGGAACCCGTGACGGCTATGACCTTGGCGCCGAGCTTGAATCTGTAATACGCAGCGAGGAGTCCCAAAGCCTTGGTCGTGTCGCTTACCACGATACCGACCGCTCCGTCAGGTACATATTCAGCATTATCGACTACAACGGCACAGGCACCGTTCTCCACTGCCGTTGCCGTGTAATCGCCGCCGTTGAAACGGTCTCCTCTGAGCGCGAAAAACACGTCGCCTTCCTTGATCGTTCTCGTATCGGTAGATACTCCCGAGACATTTACAAAAGCCGCATAGACGGGTTCTTTCGTCTTGTAAACGGTCTTGCCGCCCGTAGCTCTTTTTATCTCTTCAAGAGTAAACATCATCTGACACCGCCCTGCAGTTCAGCCACGGCTTTTGCCGCCTGCTCCGCATCATCAAAATGTATCGTTCTGTCAGCGAAGATCTGATAATCCTCGTGACCTTTGCCCGCGATCAGGACGGTATCACCGGGCTTAGCCAGCGATATGGCACGCTTGATAGCGCTCGTCCTGTCGGCCTCAACTTCATATTTGCCGTTTGTTTTGCTGATCCCGGTGATGATGTTCCCGATTATCGCCATCGGGTCCTCAGTCCTCGGGTTGTCGGATGTGATGACCGTGTAATCGGAAAGATTACCGGATACTTCTCCCATCTCGAATCTTCTGGTCTTGGATCTGTCTCCGCCGCATCCGAAGACGGTGATGACCCTTCCCTCTGTATATTCCTTCAGCGTCTCGACCGCATTCTCAAGTGCCGCTGCATTATGCGCGTAGTCAACAAGGATGCTGATGCCGAGATCGTTCTCAACGGGCTGCATGCGTCCTGGAACGCTGATGTATGCCAGAGCCTCTCTCATGCTGCTCTCGCCGCATCCTGCGCAATACGCAAGCGCGATGGCACACAGAGCATTGGATACGTTGAACCTTCCCGGAAGAGCCACAAAGAATTCACCCGTAACGTATCCGCCTGTCAACGTGAAAGATGTTCCGGTCACATGGCCCCTTCTCTCGAGCCTGAGATCTTTTGCTCTGAAATCAGCTTCTTTGTCTATGCCGTATGTAAGCACCCTGCATTTTGACGAAGCGTATTCGATGGCCTTGCTTGCCTGATCACAGTCCGCGTTGATGACCGCGGTACCGCAGCTGTCAAATATCTTGAGCTTGCAATTGAAATAATCTTCCATATCGGGATGCTCGTTGGGCGCAATATGGTCCTCGTAGAAGTTTGTGAATGCCGCCGCCTTGTACTTTATCCCGTATACCCGGTCGAGTTTTAATCCCTGTGAAGAGACTTCCATGACGAGGCTGTCAGTATCCTTTTCGAGAAGGGAACTCATCATCGAAAAGATCTCGGAAGACTCAGGAGTGGTATGCTTTGCTTCGATCTTCTCATCGCCAATGATGTTGCATACCGTTCCGATCAGGCCCGTCTTCGTTCCGTCGGAACCCAGGATGCTCCTGAGCATAAATGTGGAAGTGGTCTTTCCCTTTGTTCCGGTAATGCCGTAGATATTCATCTTTTTCTCGGGATGTCCGTTGAGCGCGGCAGCCGCAACGGCAAGGACCTTTTTCGTATCCTTTGCCTCGGCTATTACGCATGAGGTTCCCTTGACCGCTTCGATCAGGTCTTCTTGCGGAAAACCATCACGGTCCTTATCCACGATGACGCAGGATGCACCTGCAAGAGCCGCATCACGAACGTAGGAATGACCGTCAACATTGAATCCTTTGATACAGACAAAAATGCAGCCCTGAACCGCGCGGCGCGAATCGAACTGTACTGAGGTTACTTCACAGGCAAGATCACCTGCTATCACCCTTGAATCAAGTTCTTTAAGTATGTCAGCCAACTGCACGGTCAAAGATTCCTTTCGATTTTTCGCCTTATTCATATTAAAACAAAGAATTAAAAGTTCTGTGTGGCAATTGGAAGAATTTTGAGGCTAATAACAGCCCTTGTTTGTGCGTTAAACCATCCGCGGCCGACTCAAAGGACCGGTATTACCCTACGCCCGAGTCTCCGTTCTTCTTTTTCGGCACAACGGTAGGCGTCTTTCTGTTGATCCCGATCAGGTTGGCACCGTTGGAATCAAGCGTTACCGTGATCACCTCACCTGAAAGCACGGTCGAACCCGCGCTCTGGCTCTGCGAGACGCAGATGCCCATGACGTCGCCTTTGATCTTGCAGTTAAGATTGACCTTGCGCAAAGCCTCGATACATTCGATCGAATTCATTCCGACCAGATTAGGTACGCGGGACTTCAGCATCTGATCTTCCGTGATATCCTCCGGATACATGATGACGATACCGGTCTTATAAAGTTTCTGAGTATAGCTGGGATATGTTCTTGCGATGATAGTATCAGGCGTCATGTCGACCGTTCCGTAAAGGGTCGACAGACCGTTGAATGCGATGGTGGACGAAGCCTTCGATGCGTTCATTCCATCAACCTTCATTACGTAGAATTCCTTTGTGAGCTCGTCAAAGTCTTCAGCGCTGAACTTTCTCTCGATGCCCATGTACGTCAGGGTTCCTTCAACGATCCTTGCCGCCGTTGATGCTGCGGCCGAAGAACCGACCTCTTTATCTTCAGGCTTATTGAGAACGAAAAGGACTGCGATCTGCGGATCGTTTGCGGGAGCATAGCATGAGAACGAAAGCACGTGGTGGCCCTTAAGCTCGCCGACGTCCACGGTTGACGTTGACGTCTTACCTGCAACGTTGAATCCGGCAACTTTACCAGCGGAACCGGTACCGTCAGAGACAACGCCTTCCATCAGGGTCCTGACTCTCTTGCAGGTGTTCTCGGAGAACACGGTCCTGACTACCTCAGGCTTGATCTGTTCAACGATATTGCCGTTCTCATCGGTTATGTACTTAACGATGTGGGGAACCATGAGGTTGCCGCCGTTGATTATCGCGCAGTAAGAAGTGATCAGCTGGATAGGCGTGACCGTCGAAGACTCTCCGTAAGACAGAACCGCCAAGTCGACCTTGCTCGGACTCTTATGGAAAATGCCTTTTCCTTCTGCAGGAAGATCAATACCGGTATGATCGTAGAAGCCGAGCATACGGACATATCTGTAGTACTTCTTGAGTCCGATCCTGTACGACAGCTGGGTAAAGATCGGGTTGCAGGAGTTCTCGAAAGCCTTCTTCAGCGTTTCATCTCCGTGGTTGAACCCGTTGGTCTTTTGCATCCAGCAGGATATCGTGTGCTGATCGGAAAGCTCGATCGGCCGGTCATTGAACATCTCATTCTCGTTGGTAAGATTCTCTTCAAACGCCATGCAGGTAGTAAGCGACTTGAATGTCGAACCGGGCTCGTACGTATCTGAAACGCAGCGGTTGCGCCATGCATTCGACATTATGTATTCAACCTGTTTGTTCTTGTCCATCAGTTTAAAGTCGTACTCATCCAGGCCGTAAGGTGCGCCGTACGGATTATTGAGGTCGTAATCCGGAAGAGAGACCATTGCCAGTATTGCGCCCGTATAAGGATTCATGACTATCGCGGTGCACCCGTCGATCGGCTTGTACTTGTCATAGGCATCCTTGCAGGCCTCCTCAACGATCCTCTGGATCGAAAGATCGATGTTTGTAACGATGTTACGCCCGTTAGCAGCCTTCTGTTCCGTGGCATCCGCATAAGGAAGAACGCCGCCGGTTATGGAGTCGGTCTCCGAATAGCGGTAACCGTCACTGCCGGATAAGACCTTGTCGTAATAAGATTCGAGTCCGTAAAGGCCCTTCAGAGTCTCGCCGTCGTTTTTCGCATAACCAATGACCTGGGCAGCAAGACTTCCGTAGTTATAGTACCTCTGGGGGACCGCAACGAATCCGAAGCCTTTAACCTTATAGTCTTTCAGGAATTTCTGGAATTCATCCTTTTTTGCCGCCGGGATATTCCTGATAACGTCGCAGCCGGCGACTCCGTTGCGCTTATCGTTCCTGTCCGTGGGATCCTCCGGAAGTATCGAATCGATCTTTTCGTATTTGACTCCCAGGATCGAGACCACCTGCTGCATGATCTGGGCGCGGGAAAGCATGGAGGACGTGACCTGCGAAGGTGAACAGATGACCGTATAGTCGTAAGTATTGGACGCAAGCGGGGTCATGTTCGCATCGTAGATGATGCCCCTGCTTGCAGGATACGTCATGAGTGTCCACTGCTCGTTGGCAGCCGCCCTCGCGTACTTGTCGTAATCCTTAACGGTGGTCTTGTATAGGCTGAACACAAGGTAAACGGCATAAAGAATCATAGCGGCCGCTATCAGGACCGCCATTTTTCTTGCAGCAACATCTCTTCCGCAGTCCGTCAGGACCTCGGCAGGAAGCACTTCACTGGGTATATCTTGTTTTCTGTCAGCTTTAACGCCCGGGATGAGAGGCATAGTACTCCTCTAGAGCGTCCTGGTTAGCCCTGAGGACGTCGTCGTTTATTCCATACGTATCATATGGTATCACTGTCTTCAAGGAATCGTTATTGGGAATTGGAAGATTTACTACCTGATTCTGATTCGGATCCTGCATGCCGAGCTGGAGTGCCTGGGCACGTATCGCATCCATATCAGTAATACCGTTTGCATTTTCTTCCGCGTCAAGGATCTTTCTCTTGATCGTGTTGATCCCGTCCTTGAGGTTGGAATTATCTCTGGAAAGCTCTGACAGTTCAGTCTGCGGGAAGAGCAGCATCATTACGAAAAGACCCGAAAGAACGATGAGTCCGATCGTCATGACACTCTCGAAAAGCTTTCTCTTGGTAAGCTTCCTGACTTTTTTCCTCTGCTCTTCGGTCATCTCGGGATTCATATGCTCCGTGGCATAATTGAAAGTCCTTTCCGAGACTGTCTCGTATGAAAATTTATCTTCGGAGGTCTTAGCCTTCTTTGCCGCCTTCTTGTAAGGCTCCTTTTCAATGATCAAAGGCTTCATGACCGGGATTATCGAACCGGGTTTATAGGAATATGTCCTTGAATAACTCTTCTTTCCGGCATTGAGCGCATCCATAAGATCCCTGTCAACACGTACTGCAGGCTTTTTCCTCTTGATGTCAGTTTTTTTGCGCTCTTTGATTGCCATAGTGTCCACCCTTTAGTTGTACTGTTCGTTCCCGTTCCTTTCGAAGACCCTGAGTTTTGCGCTGCGCGCCCTCGGATTCTCCTCCTTCTCCTCCTCAGACGGTTCAATGGGTTTCTTTGTTATCACCGTACCCAACGATTGCTTTCCGCACACGCACACCGGGAATTCCCTTGGGCATGTACAAGGGCTTTCAGCCTTGCGGAATGCTTCTTTTACGATCCTGTCCTCGAGCGAATGGAAAGTGATTATGCATACTCTTCCGCCCGGATTAAGGTGCTTGAAGCAATCCTTCATAAGGTTCTCAAGGCCCGAAAGTTCGTGATTGACTTCGATCCTGATAGCCTGGAAGCACCTCTTTGCAGGGTGCTGGTCTTCATTTCTTCCGTGCCCCGGCATATATTCCTTGATGGCTTCCGCCAGATCGGTCGTAAGCTTGAAAGGTATTCTCTGTCTTCTCTGAACGATACCGTCTGCGATCCTTCCGGAGTGACGTTCTTCACCGTATTCCCTGAAGATCCTCTCGAGTTCATCCCTTGAATACCTGTTGACGACATATTCTGCAGTAAGCGTCTCGTCGCTCGTATCCATCCTCATGTCGAGGGGGCCCTTGTTCATATAAGAGAATCCGCGTTCTGCCTGATCGAGCTGGTAAGAAGACACGCCGAGGTCTGCAAGTATTCCGTCGACCTTTCTTATCTTCATGCTGTCGAGCATGTTGTCTATATCGCCGTAATCACATTTGACAGGCATCCAGTTGGTGTGTGCGAAATCCTTGCTGCGTGCCATGCAGGCGCGGAGCGCGTCAACGTCTTTATCCACAGAGATCAGGGTGCCGGACGAGCCGAGCCTTGATGCTATCTCGGCGCTGTGTCCGCCGCCGCCCGCGGTACAGTCAACATATACGCCGTAGCTCTTTACGCTAAGGCCGTCAACTGCTTCCCTGAGCAGTACCGACTTGTGCTTGAACTCAGAGTCCGTCGACATAATAATCCGTCTCCAATCCTTCAATATTGCTCAGATCGTGATCTTCGTTGTCATAGAAGCTCTTAGCGCAGATATCCAACTTGCCGGCATCGTTAAAGACGCAGATCTCGTCTCCCGCCTTTGCAAAAGCCCTCTCCCACAGTTCTGCGCTGACCGCGATCCTTCCCTGAGAATCAACCGTTACCTCGCAAGCCTCGCCAATGATGGCTCTCGAAATGATACGGACCTTGGGATTCAGGTAGTTGAGCTTCCTGATCTGCTCGGCGATGTGGTCGAAACGCGCCTTTGAATAAACGCAAAGATAGCCCTTATCAAGGCTGTTTGTTACAACAACCTCGTCTCCGAGCTGTTCTCTCTGCTTTGCCGGGATGAAGAATCTCCCCTTGGCATCGATTTTCTTGATGTCTCTTGCCACTTTCGCCGTACTTCTTCGTTGATCTATGTGAGAAACGGGGGTAAAATCGGATTTGCTTCCACTTTCCTCCACCCATGTGGGAAAATAATCCCCAAATCACCACACACCCGTATTGTATCTGTAACATTTCTTTAACGCAAGATGGAATTTGTAATTTTCCGGAAATTTATCAAGTTTTTTTACAAATTGGCGCATTGCATAAAAACCCTTTGTCCCATTGAGCAGATTGACATTCCGTGAGCGTTTTCCGGGCGATAATGCCACAGGTTTGCCTACCGTCCAAAACGCCCCGGAGCAATCTGAAGTGAACCTGCTTTGTTGGATGGAAACAGGTCCTGAAGAAATAGTAGGTATAATTTCTTGCTGTTGACCGCGACCTACGGGTTAAAACCCAAGTTTCGAGAATTTTACCCGTAGGTTTTTCGAAAATCGCATCCAGAAAACGCCAAACCTACGGGTGAAAATACACTTTTTTCGAATCTAACCCGTAGGTAGCCGATTTTTGAGTGCCCGAAAAACAAAAACCTACGGGTTAAAACGACTGATGTGCGTTTTTTACCCGTAGGTAATTTATTTTTGTTCAGCCCGTTCCGTTCAAGAACAAGGGTTCTCTTCAATCCAGGCTCCGGGGCCTCTGAAAAATATTATTAAGTAATTATCCTAATTCGCAGACGATCTCGGGATCGGGCGACTCAAAAGCTTCTTCGGGGATCAGGCCGCCTTCTTCAAGCTGCAGCTTTTTGCCTCCGACCGAGACAGAAACGATCTTATAGGAACCGACCTCAAGCTTGCCGGGATTCACATAGGTAAGCTTGAACGGCCTGCCTTTTCTGTATGCGGTAACCGTTGCGCGGCCCTCAGCATCAAACTGGGACAGAAGGAGCGCGGGATCGAGCTTTATCTTTCCGCGGACCGAGGAAACGCCAAACATCTTCGTCAGGACCAGGAGCACGGCCCAGCTTGCCGCGCCAGTCAGATAAGGATACATTCCGCGGCCCATACCGTTAAAGTACTCGGGGATTCCGGGGTACATTCTTCCGTCTTCGCTCATGCTCTGCGAAAACAGATTGTCAAAGACCTTGAAGCCTTCCTTTGCAAAGCCTCTGGTATAGAGCGCGAACGCATACATGACCGCCATGTGGCAGAACACCGCGCCGTTCTCTTTTTCGCCGTACGCGAAGCCGAACGCCCTGCCCATGTTCATCTTGACCTCATGGAAATCAGTGTTGAGTCTGTATCCTCCAAGTTTAGGAGCGTAAAGATACTTGTCACACGATCTGATCACGTCCTTCACCATCTCATCGTCAGCCGTGCCGAACATTACGGTAAAGACCTGTGACGTAAGCATCATGCGGACGGAACCGTTAACCACGCCCTCGACCTTTTGGGAATCGTTGTCGTAGTAGCCGTTGAACCATCTGGAGCCTTCGCTGTCACTGACTGTCTCGTTTTCGCGGATATGCTTTTTGAGGCAGTCCGACATCAGATCAAGCTGCGACGCGAGCTTTTCCGCATCCATTACCATGACTGAACCCGTGACGTGAGAGGCAACGCTTTCCTCATAATCGATGAGCGTCCTTCTTTTGGCTTCGGGATCATCGTAACAGTCTGCGCAGATGAGGTTGACCAGCTCTTCAAACACCACGATGTCTTTTCTTCCGCAGTTGCGGAGTATCGAAGACAGCATGGAGAGGGCGCCTGCGTAAGCGGCGGTAAACGCAACGCTCTCGCCCTTTGAGGAAGCCATGTCGAGCGCATCATTCCAGTCAGCTCCGCGAAGCCTCATGTTACCGTGTTCACCGCAGTCGAAAAACTGCGTGACCAGCTGAGTCAGTATATGTTCGATCACAGTTCCGAGATAAACGGAGCCGTCTTCGGTCAGTTCCTTGGGTGATGAATCGTGATCAAATCCCTCGTCACGTCCCTCGCCCCTCAACGTTAGGCTGTCCTTGAAATAAGGCTGCATCTCGAAAAGGAAATCATAATCTCCGGTGCTGTTAAGGTACAGGTCAACCGTAAACACGGGCCAGAAGCCGTGATCCATCCATACTCTCGGGATGCCGTTACGGTCGGCGATAAACTCGCCTCTCTTTGAGCCGATGATCGTAGCGTTAGATCCGTCCATCCTCACGCCTGCGAAATAACTGACCAGGTCATCCCTCGCATCTGCGGGATTGCGGAGAAGGAGCGCCAGCGAATCCTGCCAGAGATCGCGCCATCCTCTTCCTCCCCTTCCGTAATCGTGGTAAGGAAGGAACGAGCATCCGTAGAGTTTGCGGAGCGCAGGCTGAACGCTCACCCATTCCATCCAACCGTCAAATGAAGGATCGCCCGTCTTGGTGTGAATGATCTTCTCGTTCTCCCAGTGTTTTTTCAATGTCTCGAATGCATCGCTGATGTTCGCGCTTTCAAGGAATCTTCCGCCCTCTTTGTCAAAACCGAGGACGACGTTAAATACTGCGGAGCCGCCCGGAGCGAGGGTCTTTCTCGCGAACTTAAGACCCGCATAGGCCTCCTGTCCTGTTACGACAGAACCGGGCACCATGCCGGTAACGCTGCTTTTCGCGCCTTCGGGATCAAGGAGATTGCCCCCGTCGCCGGCAAATTCAAGAACGGTGGGATCGATCCCTTCGGGAGCATTGCCCTCGCCATCTCTTGCACGTACCGAATATGTATCTGAAGTCCTATGGTGACCGCGTTCGTCAAACGCCATGGTCGGACGGACTTCTATGCCGTCTTCCAAGACTTCTATGACATTGAGCAGCGAAGTGACGTGCCTGTGATCCCTGATGTGATCCGCGCCGCGCGCGAAAACAGGTACCGCCGCCGAGGGGATGAACGATATGTCTTTGTCGCCGTTATTGCTTACCGTAACCTGCATGATCTCGCAGCGCTCTTCTGACACGGGCGCAAAGATCAACACCGATGCCGTCAGGCCGTCTGTTATCTTTCTGGTCGTCTTCTGCCAGAGAAAACCCGCTTCCAGTTCGGCTTCATCTTTTCCTGCCAGCTGGCTCAACGAAAAACCCAAAGCAGACTTAAGCCCGATTCCGTCGACATAAAGCCAGAAGTTGCGCGAGTACATTGACTCCTGAAGGTCTTCGACAACTACCGGGTGGAGGAAAAATCTGTCCTGTGAGAGCTTGGTGTCGCCACCGCCTTTCGGAGTAACGGATCCCATGACTCCCGAAGGGCTTCCGACCGGAAGATAAAGATAGCTCGACCTGTCGGCTTCTCTAGTCTTGAAAGTACCGTCAGTTCCGGTGAATTCAATATTCATATTATCCTCCCGACTGCCGCGTCAATGCGGCACAAAAAATCAGAAAGCGCTGTTAAGGATGACCGTCAGGACTTTCTCGGCCTTCTCCTGATCAGCGCATTTCGAGTACATGCTAAGCACGAGGCTGGAATCGCTCTTGGTCCAGCCGGTCTTGTAGCCCAGCTTCTGGCAGGCTTCCTTGTCCTTGATCCTGAATCCGACGATCGCCTTTGTATCGTCTTTTGCCTGTTCAGATAACGGTGTCTCTTCATCAAGATAGGATTTGCCAGACCAGGCATTGAATTTCTTGACGTATTCGTCAGCTTCCGCAGCAGACATATAGACCGGCTCGACATTCTTTTTCGCTTTTTCGCTTAAGTTGTTCATGACCCTCTCATAAGCTTCCGGATAGACTCCAAGGCTCTGATAGTAATAGCCGTAAGTCACTCCGTCGGTAACAACGACATCGGGATTTGTCATGAAGTAGGCCGTTGCCGATTCACTCGAATATTGAGTCGCTGTCTTTCCTTCCTGGTTCGGCGTTACGACAACAGCTGCGGGGAAATAAGGGACCTTGTATCCCTCATTCTTCAACACTTCTTCCATATAGGTCTCATCAAGTTCAAAAAAACCGAAAGAGTAAACGACGACATCGTTAGTCTGCCTTCCGAACAGGCCGAAAAACAGCAGCGCGATTATAGCAATGGCGATCGGGAATATCGAGTATTTGAACCAGATATATGAGAAATGATCTCTCCACTGTTTTTTTGTCTTGCCCGCGATCTTAATGCCCTTGTCGTTTTCCTTGAGATCAACGTCTTTGAGGACCTTCAATGCCTCTTCGTAATCGCCGGCGAAAAAGAATCCTATGAGGCTGCCATACGCTTCTTCAACGGCCTGGCGGCGCGGATCGTCTTCGGGGATTATCAGTATTATCCTTCCCGCGCAGCTTCTTTTTACGATCGGGATAAAATGCTGCGTGATCCACTCGGCATCTTCTTTGCCGGGCTTGAACTCTTTATCGGGTTCGATTATGTATGCGGCACCCGACTTCTCCCTCAGGAGATTGCAGGAATCCTTGAGGGGATTACGGAAATCGTTTCCTTCTGCCTCATGCCCTATCTTAACGAGAACAACATCTTCGTCATCCCTGTATTCAAAGCTGATGCATTCTGCCATCCGTCAGTTCCTCAAACGCACTTAATGCAGAGTCTGATGAGGTTCATGACGCATTCCTGCAGATCTGCCCTCGACAGCTTGTTATTGTAAACGGCATTAACGATATCATCGACGTTCTCTTCACAGCCGGGCATCTGAAGGTCACATCCGGCATAAACGCACAGTCTTGAGAATGCCGGCGGATACTTGGTATTCCTGTTGTAACCCAGGAATCCGACGTCTTCAAACGAACTGTACCAGTCGGTCATGACGATACCTTCAAAGCCCCACTCATCGCGCAAAATGTTCTGAATGAGCTCATAGTTGTTGCAGGTATGGAGTCCGTTGACAAGATTGTAAGATGCCATGACGGCAAACGGCTGCGCTTCCCTGACGCAGATCTCAAAGCCCTTGAGATACATCTCTCTAAGAGCACGAGGAGAAACGTGCGCATTGGTAAACATCCTGTTGTCTTCCTGATTGTTGCAGCAGAAATGCTTGATCGTGGTGCCTCTGCCGTCGACGGACTGAACGCCCTTAGTGTCAGCCGCAGCGCAAAGACCAGAAAGAAGCGGATCCTCCGAGAAATACTCAAAGTTTCTTCCGCAGAGAGGATTCCTGTGGATGTTCATGCCCGGTGCAAGCCAGAGATTGACTCCGTACTCTTCCATCTCTTCGCCTACCATGTGGCCCAGCTTTTCGATCAGATCCATGTTCCAGGTCTGAGCGAGCGCGGTCGCCGTAGGGATCATCGTGCAGTACTGATAGTAGTCGACAGCATCATCAGGAGTATCATCCGGGAATGGATTGTTGATAAATCCGAATGTCTCGCCGCCCCTTAAAAGATCGCCCTGTCTCGTTGCCTTGAAATGAGGCTGGAGCCTCAATCCCGCAGGGCCGTCAGCCATAACGATCGGCGGGATCTTGCGGCTTACCGCAAATTTGTCTATCGTCTCGGATGCGGCACCGGGAACGTTGCCTGATGCAGAGAAAACAACACCGTCTTCAAGGTCTCCCCTGTCGAAATTGCCTACGCAGAGTTCTGCAAGTTCCTGAACCGAGAACTGTGCGACAAGCTGTGAGATGCCGGCATTGCGGCCGATGACCGAACCCAGCGTGAGTGTCTCTTCCGTGCGGTCGTTGAGGTGTGCTTCATTGACGCCCCTGTATCTGACGATGCCCCTCCTGATACGGTAAGTATCAAGCGTGATCCTTCTGGCAGTCTCAAGCTGTGCATCATCAAGATGAGCGCGTGCTTTCTTGCCTGTTCCGGGATTCTTGAGTTCATCGAAAGCATACTTTGCTTCATCGAGCATGAAACGCTGATATCTCTCAGTCGTGATCTGCTCCGGAATAGTGATGACCGCTTCGATCTTAGTATCACGGGAACTGGTTCCGACACGGATCAGATAATCGCCCTGGTCTATTACCCTCGCGCAAAGATCATCGTCATAGGACGAGAATCTGACTGCATCAAAACTTATCTCAAGTAGCTGGGACTCGCCGGGTTCAAGAAGCCTTGTTTTCCCGAAAGCAACAAGCTCCTGATAGGGCTTGTCGATCCTGTCCTGAGGAGCCGAGAAATATACCTGAACGACCTGCTTGCCTGCAAACTCGGAGCCGGTGTTCGTTACATGTGCATATACGGTAATGTCCGTAGATCTGGCTTCAACGGCGGTAACATCGACAGAGAAAGTCGTGTAGGAACGGCCGAAACCGAAAGGATAGGCAGGCGCAACGCCGAATGAATCGAAATATCTGTATCCGACATAGATGCCTTCCCTGTAGAACTCGTCATCCGTGTCGCCGTTGTTCGAACCGAACTCTGCCGCACCCGGATAGTCCTCATAGGATTTGGCCCACGTATCGGAAAGTTTTCCGGAAGGATTGACCTTACCGGTAATGATGTCTGCGATTATATGGCCGCCAAGATTACTGATCTGGCCTGCGAGCAGGAGCGCGCCAAGTCTCGGGTCGCTCTTGAGTTCCGATGTATCGATGACTCCGCCGGAGTTGATGATGACTATCGAATTCTGATAATGGCTGATGACGAAATCGACGTTGTCCTCTTCTTCGTCAGACAGATAATAATCGCCCTTCTCCGCAACGCGGTCACGGCCTTCGCCAGATTCACGCGCTATTACGTAAATGGCTGTATCGCATGCCGAATCGGCAAAATCCTCTTCGGTGATGAGGGGCTCTGCAACAGGCGGGCGGGCGACTTCGAAATAAGCATTGGCCAGAGCGCAGTTCTGCTCTGCGGCATATGCTTCGACAGTTGCCTTGTATTCTGCAAGATTATTGTCGAACGCCTCGTCATATCTTGAGAGCCATCCGCCGGTCGTGACTTCAAATCCGGCTTCCGTCAGACCGTCACAGATGTTCACTTCGAATCTGGTATTGACTTCGCCTGAACCTGATCCGCCCTTAACGGTATGTCTTGCGCCGCTTCCGTAGACCGCGATCCTGCCGGGCTGTCTGATAGGCAGCGCACCCTTATTCTCAAGGAGTACGGGGCACTCTCCTCCAAGTTCACGGACAAGGTTCATATGAAGGATCTCAGAATCCGTCATCTCGTCAGAAAGTCTCGCACGAAATTCCATAAGACACACCCTCCTTAAGCGCCGGCTCGGGCCGATACAAGGATTATATAATAAAATCGCGGATTAACAAAACAATCAGTTTACGGATGTGTGACTTCCTTAGACAGCAGCACATACTCGTACTCGTTGTCGAAAAACACCTTGGCATAGTGGCCCGAGATCTTGCCGTCCCTGCAGAGCGCGCCGATGCTCTCGCCACCGGTCTCATTGAGCTGGACCATCATGGCACCCGTAAGGGCCGCGCCGAGCCCCGCATGTTCCGGAAGTGCTCCGAGATACGGAAGGACATATGCCTCAGCCTTTTTCCGTCTCTTAAGGACTCCCAGAAGGTTGATGATGTTTTTCGTGTTATAGACTCTCGCGCCGTAATCGGGAACTCCGATAAAGAACGCAACGGGCTTGCCTTCGTAATAAGCCATCTTCACGTAGCGCATGTCCAGGATCAATCTGTAATCGTTAAAGACCTGCCTGAACTCTTCTTCCGTCAGGCCGCGGTAGATCGGAAAATTGCTGTAGAGCCTCGTTATCAGCACGTAGATCTCGCCGATGACCTTATCGAATTCCTCGGGCAACGGGCTTCTTATCTCGTAGCCTTTGGCCCTGAATTCGTTCAGCCTTTTCACGTACTTCGGATCGGGTTGCTCGATCTTCGTAAAGTAGTTCGAAATGTAATGCTCGCAGACCTCATAGCCGTTGTCGGTAAACTGCTTCAGATAGTAATCGAGATTGTATGGTTCGCCCGTGTAAGGGAGCTTATTGAAGAGGTTGATCTTGAGCCTGTACTTGATCCAGAACGAGCAGTCAACAGGACCCATGATCTTGGAATAGCCCATCTCTTGCGCTTCCCTCTCAGCACTCTCGAAAAGGAACGACGCCGCAGCATCATCGTTGACGCACTCGTAGTAACCGATGTAGCAAACGGGATCGTCAGGGTATCTCGTAAAGCAGAATCTTCCGCAGACTTTGCCGTCATCGTAGATCAGGAACTTGTCCAGCTTGAAATAATGTGACAGCGGATGGGTTCCGGTAAGGATGCGCGTGACGTCAGAGGTGCTCTCGGTATTGTTTTTCCTCGTGTAGAGCTTCTTCTTGAGAGCGATGAAATCATTTATGTATTTCTCTTCGTTTTCGAACTTTACGATACTGAACATGGCTTACTCTTTTCTCTTTACGATCTCTATCCTCCCGGATGAGCCGTCCATCCTTATAATGTCTCCGGTGTTGATCTTCGTCATTACATCAGCAACGCCGACAATGGAAGGGATTCCGATCTCGCGCGAGATTATCGCGGTGTGTGAAAGGATGGATCCTT
>CAMZBB010000028.1 GCA_947304405.1 uncultured Clostridia bacterium
TGCGGAAGTCCGCTCGGAGTAAGTGCTCGCTTTGATTTATCGGAAAACCCCTTTGCGTGAAGAGAACCCTTGTTCTTGAACGGAACGGGCTAAACAAAAATATACTACCTACGGGTTAAAAAACGCAATTTGCCGTTTTTACCCGTAGGTTTTTGTTTTTCGGGCACTCAAAAATCGGCTACCTACGGGTTAGATTCGAAAAAAGTGTATTTTCACCCGTAGGTTTGGCGTTTCCTGGATGCAATTTTCGAAAAACCTACGTGTAAAATTGTCGAAACTTGGGTTTTTACCCGTAGGTTGCGATCAACAGCAAGGAATTATGCCTAAAGTCCTTCAGGACCTGTTTCCATCCAACAAGGCGGGTTCACTTCACAAAAGGGGTTTCTTTTTGGGATGGGAGTGCTTGTTGCAATGGTATAATTTGTTGGATGAAGAGGCTTCTCTTTGTCGAGCTCTATTGGGAAGATCAGGAGATAAGTGTGATCAGAAAAGCAACGGCAGAAGATATTTCCAGGATTGCCGAAATCCTGGTCTTTGTTAAGAGGATGAACTATCGTTCCATCTTTCATAATGATGCTGTTTCATTCGGAGAGATTCAGGTAATCCCGGTAGCTAAAGAATATTCCAACCCGGAGATCCTTGAGAATATCCTGGTTTATGAATCTGAAGGCATCATCAAGGGCCTTATCCGAATAGCGGATAAGGAAGTGGTTGAGTTATATGTTGATCATTTTTTTCAGGGACAGGGCATTGGTGCGGAATTGATAGATTTCGCCAAAAAGGAATATGATGTCAACCGTTTGTGGGTGCTTGAAAAGAATGCAAATGCGATCAGATTCTATAAGGCACACGGATTTCACATCACCGATAAAAAAACGCTGGAAGAAGGTACTCCAGAATATAAAGTGATGATGGAAGGGTAATCAGCGCTAAGATCCTTACTGGAAGTTGACTCTGAATAATTCGAGAGCGGCATGCTTCTTCAGCCTGTTCAAAAGACGCTTGTTGATCACCCTGACTTTTCTGTTTTTTCTGTCTGTAAATGTCTTCATGTTATTGCCTCCTTCTCAGATCATTTGTCTTTGTTGATGACTATATTGTGATAGGAGGGGAGGACTAAACCAATCACCAATTTCCGTGCATAGTGATGCTTATCCGACATTTCAGGCTTCCGGTGTTGCCTTAAAAGATAATCGATATATTACCGTGCAGGGTTATCCTTATGATGCCGATCACTATCAGGTGTGCAGGATAGTAAAGATAGAAGAACCATTTCATGCCCTTCCATCTGCCTCTTTGCCCGTTGTAATTTGCGAGCACCGGGATCGACAGGCAGGTGAACATCTGAAGTATGCCGTACAGCTTATCCAGAAAGATGAAAAAAACGGCTGCATACATGAATGTCCATATAACGATATTTATGGCCTGCAGTTTGAACTTATCCCTGTGCATATATAAGAAGAACGGGCACATTGCCGCGATGCAGGACCAGTCAGACGGGAACGAGATCAGACAGATCGCTATGATGCTGATTATCTTGGCCCACTTCGGGATCTCATCTTTAGAACAGATAAACACGAGGACTACGGCCCATGCAAGCGACCACATGACGCTGGTCTGGTTGAAGATACCTGTCGAGAGCGGTACAAACGGAATTCCGAAAGCGAAATCATAAGCAAAGTGCGAGACGACCGCAAACAGGAAAAGCCTTAAGATGTATTTTCCCATGCTCCTGGTGTAATGGCATCCTTCAGCTATGAAAAACCACATTATAGGCGCTGTCAGTCTTCCGATGATGTGCAGAAGATAAACATACCAGATGGCCTGGGTTCCCGGGAAAAAAGCCCACGTTAAATGGTCCACCGTCATTGCAATGATGGCGATCACTTTTATTTGATTGGCATTGAGTCCCTTTGTTTTCTCCATACGGCATACATTATGTCACATCTTCATTATGAAATGAGTCCGATAGGTAATATTTGATTGCAAAAAGCAGCGGCCGGAAATCCGGCCGCTGTTTCACATAAGGGTATGAGTGCGGGAAGCAAGGCTGGACGGACCGTCAGCCTTCAATGGCAATCGTGTTGTTTGCCGGCAGTTCCTTAAGTTCCTTTTTAGGGATTGAGAGCTTTAGGACACCGTCTTCGAATTTGGCTTTAACGTCCTCGACTTTTACGCCTTCGCCGACATAAAAGCTCCGCTGCATGGCACCGGAATATCTTTCCTGACGGATGATCTTGCCGTGGCGGTCTTTCTTCTCCTGATCGTGATCCTTAGAAGCACTGATGGTCATGTAACCGTCTTCGAGCTTGACGTTGATCTGATCTTTCTTAAAGCCGGGGAGGTTCATTTCGAGTTCGTAATCGGTCTCGGTCTCGTGAACGTCGGTTTCCATCATGTGGCGGGCATGTTTGCCGTAAAGGCGTTTGTCGATGTTGGCCAGCTCATGCGCAGGGAAACCCCAAAAGTCATCAAATAAATCTTCTCCAAATAATCCGGACATCAACATAATAATCATCTCCTTTGAATGTTGTATCCGAGCATTTCGAGCGGAGGTCCGATCTATTGATCTTCGTTCTTTGTGTTCGCACTCATTATAGCTCGATAATTAGCACTCGCAAGGGGAGAGTGCTAATAAAAGCGACTATTTTCAAAACCTTGATTTGTGCAGATTTTAATGATTCACTGCATTTGAGCGGGACTATAATCATGGGGGGCTGCAACAACAGAACGGATCATGAGTGACAGGAAACAGCTTGAAAGATTAACCTGGAGAGAGCCGACTGATGAAGAAAAAGATCGTCTGGCTTATGCCGGACGCCGTAATAAGGCAGCTTCGTTCGTTCTGCTGGGCGTCGTGATCTTGCTGATAGCATTGCCGCTGATCAGGATCAAAGACGTGATCTCAATGTTTCAGACTAATCTTGTTGGATTTGTTATAGGCGCAGTTTTGTTTGCCGGCCTGATATTATTTCTTATCTTAAGGATCCACCTGACAACGAATTATAAGGTAGCCGACGTTATCGTGGATGAGATAGTTTTGAACAGCAGTACTGACAACGGAAATTACTGCACGGCAACCGTGTCACAGGGCGACGTGGTGCTGACGGGTGTTACCATCGCAATGAAAAAACACCCGGAAGCGGGGACGGCGGTCCTGCTCTATATGGAGAATAACGACGCCTGGACAGTCGGCATCGTGTGAGAAATCGCAGCAAACGATAAGCATCAGGAAGCGTTAGCTGCTACGAAAATAACTAAAGCAAAAGTCAGTATGACTATGAGTATGCCTAAGATAATAAACAGAGGTTTCAGCCTGCCGACTTTAGTGGGAGCGGGGCAGAATGCTTCTCCGGTCTGGCCGTTTATGGCCACTTGAAATGTTCTCCTGCCGTATTTGTATGTGGCAAGATACATGGGCGCCAGAAGACACCTGAACTTGACGTTATAGTAATTTGTGGCCATCAGCCTGTTGTAATAGAACTTGCCTCTGTTCTTTTTCCAAATATCGTAATCCAATGTTTTACGTATTTTCATCTTTGTACGCTCCCAACCTTCGTCGAGACCGATCGTATAACGTTCAGCAGGGAAGCCTGCGAGATACTCAGGTGAATACGGAACGACTTTTGTGAAGTCGAAGTCCTGGACCTTGGAAATGAACGGATGAGTGATCTTGTTGGAAGCATAGGTGACAAGATCATCGAAAGACTGATTCCATACGCCGATGAAACGGCTCGACGTATCTCTGCTGTAGCTGGAATACTGTGCACTGAAAGATGAGATCGTGTAGGCGTCAAACGTCCAGAACGGAAGGTAGATCCCGACGACATTCTCAAGGTGGCAGTTAAATACCTTCTTGACAAGGCCGCGCCTTCTTTTCAGGTAATTTATAAAGCACTGCTGAGTCTGCTCTTTGTCGAACGCAAAAGGAATAACGCCGTTTGGAGCCATTATCTGCGGCAACTCGGCAGCAGGAGTTACGCTTGTCGAACCGCAGAAAGGGCAGGCACCGGTCAGCTGCTCGGCATCGTAGATCGTCTCGCCGCCGCAGTTCGTGCATATTATCAGCTTCTTGGCTCTGCCCCAGTTTACGTTGGCACGCTGCTGGGCAGAATTGAAGTCGAGTTCCTGCACCGCCTGGACTGTTCCGGGCTGGGGAAGACGTGAGGACAGTCCGCAGAAAGGACATGTCATTGTCGCGGAGACAGGATCGAATTTCAGACCTGAAGAAGCGCCGCAACCAGGGCATTTAACTTCCGGGCTCGTTACATTTACCGCACCTATGAACGGAGAATTCTCTGACATTTTTACCACTATCCTTTATTCCTTAATATCCCTGCCGGCTTTCTCAAATCAGGAGAGCCGTTTCCCAAACAATATGATTATATCACCAAAGAGATTTCCCTGCGGGCAAAAGATAAAGATATCTTGAGCCATATAAACAAAGCGCTGCCGCAGTGATATCATTGTCCCGTAATTGTTATTCGCGGGGGTGAATTATATGCGCGAAAAATGGTCCTCAAGATACGCTTTTATCCTGGCGGCGATAGGTTCCGCCGTCGGTCTCGGAAATGCATGGAGATTCCCGGGTTTGGCTGCAAAGTACGGCGGAGGCGCTTTCCTGTTTGTTTACCTGATTGCCATGCTGGTCATCGGTATCCCGCTCCTCATGATGGAGATCTCCGTTGCAAGACATACGAGACAGGGTGCACCCGGTTCGATGCGCGCGCTGAACAAGAAGACCGAAGGCATCGGCTGGCTCGCAGTATCCAACGGTATCGGCATCTCGATCTACTATGCCGCTGTTTTTGCCTGGGTCATCCTGATGTTTATTCTGAGCTGGAAGTTCAAGGGCCTTACCGGTAACACTGAAGGCGCGAGCAACCTTTGGGCTGAGACCATCAAGACCACCGGCACGACAAAGGGATTTACGACGATCTCATGGCCCGTTCTCGGCTGTCTCCTGATCGCGTGGGTGCTCTGCTACGTCTGCATCCGCAACGGCACGACGACCGTCGGAAAGGTAGTTAAATACACGGTTTCGCTTCCTGTCATCTGCCTTCTCATAATGGCAGTCAGGGGCCTTATGATGCCCGGTGCCATGAGCGGTATCGCAAAACTGTTCATTCCCGACTGGAACATGCTCGGCAACTCCAGCCTCTGGGTAGATGCCATCGGCCAGGTATTCTATTCGCTCTCAACTTCAATGGCGATCATGTTTGCATACGGTTCATTCCTCGATGAGAAATCGAACATCGTGATCGACACGTTCATCATCTCTTTCTCCGACATGTTCATAAGCATCCTCGCAGGCATCGTCATGTTTACGACAATGGCGGGCGTCGGAATGCTTGACAAGATGTCCGCATCGGGGATCGCCACAGCGTTTATCATCTATCCTCAGGCGATCGTACAGATCTCATCAAGCCCCGTTTTCAACATGATCTTCGCGTTCATCTTCTACTTCTGCCTGATCACGCTCGCGATCGACTCGCTCTTCTCTATCATCGAAGGCATCTCGACTGCAGTGTCTGATAAGTTCAAGCTCAATAAGAAGAAGACCACGCTCACGATCTGCGTCGTTGAAGGCATCATCAGCCTTATCTACGTAACAGGCGCAGGCCTTGCGGTTCTTGATATCGTTGACTACTTTATCAACAGCTACACCCTGATCATCACGGGAATCCTCGAAATGATCGCAGCAGGATGGTTCTTCAAGACGACCAAGATATTGGACGAACTCAACCGCAACACGAAGAAATTCAAGATGCCTTTCTGGTGGTTCATTCCTTCGATCAAGTTCATTTCGCCGATCGTACTCGTAGGTCTTTTCGTCTGGAATCTTTACAACCTTATCAAGGGCGGCGGTATCTACGGTGCAGCAGACAACTATTCACTCAAGGCAAACATCATCTTTGGCTGGTGCGTTGCACTCCTGATCCTTTGCTCCGGCTGGATCGTAAAGCTCATAGTAAAGATCAAGTCTTCGCAGGGTTACAAGGAAGACGAGAAAACATGGGATGATCTGAAAGAGGCCTGATCCTGTCTTTCAGTAAAACAGAAATTAAAAAGGTCTGCCCGAAAGGACAGACCTTAAATTTTCGCTAAACCGGATCCTGATTACTCTGAAATGGTTGCGATGTGTGTGCCGCTCTTTGTGTAGTACTCGAAAGCGATCGTCTCAGGTGTGATGCCGCAGGACTTCTTGAATGTGTTCTTGAGGCCTGAGATCTGACTCTTGAGGCTGCTCTTCTCGAGCTGAGCCTTAACTTTCTCGATCTGCTCATCGTTCAGGTCGAGCTTGTAGTAGTACTTGTAGGTGACGTTGTTTCCGCTGACTTCGATTTTTGCGTCACTGTAGTTGCTCTTGAAAAGTGCATTCTCCTTGAGCTCATCGACCATCTTCTGGAGATCGGCGGGCTTGATTGCCTCTTCAATTGACTTCGGACGGCAGCCTGCGAACATGAACAGACACATGAAGACTACTACGACACTTGCGATTGTTTTACGCATGATAAATTCCTCCTGTAAATCCCTGTCTGACAATGATTTGTCAAAGAAAATATAAATATACGGGTCATATCTTGTCAATGTACCGTTTGCACATTAAAAGTCGGAAATTTAAAAAAATATATATCAAACAAATATGTTTTACTTTATAATCATTACAACTTTATTTTCACCGGAGGTGATCTATATGACTTTTGAAGAATTGATGGATTATGCTATAACCCATGACTGCTCCGATGTCCATATTACTCAAGGTACCAATCTTGCCGTAAGAAGATACGGTGTGCTCCATATCCTGGATGAACGCCCCACTGCCGAAGAGGCACAGGAAATGATCTATGCGATCCTTTCAAGAGACGAGATCGAGCGCGTTGAGGCAGGCGAAGACGTAGATGTCGGCCGTATGGTAGATAACGGCATCAGAGTCAGGGCTAACGTTTATCATCAGCGTAATAATCTGGCATGCAGCATCCGTCTCCTCATGGCAGAGATCCCCGAATTCGAAGCTTTGGGCCTTCCTGACGTAATCAAGGACCTCGCCCAGAAAAATAACGGCATCATCCTCGTTACCGGACCTACGGGATCAGGCAAGACGACAACGCTTTCCGCTATCGTTGACTACATCAACAAGAATGAGGCAAAGCACGTTATCACGATCGAAGATCCTATCGAGTATATCTATCCTCACAACCGTGCCATGATCCACCAGCGTGAGCTTGGCCGTGACGTTAAGTCATTCTCGTATGCTCTCCACTCTGCACTCCGTGAAGATCCTGATATCATCCTCGTCGGTGAGATGCGTGACTTCGAGACGATCGCAGCTGCCATCACCGCTGCCGAGACGGGACACCTCGTCCTTTCCACACTTCATACGCAGAGTGCTGCTCAGACCATCAACAGAGTTATTGACGGTGCACCTGCCGAAATGAAGATGACGATCCGCACCCAGTTTGCTCAGAGCATCCAGGGCGTTATCTCACAGCAGCTCCTGCCTACGTCTGACGGCAACGGACGTGTTCTCACAACAGAGATCATGTGCGGAACGAGCGCTATCAGGAACCTCATCACCGAGGATAAGATCCAGATGATCCCCGGCTCCATCCAGTCTTCTCACCAGCTCGGCATGCACACGCTGAACGAAGACCTCTCGAGACTCTATCAGATGGGCCTCATCACCAGAAGAACAGCGATGGATGCCGCATACGATCCTCAGGATCTTGAGAAGGTACTCGGCACATCCCCGTCTTATTTCTGATACCTGCCGTTTCATCGAAAAGCTATCCGGAAGGGCTGCCGCAAAAAACTGCGGCGGCCCTTTTCAAATAGCGGATAATTGATTTTGCTCGCGAAAATCCTTAATATATTTAATCGGAATAACGGAATGAATAAGGGGGTAGATCATGGCAACACTTTGTAAGAACTGCAGCCACGCACTGGTTTTCGATCCGGCGATACAGAAGATGAAATGTTCTGCCTGCGGGAGTACTTTTCTGCCCGAGGAAGTCGAATCAGAGGCAAAAGCATACAGGGAAGATCTCAATGCCGAGTCTGCGGAAGAAGTCTATGGCGGCAATAACGACCAGTTCATGGACTGCTACGTCTATACGTGCAGCGAGTGCGGCGGCGAGATCATAATCAACGGCACGGAGGCTTCGACGACCTGCGTTTACTGCGGCAATCCGAATGTCGTATTCAGCAGGATCGCAAAACAGAAGTGCCCGGAGTTCGTAATGCCTTTTACAGTTACTAAGGAGGAAGCGATCAGCCGCGTCAAGGAGAGGATCAGAAGGGGCATATTTGTCCCTAAAGAGATCAAGGATTTCTCGATCGATTGTGTAAGGGGCATATATCTTCCGTATTGGATCGTCAGTGCCACTTACTCTGATGCAGTCGTTATCAAGGGACAGGTAAGACAGGGCAAAAACTCCGTTACCCGCTACTTCGGCCGTGCAGGAACATTGAATCTCGAGCATCTTCCCATCGATGCTTCGCGGGCGCTTTCGGACGAGACGTCTTCCAAGCTCGAGCCGTTCACGCTTTCCCGTCTCAAGCCGTTCGATGAAGACTATCTCGCGGGATTTTACTCCAATGTCTCAGATGTTACCTACAGTGATCTGAGATATGCAGCGCTTCACAGGGCACAGGAGTTTTTCAATGAGGGAGCCATGGAAGATGTTCAGGCTTCGTCCAAAAAGGTCATCTCCTCACATCCTTCTCTGAAGCTTAACAATGACATGGTCTATGCGATGCTTCCCGCATGGTTCATAACATTCAAATACAAAGGCAAACCGAACACCATTCTCGTCAACGGTGATACGGGAAAGATCATATGCGCTCTCCCCTGGAAAAAAGTGCTGTTCTTTACACTTATTGTTTTGCTGGCAGCCGTCATATCGGTTGGCGCATTCTTTGTCTTCAGGGCAACGCTGCCGGCATTGTTATCGTCCGGAAGCCATCGTTCTTCCAGCAGTAACAACGGCAGGGGAAAGGTCATTGCTTTTCTCGTTGCCGGTATCATCGCGCTTTTCTCCACCGGCATCGGCAAGATCGTCAAGGTTATCAGGAACATCAAGCTTACCCAGGACAAGTCGATGTTCAACTTCATGAAGAAGAGACAGGGGTGAAGCGATGTTTGATTTCCTTTCTTTCATGTTTGCGATCGGCGTGGGATTCGGAACTGCTTTCTGGGTCTTCGGTACTCTCCTGGATAAATCGAACAATTTCGGCGATTCCCGCGGCAATAAATACGAATATCACGCTTTCGTAAAATTCACTACAAGAAGAGACAAGATGTCGAATTCCGAAAAGAACTCGTTTAGCATGTTTGCCCAAAATATCGACAACAGCAGGACCGGCCCGAAAGGTTCCGAGCTCGTCAGAAGGCTGACTCCCGAAGAACTCAAGAAATACAGATCCGAAAACGTGCCCCGCGGAGCATATCAGTCTGATCACAGTCAAATCAACGTTAAAGACACTGTGGACGAGTTTGAGGAATGGGAGAAACAGGCCGGTTTTGACCAAAATCTCAAAGGCATCTTCAAGCCGTTGGACGAGGATCCGAATCCTTGATCTGATACGGGTGCAACTTTTTCATCTCTTTGTCTGTTAATAAGGTATCAGATCTTAGGGAGGATCATGGAATGAAAAATCCGTCGATGAGGAGCATTTGCTATATTGTTGCTGCTTGTTCAGTGTTTTTCGCTGCGGCAGGCTGCAGGGCCAAAGAGATCGCCACACATGAAAAATCACCTGCAAATGTAACGACAATAAATGTTTTTGGCAGTGAGCAGGTTGATCCGCCGGCCACTAAGATCCCGGAAGATTCTGAAGGCTGGACTTACGAGACTGTTCGTTCTAATGAGCTGCCGGAAGAGGGCACCATCAACGGTCTGAATTACAAACTCATCCCTTCAAAGACTGACGGTTCTTCTGCCGAGAAAGGTTACTATGTTTTCCATCAATATGGTGATGACCGGCCTTACAAGATCCTGATCGCGGCCGGAAAATTCAACACCGGCGGATATTCCATCGGAATTACAAATATCAGGTTTGACGGAACAACCCTGTTCATAACCGTAAAAGAGACGGCGCCTGCCCCGACGGATACCGTTACTCAGGCATTTACTTTTCCGTGCTGCGCAGTGGAGATCAGCAAGTACCCGGAAGAGGTTAAGGTTACCGGAGAAGACGGTTACGCATACCAGAGACTTATAACCCGGTTGGATGAGACAGAGATCAAAGACGGCTGGATCGCCAAATTTGTTAACGGCTACGGTGAGGTCTCATTCAACACTTATGTTTATGAGAACGAAGGCGGCAGATATAAGTATGTCAATGTAAAAGAACAGTCAACAAGCTGGGGCTCAACCAAACGGGACAGATCCGTTCTGGGCATCGGTATTGTCAAGACCAGGCAGGATGTCGTGGAAGCTGCCAAAAACTTCGGTTCCTGCGGATATGTCATGTTCCCCGGTGACCTCAAAACGGTGCATAAAGTATCGGAATTCCTTGCAAAATGACCGGATGCCGTACAGGCAAAATAAACTGTTTATTTAAAGAAATTTAATTTTTCTTGATATATAATCAAGTCATAACCGTTGATGCGGGTGTTTTTGCATTGCCCGCGTTGATCCGACTCCATTATCCGGAGGCACTTATGACTAAACAAGACGATGTATTCAAGAAGATAGCCGAATCGCTTTTGGTTGATTATACCAGCGTCTACTATGTTAATGCGGTCACAAACGAGTATTACTGGTATTCCCTTAATCCGGAATTCCATTCGCTGAGCCTTGAGCAGAGCGGCGATGATTTCTTTGTAAATCTCGAGCGTGACTGCAAAAATGTCGTTTACGAAGAAGACCAGCATGTTTTCCTTGAAGGATTTAAGAAAGAGAGGCTCCTCTCTGCCATGGAAAAGGGCAGTATGCAGAGCATCGAATACCGTCTGATGATAGGTGGAGTCCCTGTCTGGCACTCTTTGAAAATGATACGCGGCCTTAACGACAATACTGATTTCATTGTGTTAGGTATACTCAATATTGATGAAGAGCACCGCCGCAGGGAAGAGGAGAAGGAGACGGCCAGGCAGAAAGAGGTATACAACCAGATCACCGCAAGCCTTGCTGAGCAGTACGACACGCTGTATTACATCGATCTCGAGACGAATGATTATGTGGAGATCTCATCGACCGATGAATATAAGAAGCTGAATGTTCCCGCTACGGGCAACGATTTCTTCGCGGACAGCAGAAGGACCAGCAAGGTCTGGGTGCATCCCGAGGATGTAAAAGACGTCATAGCGCTGCATTACAAGGAGACGATGCTGAAGAACCTGAAGCACAGGAATTCCTTCTCCAAGTCTTGGCGTCTTGTCGTTAACGGTCAGGTAAAGCACATCAGACACACCGAGATCATGGCCAGTGACGGCAAGCACATCATCGTTTGTATCGAAAACATCGATGATGAGGTCAAGGCGAGTCTTGAACTTAAAGAGACAAAGCAGAAGAGCGTTACGTTTACCCAGATCGCCGAGAGCCTTGCGGCCCAGTATGACCTTATCTACTACGTCAATGCTGAGACTGAGGATTACAGGGAGTATGCAACCCATAAGCTTTACGGCGAACTCGAGATCCAGGAAGAAGGCGGAAGTTTCTTTTCTGTCGCGGAAAAGAATGCGGACAAAGTAATCTATCCCGAAGACAGGGACAGGATCAAGCTCTTCCTTAATAAGGATAATCTCATATCACAACTTGAGACCAACAGGCGTCTGCACCAGGATTACCGTATGGCAGTAGGCGGCGGTGAACCGAAGCATACAAGAATGACGGTAAGCTGGTCTTCGGATAAGTCGCACTTCATTATCTGCATTGAGAACCGCGACGAGTTTGTCAAGAAAGAGATGGAACAATTGCAGGCTCTTTCCATGGCAAATGAGACGGCAAGAAAAGACAGCCTCACCGGCATCAGAAACAAGACGGCTTATCAGGAGTTTGAGAACGGACTTCAGGGTGAGATCGATGACAAGACTGTCGGACAGTTCGGTATAGCGATCTGCGATCTTAACAACCTTAAAGTTATCAACGATACTCAGGGACATAAGGCCGGCGATGAATACATCAAGGATTCCTGCAGGCTTATATGCCGTATTTTCGCACACTGTCCTGTTTTCAGGATCGGCGGTGACGAGTTCATCGTAGTCCTCAAAAATGAAGGTTACAGAGACCGTGAGGATCTTACATCATCATTCAGAAAGCAGATCGAAGACAATATCAGGATAGGTTCGGGGCCGGTTGTCGCTTTGGGAATGGCAGAATATATTCCCGGAAATGACAATACCGTTGAGGACGTATTCAAGCGCGCCGATGCCCGCATGTACGAGGACAAGACGCGTCTTAAAGAACTGAAGCTCTTACGTGAGACACATTCTTTTAAAGAGATCAGCAATGAGAAGATGATAACGGAAGACAGGAGAAAGATGCTCGATTCACTCTTCAAGTCTTACGATGTTGTCTCGGAGGGCACCTATGTGTATCTCTGCGACATGAAATACGATTTTTCGAGATGGTCGAAAAACTGTGTCGATACATACGGCTTACCTTCGGAATATATGTACGGAGCAGGAGACATCTGGGAGAACTGCATTCATCCTGATGACCGCGAGGCTTATCACAAAGGTATTGATGAGATCTTCACGGGTAACGCTTCGGGACACGACATGCAGTACCGCGCACAGAAAGCAGACGGCGAGTACGATGTGTGTACCTGCAGAGGTATTGTTATAAGGGATACCTCTGGGGAACCGGATTATTTTGTCGGAACCATACGCAATCACGGTGCGCAGGGGCACGTTGACACTCTTACGGGTCTTCGCAACCAGTATGGTTTCTTTGAAGATCTTGAGAGCTGGATAAAGCGGCAAGCCGAGTGCCATGCGCTGATCGTCGGGATCAGCAAGTTCTCGGAGATCAATGAGATGTACGGTTATCATTTCGGCAACCGCGTACTGCAGCTGTTTGCCAGAAAAGTATTTGAGACTACGGGAAACACAGGAAACTGTTACAGGATTGACGGAACGAAATTTGCCGTTATCAGCAATTCGCTGGATTTTGATGATATCCTTCAGAAATACCTGCAATTCCGCGATTATTTCCGCGAAGAATTCCAGGTTGACGATAAGAGTGTGCTGCTCGAGGTAAACGGCGGCGCATTGAAGGTAGACAATTTCAATGTCGATTCACAGACGGTCTATGCATGCCTGAACTTCGCTTATGGAGAGTCGAAGAACCGCCATCAGGGCGATCTGGTCGTATTCCACAATGATCTTAATGAGAACAACAGGCACAGGATCGAGAAGCTTCATGAGATCCGCGCTTCGATCATGCACGGATACAGAGGCTTCTATCTCCTGTATCAGCCCGTGGTCGATGCCCAGTCTGAGAAGCTGATCTCTGCAGAAGCCCTTTTGCGCTGGAAAAACGACAAGTACGGCACGGTTCCGCCGGATCAGTTCATTCCGCTTCTTGAATCAGATCCTCTGTTCCCCGAGATCGGCGAATGGATCATCAGGGAAGCGATCTATGCCGCGAAGAAGATCATCAAAAAAGTGCCTGCTTTCGTCATGAATATCAACCTTTCTTACACGCAGCTTGAGAAACGTGATTTCGTAGACATGGTCTTCGGAATATTGGATGAGCTGGATTATCCTGCCGATCATCTTTGCTTTGAGGTTACCGAACGCTGCAGACTGCTTGACATCAAGCTTTTGAGGAATGTCACGGCTCAGCTGAAATCAAGGGGCATCCTGGTCGCATTAGACGATTTCGGAACGGGATTCTCTTCCGTCGGTATCGTTAAGGAGCTGCCTTTTGACATCATTAAGATAGACCGCGGCTTTGTAGCGAAGATAGAAGAAGACAGCGTTGACAGGGAGCTGATGAGATATTTCGCCGGACTTGCATCACTTTTCGGAGCCAAGGTCTGTGTCGAGGGTGTCGAGACGGCAGGAATGAGAGACATACTTCAGAATTTCGCTGTCGGAAGTTTCCAGGGCTATTACTACGCCAAGCCTCTCATGCTTGATCAGATCCTTACTTGGGAACCGAATGCGAAGAAGAAAGAGGGTTAACGTATGAGGAAAAGTAAGGGGCTTTTAAAGGGAATAACATTATTCCTGCTGGTGACATTCATTGCAGGATTTTCAACGCCTTTTACGGTGTTAGCGCAAGAGAACAAAAAGAAAGTCCGCGTCGGATGGCATGAAGAACCGTTCTTTATCACAGACAAATACGGAAGAAAATCCGGTTACTGCTATGAATATCAGCGCAAGATAGCCGCTTACACGGGCTGGGAATACGAATATGTTGAAGGTACCTGGTCAGAACTCTACAAGAAACTGAAAAACGGCGAGATCGACATGCTGAGCGACGTGTCTTATTCTGAAGAACGTGCCGGCGAGATCCTTTACACGACCCTTCCGATGGGTACAGAAGCATATTATGTGTTTGTCTCTCCCAACAATCAGGACATTACCGCCAAAAATCTGTCGTCACTTAACGGAAAGAAGATCGGCGTAACCAAAGACAGCATTCAAAAACAACTCTTCCTCGAATGGGAAAAGGTTCACGGGATCAATGCCGAACTGGTCGAAGTCACTACCGCGGAAGAAGATTCGCTCAGGAAAATGGGTTCAGATTATGAAGCCTTCATTACGATGGATTTCCATGGTGCCGCCAGAGATGTCGTACCTATCTGCAAGATCGGTTCTTCCAATTTCTATTTCGCCGTTGCCAAGAACAAGCCTGATCTCAAGGCTGAACTGGACGTGGCAATGAGCAGGATACAAGATGAGAACCAGTATTATGACCAGCAGCTTCACGACAAATATCTCAAGAGTACTGAAGCCAATAAGTATCTGACCAATTCTGAAAGAGACTGGCTTTCCTCACATGGCAAGATCAGGGTCGGTTATCAGGATAATTATCTGGCTTTCTGCGCGAAAGACCCTGCTTCAGGTAAACTGATCGGAGCATTGAAGGATTATCTTGATTATGCTTCCAATGTTTTCGAGAATGCACATCTGGATTTCGAACCCGTTGCGTATCCGACGGCTTCGGAGGCGATCGAGGCCATGAAGAGAGGCGAGGTCGACTGCGTTTTTCCGGCAAACCTGACGGACTACGATGCCGAACAGCTGGGTCTCGTCATGACGCCCGTGCTGATGAGGACCGAAATGGATGCAGTCGTTAGGGCATCCGAGCAGAAGGAATTTTTAAGGAAGGATAAAGTGGTTGTTGCCGTTAATGAGGGAAATACCAACTACGATATCTTCCTTGCCGATAATTATCCGAAGTGGGACAGGGCATATTTCAAAGATACCCCGGCCGGACTTGAGGCGATCGCAGCCGGTAAAGCAGACTGTGTCATCATAAGCAGCTACCGTTACAGCAATATCTCCAAGCAGTGTGAGAAACTGCATCTGACGACCGTCTATACAGGCGTTGACATGGATTACTGCTTTGCGGTGAAGGAAGGCGATACAGAGCTTTATTCGATCCTCGCGAGGGTTGTCGATGTTGTTCCTGAAGGCGTGGTCCATACCGCACTGACCTATTATTCCACCGAGGATGTTAAGAGCAGTCTCGGAGACTTGATCAAAGACAACCTTTTCGTCATCCTGTCTGTTATTGCGGTCATCCTGTTTGTAATAGTCATTCTGCTCCTGCACAACATCCGTGCAAATAAGATGATCATTGAGAAGGAAGACCAGGTTAAGGATCTGAACAGGAAAGCATATGTTGATTCGCTTACCTCGGTCCGCAATAAAGGTGCTTATACCGAATACGTCCAAAAACTCCAGGAGCGGATGGATGAAGAGGAAGAATTTGATCTTGCGATCGGAGTGTTTGACTGCAATGACCTTAAGCAGATCAATGACCAGTACGGCCACGAAAAGGGCGATATGTACTTGAAGAACGCATGTCAGCTGATCTGTAAGGTATTTGATCACAGTCCCGTATTCAGGGTCGGAGGCGATGAGTTTGCAGTCATTCTGATGAATTCGGATTTCAGCATCAGAGATGAGCTTATCAGAGCCCTCGAGAAAAAACAGGAAGAGCGCAACGGTGTTGTCAGGAACAGATGGGAGAAAGTAAACGTTGCATACGGCATAGCCGTCTATGATCCCGAACTCGACAGTTCAGTCTCGGACACGGCGCGAAGGGCTGATAAGGTCATGTACGACAATAAGCGCAAGATGAAGAAGAAGTAACGTTAGAGATCTTCCGCGAGCAATAAGCGTTGATGCTCCGGTCAGGCGTTATTTGCCGGCCTCGGGCTCCCGCAGTTACCGCAGTAATTAAGACCGGAAGGCGTTCCGCACTTGGCACAATACCAGATCGTGCCGACGGGACGCTGTTTTCCGCATTTCGGACAGAAATTCAGGCGGTTAATGCTGCCGCAGGTGCATGTCCAGTTTCCGACGATCTTAGGCCTGTAAACGGTCTTAACTTTTTCCGGAAGAGTTACGATGCAGAAATCGTTTTTCGAAGACTTTACAACGATTATGCAGGAAATTACGAACAAAGCGATGACCAGACCGATCCAGAGAATAAGGGCAAGGCCTGCTCCGAGTTCCGCATCAGAAACGCGGGCGCCCATTAAGATCGCATCATAAACGCCGTGGATCAGGATCGGGACAACGATCGCGAGAAAGTTATTTGCCTTGTAACTGCTCTTGTTTTTAGTTATAGCCGCATATTTGGCTTTGCTGTAGAAGAATCCCATGAACACGGCGAAGCAGGCGTGTCCCGGAACCGCCGTGAACATTCTTGCAATGGCTGTTCCGATGCCGTTGCTGAATACGTATGTGACATTTTCGAGAGCGGCGAATCCCAGCGATACGAATACTGCATAGACAATGGCATCGTAGCTGTAATCGAAATGCTTGCTCCTCCATGTAAATATACGCAGAACGAGGTATTTTCCGAGTTCTTCGGCAGTGCCGACGATCAAGATCGCGACAATGACCTGATTCAATACGGTATCTTTCGGTATGATGGAATTAACTATCAGTTCGCCGATGACCTCAGCGATAACGGCCGTGATTATGGTGCCCATTCCGGCGAAGAACAATCCGATCAGAAATCCCAGCGGCTCTTTCTCTTTTTTGTCGTTGAAATAAATAAAAGCCAAAAGACCGATTACGGGGATCAAAGCCAGAGCAAGTACCATAAAGACTCCTTAAAGTAAAAATTCTTTGTTTATTGGCTTATTAAGGATAGCATTATTGTCAATTCATGTCACTAATAAAGGCCTTCTTGGGCATTGCTGCCTGAAGAAGGCCTTTTCCGGCTTTGGATAATTGTTTAGTTTTCAGGTTTTGCAGGCGGTTGTTCGCCATTGCCGCCGGGGCCGCCGGACGGAGGATCGCCCTGGGGCTTTTCGCCCGACGGAGGTTCGCCCGGCATGCCGTCAGGCTGTCCTTCTGTATCGGAAGACTCTGTCTTTATCTCGATCGCGGTACCTTTGGAGGATGTCCCGCTCTTATACTCGACTCCGTTTACATAGAGTTTGTACCCGTTAAGATCGATAGCATCTGCATCACAGGTCAAGGAAGTGACATAAGAGTCGCCCGTTAATACCCACTTGGAACCGGATTCGATCTCGACATAGACCTGACCTTTGTTATCGGCATTTATCGCGCCTGTGTAAGTGGAAGAAGATGACATGTACATGTTGAGTACGGATACGCTGTCTACTACGATGTCGCCGCTCTGGGCCTGCTTCTTCAGGTAGAGATTGACCTTTCCGCCGTTGGAACCTTCACTGCCCCAGCCCGATGCCGCAGCTCGCAGGAAAACACCGTTTGAATCCTGGTTAACGATCGAGGCATTCTCAATAGTGATCGTTGCCGTTGTGTTGTTTACGAAAAAGACGTCGCCTTTCTTATTGGTAAGAGAGCCTCCGCTCATCGTGAATTCGGCAATGCCTACGGATGCATCACCCGACATTGACTGGTAGATCATGACGGCATTGAAGTTATCGGTCTTATCGCTGTTGTGAGCATTATGATCGGCTGTGAGAGACACGTTGTTCAGTGTTACCGAATTCTTGCCCTCAACAACGATTCCCTCAGAAGATGTGGATTCAAGCGTTGCATTACTGACAGTGATATCAGCAGTGGAGTAGATTGCGGGAGAGCCATGTCCGGACGTCTTATAAGTGCCGCCGTCAACATTTACCGTTCCGCCGCCTCGGTCGGACCTGATCGCTGCTGAGGAATTGCCGGTCGTGCTTATAGTGAGATTGGATGCATTCATCGTACCGCCGCCTGTCGTCATGAGACCGCCGGAACAGTCGCCGCTCGTCGTGATCTTAGAGTCGCTGATGTTGACCGTTGTGCCTTCACCGTACGAGAACACTGCGTTTGCGTGTTTGCCGTCCGTGTTGACCGTGACGTTCTTAAGCGTCAGAGTTGCCTTGTCTGTTGCGAAGATCGCAGAATTGTCACCGTAGAAATCCGCTTCATCGCCGGCTGAAGAACTGCCTGTTTTGATAACGGTCACGTCGGAGTAATCGGCCGTCTGGCCTTTTGCTTCTATGGCATGCTCACTGTCGTTGTAGTTGCTAATCTCGTTATTTGAGGACAGGTTTTGAGATGACGATGCCTGTGTATCTGTAATACCGTCTGCCTGAATGGTTTTTGCACTGCATGCCGCAGCGGAGAAAAGGATGGAAGCTGACATTGTCAGCGCTATCAAGTATGTGAATCTTATACGTTTCATTGTTATTACCCCCTGCTTGCTTTATGGCTTTATAGTACTCGGGCAACCTTTAACCAACTTGAAGTCAGATAAGGCAAAAGTGAGTGATGTTATAATTACATTGGATTAATTGCAGATATTTGTCTTTATGAGAGGTAAGGCATATGGGAATCAAAGCAGCATACATGGTACCCCATCCGCCGCTTATAGTGCCGGCAGTCGGAAGAGGAGGCGAAAAGGAGATCATTGAGACTACCAACGCTTACGAGCGCGTCGCAAAAGAGATCGCGGCCATAGCTCCCGACACGATAGTTATCACAAGTCCGCATTCTGTGATGTATGGCGACTATTTCCATATCTCGCCCGGCGATGGCGCAACCGGCAATTTCGCAAGATTCGGCGCTCCCCAGGAAAGCTTTTCGGAATCGTATGACACGGAATTTGTGGAAGATCTTGAGATCCTGGCAGACAGCGAGGGCTTTCCCGCCGGCACGCTAGGAGAACGCGAAAAGGAACTCGATCACGGCACGATGGTGCCTTTGTATTTCATAAGAAAATACTATCAGGGAGGAAAGATCGTCAGGATAGGATTGTCCGGGCTTCCCCTGGCTGATCACTATAAGTTAGGAACTTATATAAAGCAGGTGGCAGACAGTCTTGTCCGCAACACTGTTGTCGTCGCGAGCGGTGATCTGTCGCATAAGCTCAAGGATTACGGTCCTTACGGTTTTGATCCCGCGGGTCCCGTTTACGATGAAAAGATAATGGAAGCGGCCGCCAAAGCCGACTTTGGAGGGATGCTGGAATTCGGCAGCGACCTCCTCGATAAGGCGGCAGAATGCGGACACAGATCCTTCGTGATAATGGCGGGAACTTTTGACGGTCTTGATGTCAAACCGGAGGTGCTCTCGCACCAGGATGTGACCGGAGTGGGATACGGGATCTGCATTTTCACTCCCAGCGAGATTAACACGGAAAGGTGCTTCCTCAAGGCGCTTGCAGACAAGGTCGGTTCTGTATCTTCTTCGCCGTATGTAAGGCTTGCCAGAGAGACCATAGAGAGATTCATCAGAACGGGAAAGATTATCAGGTTTCCCGAAGACGTTCCCGAGGCATTAAGAAACGATCTTCCGCCCGAAGCTTCAAAAACGAGAGCGGGAGCATTTGTCTCCGTTCATAAGAACGGCATGTTAAGGGGATGCATAGGTACGATCGCGCCCGTTCAGGACTGCATTGCGGAAGAGATAATCAGCAATGCGGTAAGTGCTGTTTCGAGAGACCCGAGGTTCGACAAAGTCAGGGCAGATGAACTCGGTCTTCTCGAGATCAACGTTGACATACTGGGTGAACCAGAGGATATAGACGGACCTGATAAACTTGATGTAAAGCGTTACGGAGTCATAGTTACCTGCGGATATAAGAGAGGGCTATTGCTTCCTGATCTTGAAGGCGTTGATACGGTTGAAGATCAGATAGACATCGCGATGAGAAAAGGCGGAATATCTCCGTCAGATGATTACTCGCTTCAGAGATTTGAAGTCGTAAGGTACAAGTGACATGGCTGTCTGTGAAGTCTGCTTCAGGCATTGTGATATTGATGAAGGCAAGACCGGCGCCTGCAAGGCAAGGACCTGCAGGGACGGCAGGATCGTTCCGGATAATTACGGGCGTTATACCGCACTTGCACTGGATCCCATAGAGAAGAAACCGCTTTCCCGGTTTTACCCGGGTTCTTTCATCCTGTCTTACGGAAGCTACGGATGCAATCTCTTTTGCCCGTTCTGCCAGAACTGCGATATCTCAAGATCTGACGGAAAAGAATTTGAGGAAGTGATCACGCCGGAGAAATTGGCGGAACTGGCGGAAAGATACAAGGTCAGAGGCAATATCGGCGTAGCTTTTACATATAACGAACCATTGGTCTGCTATGAGTTCATCAGGGACACGGGCAAGCTCATTAAAGAGAAGGGAATGAAGAACGTTCTTGTCTCGAACGGCACGGCGGAACTTAAAGTGTTGGAAGAGATAATCCCATACATCGATGCGATGAACATTGACATCAAGAGCTTTTCCGAAAAGACGTACCGCGAGGTGCTGGGCGGCGACCTGAACATGACGAAAGCCTTCATCGAAAGAGCGGCAAAAGACTGTCACATTGAACTTACGATGCTTATCGTTCCAGGCATGAACGACACTGAAGAAGAGATGCGTGAAGTGTCGTCGTGGATCGCCGGCATGTCGGAGGAGATACCTTTTCACATATCAAGATTTTTTCCGAGGCATAAGATGAGTGACAAAAAACCGACAGATATCGGTAAGATATATATGTTGGCTGATATCGCAAAAGAGAAACTGAAATACATTTATACGGGGAACTGCTGAAAGCATGAAGATCAAGACTAAGACAATCAGTTACGAAGAAGCAATGGCTCTGCCTTCCTGGGAGCACAAGAAACCGAAGAAGCCTTCAAAACTTCTTGCCGGAGTTGCTCGCATGCTGCTCGGAGGAGAGCTTAAGAAGGTTGGTTTCACTTGCGAAAAGATCGACATGGAGAAAGCCGGCGACGGCCCCTGGATGATCTTGATGAACCACTGCAGTTTTACGGATCTTTCCATCGCTTTCGAGGTGCTCAAAGGACACCCGTTCAGCATTGTCTGTACGTCTGATGCACTCGTCGGAAAAGAAGGCCTGATGAGATCTTTGGGATGTATCCCTACCAGAAAATTTGTATCGGACATAACGCTGATCTCTGATATGGATCACGCCATGAACGTAAACAAAGCCAGCGTTCTCATGTATCCGGAAGCCGGCTATTCGCTTGACGGAACGGGTACGAGGATCCCGAGAAGATTAGGGATACTTCTGAAGAAACTTAAGCATCCGGTCGTCATGATCACCACGTTCGGCGCATTCACAAGAGATCCGCTCTACAACAATCTTCAGAAGCGCGACGTTAAAGTCAGCTGCCGGATGAAATGTCTTTTCACGCCGGAGGAACTTGCAAATACCAAGGTCAGAGACATTGATGAGGTGCTGGATAAAGAGTTCACTCTGGATTATTTCAAGTGGCAGCAGGACAACAACATCGAGATAAAAGAACCGTTCAGGGCAGACGGGCTTAACAGGATCCTTTACAAGTGCCCCCACTGCATGACCGAAGGCAAGACTTTGGGAAAAGGCATAAGCCTGGTATGCGGCGAATGTGGCGCGACGTATGAACTCGATACATTGGGCAGACTGAAAGGCATCAATGTCGAGCCGAAGTTTACCCATATTCCCGACTGGTTTGCGTGGGAAAGGGAACAGATCAAAGAAGAGATCGAGAACAAGACTTATCAGCTTGATGTTCCGTGTGACATTGCGATCCTCAAGGATCCGAAGGCTTTGTATATGGTCGGTACCGGAAGGCTCCATCACGACGTGAACGGTTTTGTTTTGGACGGCTGCGACGGCAAGCTCCACTATGAACAGTCGCCGGCCGCATCCTACAGCGTCAACTCTGATTATTTCTGGTATGAGATAGGCGACATCGTCTCGATCGGAACGAACGACTGCCTGTATTTCTGTTTCCCGAAAGAAGGCGACATCGTCGCAAAGACGAGGCTTGCGGCAGAAGAACTCTACAAGCTGTCCAAGGGAAAAACATCGTCTGAGAGCTGATTTTTGGTATAATCTCTGTTATGGAATACACATGGAAAAGGGTGATGTATGAATATAACAAATTCTATTACTCCGGAAGAATATATGGGCCTGCGCAAGATCGTCGGCTGGAACGAGTTCCCTCTTGAGGAAGCAGAAGCCGGACTAAAAAACTCGATAATCTGGTGTATAAGAGATGACGATGACCGGGCGATCGGTCTGGCGAGAGTTTTGTGGGACCACGGATATGTCATGTATATAGCTGATGTCATCGTCATTCCTGAATACCAGGGCAGGGGCTTAGGGCGCCTTCTGATGGAGAAGATCCTTGATTTCATTCATGAACAGCTTAAGCCCGGATACAGGTTCATGGTGTCTTTGTGTTCTGCCAAGGGCAAGGATTCTTTCTACGAGAAGTTCGGTTTTGTTGCAAGGCCCAATGACGATGTCGGTCCGGGAATGCATCAATGGTTTTATAACGAAGCAAATAAGGAATAAAGGAGAGAAAAGATGAAAAAGGTTATTACAAAAGTTTTGGCGGCGGCACTTCTGTTGTCTGTTTGTATTGGAACTGCAGGCTGCGGCAAGAAGCAGAAAAACGAATGGTACAAGGGCGCGCTCGAGTATTACGGCGAAGGCATCAGGAATGGTTTTACCGAAAATGACAGGCAGCTTAATGTAGCAGAAGATCTCAGGGATAAGAGCAAGAAATGCGGCTATCTTCTGAAAGACCTTGACGGAGACGGAGTCGATGAGCTGCTTCTCGGATTGATAGAAAACGGTATCGATACGAAATTTACCAGCGTTGTTGTCCGCCACCGCGACTTTGGTGCTTATTGTCTTTTAAGTGCCGGCGGCGGCAACTATATATATCTTTGTGCGGACAACGTCTTAAGAATGGATTCTTACCGCGGTTCGGAATATATGACCTGGAGTCCCAAAACCAATTCATTCAGCAAGGTTGACGGAGAAGGTAAATATCTTCCGCTGAAGTGGGAGCTTACGGCATTCTGAACTTGATTATCAGGGGTGATCATGGGAAACATCTTAAGAAAGACCGGGTGTGTCATAAGCGCTTTATGCGTGATGTTTTCGATGAGCGGATGCCTCGATTTCGGAGGGATGCTCAAGTCGACCAAGAATAGTGAAGCGATAAATGCCGCGATCAGGGAGAACAACTTCGTCGAGGAATGGACGGGCGAGATCCCTTCAGGCATGAAGGTCGATTATGTTCTTGTTAAGGAACAGAAGGTCAATGACAGCGATACCCTGCACGAGTATTTATATGGATATGATGAATCCGGACGCAGGAACATGTTTCAGGACAACCGCGAGAAAGGTTATCTTCGTTACGAGAAGACTTATGACACCGGCGGATATTTAGTTGCGAAAAAGCAGATCCGCGAAGGCACTCTTCCCGGCGCGCCACTTCCCAACATAGATATGTTTTTCGTATATGACGAAAAGGGCAAGCTCGTCCGTTATACGGAAAAGCGCGGCGATGATACCTATGAATACCGATATCAGTATGATCTGGACGGGCATCTTATCGCTGTGTCCGGCAGGGACAATGAAGTCACGAAATATGATTGCGACTTTACGAATCAGCCCTGCTATGAATATGTTGCCGTGGTAAACGACGAGTTCGATGATAAAGGTCCGGTAATAGTAAAACGGACCTACGGCGAGGACGGACAAGTACTCACCGAAGAGACGTCCGGTTCCGTCAAGACCTATGAATACAACGGCGGCAAGCTTACCGGGTACACCAGGAAAAACGTCTCAATGACTTCCAGGTATGATCTTAACGATCATGTGCTCCAGTACAACATGGGTGATGGAAAAGAAGTCAGGGATTATGAGTATAACGATCAGGGTGACTTGATCCGTTACAAGCTTACCCGTGAAGGGGAAGTCAGATACAAAAGCGAACATGTTATCGAGTACAATGCCGACGGGAAGAAGACGTCCGATACCGTTAATATTTGGAACAAAAGTAATGACGGTAAAGAATCAACGTCCGTGCAAAAGATCATTTACACTTATGACGATCACGGCCTGCTGATCACGGAAGAAGAAACTAAGAACGGCAAGGCTTCCTATACAAGCGTGTATTACTATAAAGCGATCCTTGTGACGGACAATAAGGGGTAATTATGAGATTTGATGAAAGAGAATTAATTCTTAAAGACGGAAGAAAGTGCGTATTAAAGCCGAATTCGCCCGAATACGCCGAGCAGATGATAGGGTATCTCAAGGAGACTTCGGCAGAGACGGATTACCTTTTACGGTACCCCGATGAAGTCAGGTGCAATGTTGAAGAATTACAGAGGATGCTTGGTGGTTTTCTTGAGGATCCGCACGTAATAAAGATGATCGCCATAGCAGACGGCAAATTTGCAGGTCTCATCAGCATCACAGGGCTAGGACCGCTAAGAAGGTTAAGGCATCGCTGTTCCATGGCTATTGCGCTTTATAAGGAATTCTGGGGTCTGGGCATTGGAACCGCTATGATCGGTTACGGTTCCGAACTCGCCGCGCAAGCCGGCTGGACACAGATGGACCTTGAAGTCATCGTGGGAAACGATCAGGCTTATAGGCTCTACAAGAAGTGCGGATTTATTGAGACCGGTGTCAGGCACAATGCCGTGATATACGACGACGGGACTTGCCGTGATGAGATACTGATGTATAAGGACCTCGTATGACGGGTTGTGTTAGAATAATCATGATGCGTAATTGAAAGGAGAGATCAGCATGGGTCTTTTTAATGTAAATTTCAGTCAGACAATACCTTACGGCGATCCCGAATTCCGTTCGATCTATCTGGAAGTAAAAGGTGAAGCGCTGGTGGCTTGTGCGGACCGTGAGGGGAGCGACAGTGACATCGATTATGTTAAGACAATTATCGACACGACTCTTGGGGAACAGATCTTCAATTACGACAAACAGCAGATCTCATATAAGGACCTTCCTTCCAAGAGCAGTGAGATCGGTCAGGCAGTTGCCGCCGTATTAGGTGAGAGGAACATCACTGTCAATACATTCAGGATCCTGAGCATTGCACCTGATGCACGTACACAGGAAAGGATCAACAGCATTGAGAAGGCGAATGCATTTTCCGCCATGTCTCCGCAGGAGCAGATGAAGATGATGGAAGAGGCCAACAGAAGGGCCCAGGAGTCTCTCAGTAAGCTTTCCGAGGAACAGCGCAGACAGGCCGAAGAACAGGCAAAAAAACTAATGGAACAGCAGGCTGCCGATATTCAGAAGATCATGGAACAGGTCAATCAGATGAAGGCCGCTGCCACAGTAGGTACTGCCGCCACAGTCACTGCTGCCGCTGCTGCAGCACCGAACGCGGCCGCCACGCCCGCACCGTTAACCAAAAAGTTCTGCCCCAACTGCGGAACACCCGTCGGCACCGGAAGATTCTGTGCAGGCTGCGGAAGTCCGCTCTGATAATTCTGCATAAATACACACCGTAAACTTCAGCGTAAACTTTTTCGGTGAAATTGTTTACGCTTTCTTTTCCATGCGTTTTGACTTGATGCGATTTCTCAGATCATCGACATAGTCTTTGAGAAAGAAATGGTAAAAGCACCAGACGGCGGCGCCAAGGGCCAGTTCTCCGATGGCAAGTGAAACGTAGTAATCTTTGCCGATCTCACCTGATCTTATCTGCGGGATGATGAAGAACGGTGCCGCAACCATGCCCGCTATTAATCCCAGTATCAGAATGCCGAAAATAAAGGGTGTCGCAATATGCTCGAAGAGTTCATATGTCCTGTCGTTTAGCCAGCAGAATAAGAGCACTCCGAAGAATAAGACCCAGACGACAAAGAACCAGAATACAAAGTTGAACTCGCGGATGTAAACCTGATATCCTGCGAAAAACAATCCGAGTAAAATGCTTAAGATGAAGAGACAGATGGCTATGACATGCTGCTCATGAACAGAACGTTTCCTGTAGCCTTTCCAGTACTTTGGCTTATCCTCTAACTCTTTGCTGCCGATCTTGCTTTTGAGCAGCCCCAGAAAAGCTTTGCAGGCTTCACTTTCGGAATCGTATACAGACTGGTCTTTCTTTAGACCGCGCTCTCCGTAGAAGATCTCCCATTTGCCGTTATCATGATATATCAGATTAAAACGGCCGTCGTAATAACCGCGATCACCGATGCGGCAATTGCGCTTGTCGATACCGAGCTTGTCGATCTCTTTTTCCAGCTGCTTGATATTCATATACAGATCACCTTAAGGCATATGTTATCACGAACAGGTTGTCCCTAAAAACGAATATCCTTGTGATAGAATAGCCTTTATACAAAAAAGGGGGCAGGCCGGAATGGACAAGAGGATAATCGATTTTTTGATCAGAGCCAAGAAGGCGACATATGCCGGGAAAGGCGCGGAGACTGAGTCTTCAAGACCCGATTCTCATGATCTGATATACAAAGAAGACGACCTGATGTATCTGGATACGTACCTCGGAGGCGGCAAGTTTGCAGGTGAAGAGGCGTTGTGGAAAGACGGCAAGCCGTTCTGGAGCATGAACTATGTCGGCCGTGTCACGGGCGACAACTTCAGCGGAGATTTTCTGAAGGAGGCGCTTCTCAGAGTGCCTGAAGATAAGCCTTTCAGGGGACCTGAGAATTATAAGAACGGCGACTATGAATTTAACTGCAAAGTCACCGGAGAATTCTCCTGGTTTCAGGGATATGAGACTATTAGTTACAAAGGAGAACAGATCTACGAGTGTTATTTTCACGGCGGGATGATCGAATAAATGGGAAAGAATCTTAGAAAACTTGTCAGCTACTACAAGCCATACATGGGGACATTCCTTCTGGATATGTTCTTTGCCGTCGTGGCTTCTGCGATCGCGCTTGTTGTGCCGCTCGTCGTGCGCTACATAACGTCCGAGGTCATTTATCTGGAGACCGGCGCAAAGGAGCGGATCATCCATCTGGGACTGATACTTGTCGGACTCGTTGTAGTACAGTTTTTCTCTAATTACTACATCACGAATGTAGGACACGTAATGGGCGCGAAAATGGAATACAACATGCGCGCCGAGATCTTTTCGCATCTTCAGAAACTTTCGTTCTCGTTCTACGATGACCAGAAGACCGGCCAGCTCATGAGCAGGATAACGAACGATCTTTTCGAGATAACCGAACTCCTGCATCACGGGCCGGAGAACATCGTGATCTCGTTCATCAAGATAATCGGCGCATTCATCATCCTGATGGGCATCAGCAAATATCTGACGGCGGCTGCGTTCATACTTCTTCCGTTCATGTTCCTGTTTGTTTTCCTTCTCAACAAAAAGATGCGCAGAGCATTCAAGACAAACAGGCAGAAGGTCGCGGAGATCAATTCAAGAGCGGAGGACAATCTTTCGGGAATCAGGGTCGTTAAGTCTTTTGCAAATGAAGATATCGAGATGGAAAAGTTCAAGGACGGCAACGACGCTTTCCTGAAATCGAAGAAGAACAGTTATCTCTATCTCGGTCTGTTCCAGTCGGGCATGACGGCTTTTATCCTTCTCATCAACATCG
>CAMZBB010000029.1 GCA_947304405.1 uncultured Clostridia bacterium
GTCGCGTTGAACTTGTAGCCGATGCTCTGGAACATCATGTTGTTGCATACCTGGAAGGGCACGAAAAAGAGCGCAAGACACTGAGCCTGAAGAGCGGGAATCCCGATCGTGATTACATCAGGGTCATTTCTGAATATCTGAATACAGGAACCTGCATTGAGATAAACGGCAAGCGCCGCGATACCGAGCGCTACGGTCCCGAAAGCGAGCGTAAAGAAGAAGCCCTGACGGACGCGCTGGTACTTTTTCGCTCCGAAATTGAATCCTGCCACCGGTTGGAAGCCCTGACCGATACCGAGTACCGCGCTGAAGATGAACATGCTGATCCTGTTAGCGATGCTCATTGCAGCGATAGCGGCATCGCCGTAAATGCCCGCAGCATTGTTGAGGAGCATTGTCGAAATGCTCGCAAGGCCCTGGCGCGCGAGGCTCGGAAGACCGGTGGTTATAATGTCGCCGATGGTGGAGATGTTAAATCTTGCATATTTGAATCTGAGCGAAGTCTGTGTCTTTTTCAGGATGAACATCGTAAGCAGCAATACCCATGAAACGTACTGTGATATTGCGGTCGCAAGGCCTGCGCCAAGTATTCCCATATCCATGTGCTGCATGAAAAGCGCATCGAGGAAGATGTTCAGGATGCCTCCCGAAGTGAGGCCGATCATTGCGAAAAATGCGCGGCCTTCATATCTTAAGATGTTGTTCAGAACACAGCTTGATACCAGAGCGGGTGCTGCGCAGAGAATACATATGGCATAAGTTTTAGCATAAGGAAGAATGGTTGGAGTGCTTCCGAGAAGGAGCATGAGCGGCGTTAAGAAAATGCTTCCCAATATCAGTATCACGAAGCCAGAGAACAGCGCTGAATAAAAACCTGTTGAAGAGAACCTGCTGGCACTCTCGATATCTTTCTGACCGAGCTTTCTGCTGATTATGCTTCCCGAGCCGTGACCGAACATGAATCCGATCGCCTGAAGGATCGCCATCAGGCCCAAGACTACTCCGGTGGCGCCGCTTGCGGAGGTGTTGATCTGTCCGACGAAATAGGAGTCCGCCATGTTGTAAATGCTGGTGACGAACATGCTGATCATAGTCGGAATGCCGAGCTTTACGATCAGGCTCGGAACCGGCTTTTGAGTCATCATATCAAACTGTGAATTGTATTTACTCATGAGGACACCTTCAAATAGTCGACAACTTCTAATACCACTTTTTGACGGTTGTTTCAAGAATGGTATACTTTAAAAAATACATGGGGTGAATGATATGAAGCGTTTTATTTCTGTTCTTACTGCAGTAATGCTCAGTTTTACAATGCTTTCGGGATGCAAGGCACAGAATGTGTCTGTTTCTTCACAGGCTGAGACAACTACAACTGCTGAGACTAAGCCGACATTAAGCCCTGAGGACGACAAAAAGCTTCACGATGAGGTGATGAGCAAGTCTTCTAATTACATGAAGCTGATACCTTTTGCCGATCTCAAGAGCTTCAAAGTTACTTCTGAAGATCTTAACGACTATGTTTGGGATGATGTTATAACCAATACCCAATACGGCAAAAACAAATCGCCTGATCTGAAATGGGAGGCTGTTGAAGGCGCCACGCAGTATATTGTCCTTATGCTCGACAGCGACTGGCTCCACATGGATGTTTTCACGACTGAGACATCCATCTCAGCAGGTTCGATCAAAAGCAGTAAGAAAGGCAGCCGGTATGTGGGACCGTATCCGCCCGTCGGAACGCACACTTATTCAGTGTTTGTTTTCGCGCTGAAAGACGAGCCGAAATCACTGCCTTATACTTTCAATTCCGGCGGTAATTATCTTGCAGAGATCTTTCCTGCGTTTGATACGGACAAGTCCGGAAACAGGGGAAACGTGATCGCTTACGGAAGACTTGACGGCAATTATACCCACCGCGACTAATTGGCGGATATATTACATATCGCCGTAACTTAATTCATGCGGATTGCCGTCTAAATCCTTGTATTTGATGACGTTTCTTTCGGTATCGATTCCTTCGTAATATGCGCCGCTATGTAAGGCGCTGAAGGTCTCGTCGGTTGCAGAAAACCTTTTAAGATCATAACCTGTTTTCCAAGGCCAGATCCATGTGGCCTGCAGTTGGTCGGCATTTTGGAGCTGCGGGAGTCTTTCGGCTTCAGTCATCATAAAATACTGAAGGTTGAGCGGATCGTTGGGATAATCGCCGTGAAGGCCCCATGTGGCATCAACGTGATATCCTTTTCCGCTGATGACAACGTATGTCCAGTCATGCTCGCAGGATGTCCCGAAAGGCATAGCTTCGATTCCGCACTGGAGAAGAAGGTAAGAGAATGCTCCCGCGATCTCGCAGCAGATGCCATTCTTTTTTGTAAGGCATGCATAATCGCTGAAATCGTCGATCCCCTGTCCGTCCAATTCTTTGTAGTCGTAGACCCAGTTTTTGCACATGTAATCGTAAAGATCCATGAGCCTTTCGAATTCCGAGCGGTCAGATACGGTAGCTTCGTTCAAGATCCTTACGATCTCATCTTCAAAAGCTTTCTCCCTTTGAGAGAGCTTATCCTTGTCCATTTTGTACTTCAGCTTGCCAATGCCGTCTTCATAACCGTTGCCGACGACAAAAGTGCATGCGGGAGGCAGGAAGGAGCCTATAGTAACTTCGTCCGTGCACCATTTGTATGCATTCTCATCAGTGCATTTGAATGTGTCTTCACCGGCTCTTACCGCATCGATCATGTTATATAACGACTGCCACATATCCTCGGTTACTATTTCAGATAACAATGAGCAGTGCAGGTGCGGATTGAAAACGAACGGCTCCGGTGCTTTTGTGGTTTCTTCGGTCGTAGTCTCGATCGCTTCGGAAGTTGTCTCAGCCGGGCTTTTAACATTTATGACTGATTCTGCCGGTTTGGGTGAAGAACAGCCGGAGAGCAGAAACGTGAATGCCAGCAAAGCACTTAATATTCTTGTTTTTCGCATATGTAGATTCCCATGCAGATTATTAACCCGCAAATTATAGTACAATGCTGGAATTATAAAAGCGTTTCCAGGACAATGCCCTGAAAATGCCTAAAAGACTTGAATGTTTTTTACCGTCAGATAAGATAACGCTTGATCTTCGCTTCGATTACCTTTGTATTCAAAGGGTGATTGACCGTTTCGAATGTGAGTATCAGTTTCTCCTCGTTAAAGTTGTCTGCAAGTGTATACTTTTCCAACTTTTTAACGTTGTTGTCAGCGTAGGCTGTTTTACCCATCATACCGAGATGCTCCCAGTAGTAGTCTTGTCTTAACCTCACATTCAGGCAATTGAAATCGGGTGCTGCAACAGGGATTCCATCAATGTAAAAAGGACATTCATATTTGTACGGGATGTTGTATCTGGCAAGTGCGTCAGCGATCAATATCTCCGATTTCGATCTGACGCGCTCACCCCTTGCCGTGTAGTATTCCGGATCGTCTTTTTTGAAGCCCAGCTTTTTGTAAGGGACGGCCAGCCACTGTTTTACGTATTCTTCATCGGTAAGAAATCCCTTGTCGATGAGTGCTTTTCGGGGTTCGCTCAGCTTTTCGTATATTTTTTCAAATGCATCGGGGTCAAAGGTATTTATGAAATCCTCTATTGTCTTCAGTTGCTCTTCGAGTACAGCGATCAGCTTTGTGTCGTAGTCTTTTTGAGCAAGCTTGACTGCTTTGTTGTGGTCTTTTCGCGGAATATATCTTCCCAGCGAATCGCTTGGCGTGGCCCTGAAATAGTATTGAAAACCTTTACGCTTTTTTATGATCCTAAGAGCACCTTCCGGAGCGGTGCTTAGTCTTCGCCGGATCTTCAAGATCAATGATTGAATCGTTCTTTCTCTAGACTTCAAATCTGCTAAGAATATTGAATTGATCGGGTCATTGATATCCATGAAATCTATCTCCTTTTTGGCTTTGATTAAGATGTACATACGAAATCAAAGATATACTGATATTCGTATGCAATAATTTCTTTCTGATGTTCGAAAAAAGTGAAAACGTACATACGAAACTAAATAAACTACACATTTCATATGTACATGTTTCATTTGTGATGAAATATCAAGCGAATGTGTACAGACGAAAACAACTAAAACTTAAATTCAGTATGTTCACTTTTATTCAGACTATAGAGAGTGAGCGGGCCGAATTCAATAGATTTTGAAAACATTGAGACTTTAAGCTGAAAGTTGAGACTTTTTGCCAAAAATGAGACTGCACGGGGAAAAGTCACAAAGCAATAAAACAAGGCCCGTAGGCCTCTTGGGTGTTGTGTTCTGATAAAGAATACTAACCTGCCTGAGAATCGGATATAACTAGTTTTCCGGCTTCTTCGGGCGGCATCGGTCTGCCCCAGACGAAGCCCTGGATGTAATCGCAGCCAATGGACTTTAACACATCGATCTGCTCAGGCGATTCGACACCCTCGGAGATGACTTTGAGATTGAGCGTGTGGCCGATAGAGACGATCATGGCAACATACTGGCGTGAAGATTCGCTTGTGTTCATGTTGTCGATGAACGATTTGTCGATCTTGAGCAGATCGGAAGGGAAACTGTTCAGATAACTCAGCGATGAGTAGCCTGTGCCGAAATCATCGATCGCAACTTTCAGGCCCATTTGCTTGAGTTCTTCAATGCGCTGCAGTGCCTGGTCTGCCGAGTCGATCATGATGGATTCGGTTATCTCGACCTCGATCTGTTTCGGTGATACATGATGGGTGTGAAGAATACGCTTAACATCATCGATGAAATTGTTCTTCATGAGATGTCTTACTGAAACGTTGACGCTCAGAGTGATGTCTGATCCTGTGTCTTTAACAACATCGGCCATGAATTGGACGGCAAGCTCGAAAACACGCATATCGATACGGTCAACGAGACCGGTCTTCTCGGCAACCGGGATAAATTCCGTCGGACTGATCAAGGAGCCGTCATCGTCTTTCATTCTGGCAAGAGCTTCAAATCCTCTTAATCTGTGCTGCATATCGTACTGCGGCTGGAGATTGTAGAAGATCTTATTCTCATTCAGGGCAGTGCGGATCTTACGTTCGATCTCAAGCGTTTTCTCATTGTTGAAGACTTCATGGGTGAAACGCATGACCCTGCTGCCGCTGCCTTTTTTCTTGATCTCGTGCAAAGTGGCATCAGCGAAAAGATAAAGATTGTCAATAATATCGCTGTCTTCAGGACACAGAACATAACCGAAGCACGCGCTCAAAAAGTAGTCGCAGTCATCGATGGTGATCTTTTTCTCAAGTTCGGATCTGTAGAACGATATGGTCTTCTCGACGCTCTCTGAGGAATCATATCCGCTGATTATTATCATGAACTCATCGCCGGTGGTCCTGGCTACGAAATCATTGGTGCCTGTAACGCCGGACTCCGCGAGTTCTTTCCACCTGTCGGCAATCACTTTCAGAACTGCATCTCCGGTATCGTGACCCATTGTATCGTTAATACTCTTGAAGTCGTTGAGATCCACGGAGACCAGTGCGAATCTTTCAACTCGCTTAATGTAGTCTTCCATGAGCTCGCCGCATGCAAAACGGTTGGGAAGTCCTGTAAGGTAGTCTTTCACGGCCTGCTCGCGGATACTGTTCTGGTATGCAAGTATCCTGCGGTTAAACACGAAGATGATGGTTATCGCGATTATGGTGAAAGCATTATTGAACAGACCCGGAATGTTCCTGTAGTTTCCATGTACGATAATATTGAAATACATTATCGGGAATTGGTTGAGAAGGAGGAACAGGGCGGTGAAATATCCCGTCTTGCGGAATAAGAGGCCGAGGCATACCAGACATGTGTTGCCAAGAAGCGAGAAAACGCCGACGAATGAACTGTATTCAAACGGCGTACCGAACAAGATGATCTCTCCGCTCGTTCTGGATATCTTAGATGTAATGAAAACAGTGATGATAAAAAGCAAAACAAGGAGGATGAATGCACTCCTCGGAGCTTCCTTTTTCAGAGAAAGCATTTTGAGCGTTTTAGCGCTTCTGTCGGCCTTTTTGCCCATTTGACACCACCCTTGGCTGATAATTACGAATGATAGGACTATTATATATGCCTGAACGGTAAAATTCTTGTTCTTTTTGTTTCCAAAATGAGCATAGTTAACATAAATTGTTAAGAATTGTTAAACTATCTCCCACTGCTTCCTGTAATCCCTGGGCGAACTTTCAAAAAACTTCCTGAATGTCTCCGACATGTAACTGACTCCGCGGAATCCTGTCTGTGCCGCTATCTCTGTCATGGGCATCTTGCCGGCTCTGAGGATTTCTGCCACTTTGCGGCTGCGAAGATGCATCAGATAATTGATCGGCGACTCGCCTACATACTGGTGAAAGAGCGTATTGCATAATGACTTGCTGATATTGCCGCTTGAAGCGATATCATTCAATGTTATCTGTTTCTGATAATTGTTTGCGATGAAGTGCATCATGGCTTTAAAAGACTGCATTCTCGGATCCGAGACGGTCTCTTCTGTCATGCCGTATGATTCAGCCTGTTTTCTTATGATGTCCCAGATCTGATAGAACTGCTTGGTGACCGCGAATGCATCATGTCTGATGTCCGGCATGCCGAGGATGAGATCTCTTAAGTTTTTGGTGTGTTCATTAATATACCTGAATCTGAGATAGGGAAGGTCAGGGTTATCCGTAATGGGTCTGATGGCCTGCATCTCAACCGTGATCGAGTTGGAAAGTATACTCGGGTGAATGATACAGATTACATATTTGGCCACCTCGTTATTGACGCACTGGCTGTAATGGATCTGATTGGAGTTGACGACTATCGTATCGCCTTCTCTGAGCAGCACGGATTTGCCGTTGACAACATAGGACAGGGTGCCCTCCTTGATCGTCATGATCTCTATATCTTCGTGGAAATGCGGAACGCCTTCCCAAGTGACTTTGGGCGCTATCCAGCCGTCGTAAATGTATGACGGAAAGTTGGGATCATCGTAGTTTACTATTTCAGAGCCGTCATCACGTTTAATGATCAGACCTAAGGCTTCTCTTTTCATAACAATGTTACACCTTTCTCTGAAAACTATAACAATATTCCAAACGGCTGGAAAATAGTTATAGAAATCAAGCAATTATCAACTGTTTTCAGGCAACTAAATACAATATACTTGCAATTGAACAGAAAAGAAAGAGGGAAAAAGAAATGAGCGAGTATTCAGGCAATGAAGCAGTAGTAATGAAGAATGTCTGTAAAGACTTCAAGGTGCTAAACCGCCATGAGGGTTTGAAGGGCAGCATCAAGGACTTGTTTTCGAGAGATTATAAGACCGTATCCGCAGTAAAGGACGTTACCCTGACTGTCAACAAGGGCGAGATAATCGGTTATCTCGGACCGAACGGCGCAGGCAAGTCAACCACCATCAAGATGATGACCGGAGTATTGGAGCCCACGAGTGGCGAGCTTCTCGTAAACGGAAAGGTGCCTTACAAGAACAGGACCGAGAACTGCGAGAACATCGGAGTCGTTTTCGGGCAGAGGAGCCAGCTTTGGTGGTCACTTCCTTTGATCGAATCATTCAAGCTTTTAAGAGACCTTTACATGGTCACTAAGGAAGACTATGAAGGCATGATCGAACTCTACCGTTCATTGGTCGACATCGAGCCGATCCTGCATAAGCCCGTAAGAGAGATGTCTTTGGGCCAGAGGACTTTGAGCGATATCCTTGCGGCGTTCCTGCACAACCCTGCGATCGTGTTCTTAGACGAGCCTACGATCGGTCTTGACGTGTCGATGAAGGCAAAGATCAGAGAACTTATCCTCGGCCTTAATAAGGAGAAGAATACAACCGTAATCCTTACCACTCACGACATGGGTGACGTTGACGCGCTCTGCAAGAGGATCGTTATCATCGACAAGGGCACGAAGATCTACGACAACGACATCGATCACCTGAAGACTTATTTCGGATCTTACCGTACGTTAAAGCTAAAGCGTGCTGACGATGAATGGGAAGAGTACCTGATCGATGAGAAGACCACCGACGTCATGGACGTCATCATGGAAAAACAGAAACAGATGAAGATAAAGGACGTTAAGATCGATGAGATCTCAACTGAAGAAGTCATCAAGAAGATATATGAAGGGGGCGCGAAATGAATCCTAAAAGGCTGTTTGCGATAACAAGAGCCGGGATAATGGAATCACTGCATTTCAGGCTCGGGATCTTTGTTACGCTTTTTGCGAACCTCATATATCTGGTCCTTGTGTACTACCTGTGGAAAGCAATCTACGATTCGTCGGGAACGGCCGTCGTAAACGGCATGACGTTTAGTGACACGATGATCTACCTGATCCTTGCAACGGCGCTCTTCAACTTCCTTGAGATGTTCGTTGTGTGGGATATGAGCAGATCGATCCAGCAGGGAAAGATAGTGCTTGATCTCTTGAAGCCCATGCGCTTCAGGAAGTACACATTCTGGAGTTATACGGGCAATCACATCGTTCAGTTCGTGCTGACTTTTATCCCTACGTTCATCGTCGTAATGATCGTCACGAAAGGAGCGATCAGCATGGGCCTCAACATACTGTGGTTCCTGATTGCTACCTTTCTCGCGCTCATGATCAATTACAACATGGAGATGCTCGTCGCACCCATCTGCTTTTATACGGAATCAACCTGGGGCGTCAACATCGTAAAAGAGACAATCGTTCTGCTGTTGTCCGGTGCTACGATCCCGCTGGCGTTCTTCCCGGAGAAGGCAAGAGTGATCGTACAGTATCTGCCGTTCCGCGCAGTGTACGACATTCCGTTGTCGATGCTTTTGGGCAAGAGCGGATCCGATAACTGGCAGGGACTGTTGGAACTTTTCGGACTGCAGCTGATCTGGCTCGTAATTCTAACTTTGGCGGGCAATCTTTTCTGGAATCATGCGGTGAAGAAAGTCACCGTGAACGGAGGCTGATATGCATAAAAGAGGATTAGGATTCTATGCGCGTATCTACAGAAAAATACTAATTCAGGACCTCAAGAGCAAGATGAGCTACAGAGCGGACTTTATCATCTCGACGTTCGGAATGATAATGACCAACCTGTCCGGCTTCATAACTTTCATGATCCTGTTCCATAACTTTCCCACGATCAACGGATGGGACTACTATCACATGCTGTTCCTGTACGGTTTCTCGCTCGTCGCGCTGACTCCGGTGCAGTGCTTCTTTGACAACAACTGGAACCTCAGGTTCATGGTCCAGAGCGGCGACTTCATCAAGTACTGCTTCAGACCGGTAAACGTGTTCTTCTACTTCATTTCTGAAGTGTTTGACGTGAAGGGCCTGGGTCAGCTCGCTTTCGGCATCGGTACGATTGTCTATGCCTGGATAAAGATCGGGATACCGGTGACGTTTTTGGTCATCCTTAAGCTTCTGGTGTTCCTTCTGACCGCATCACTCTTCATGATCGCACTCATGAACTTCGCGGCCGCGACGTGCTTCTGGATAAAGGGTTCCGGCTATGTAATGGTCATCATGTTCCGTTTCAAGGATTTCGCAAAATACCCGTCTTCCATTTTCCAGGGAATATTCAAGGTGATCTTTACTTTCGTCATCCCGATCGCGTTCATCGCTTACTATCCGAGCCTTGTGATCCTGACGCCTGACAACGTTCCGCTTCTGTCATGGATCTCGCCTTTGTATGGCATACTGTTTGTATACCTAAGCTACAGATTCTGGATGTTGGGCGTAAGAAAATATGACTTCACGGGTTCTTAAAGGAGGTTCTTTATGAATGATCTTGTAATGATAATCAAGCGAACTGTCGTCCCGAATTTTCTCAATATAAGGACGTCGATAAAGGCATATGACCGAGACGCTCTCTGCTGTGGCGCACCATGCTGGAGATGGGTATATCACGCGCTGCATTCAGCGGACAAATGGTTCATCAATCCCAATGTTTATGAGGAACCTTCATTCCACGAGGAGGGTATGGACAATCCTGATAATCCTACATCAGTCGTGCTTTCTGATGAACAGCTGCTCGAGTATCTTGACGCTGTCGAAAAGAAGACGCTCGATTACCTCGATACGCTGGACGATTCAATGCTCTATGAGTGCCCCGAGAACTGCCGGTTCACGAGGATGGAACTTGTCCTGAGACAGTACCGCCATCTGTCTTTCCATACGGGCATGTTGAACGGCCAGGTTGCTGTTAACACAGGCAAGTTCCCGATGTGGGTGTCTGATGCTGACAAGTATGTTGACGACGGAGTGTTTTTCGGCAGGTATCGCGAGGGCCCTACCCGTATTTGATTTTGCAGATCGGGTGGGTGTGCAAATAAGTGTCACGAAATCAGCTGAAAACGTGACACCAAAATGCAAATCGGCACTGATTTGCGTAAAAGTGTCACGAAAAACGGAAATATCGTGACACTCTTAGTGACACGCAAACAATTCAGGCATATTTGTTTACGCTAAAGTTTACGGAGGTTTTAAAGAAGTTTTTCAACCGGGTGCTCATCGCTTCATCTGATACAGCGGATTGTCGAAGTCGCAGCTGTCAGGGGTGCAGACGTATGCGTCAAAGATTTGCCCGTACTCTGTCCGGGTAATTATGTAAGCATAACGCGCCTCGCCGTTCTTGGGAGCAAGTTCATAATAACTGGTGTATGACGTGTGATTGAAATAGTGGATGCTAAAACCGGGCTTGCCAATCTTGTCGAACAGCCTTGAAATATCATTATCGCCGTTCTCGGCAAGCAGAGCTCTGAACTCCTCTTCAGAGAGTTTAGGCGCATCCGAGGGCGTCCATAAGATTGGAGTATCGTTGATCAGTTTTGCGGTTATTTCCTTATCGCTCATGATGTAGTTTACGAGGGGCACATCTGCTTCAAAATCATATTTATCGTCTAATGTCTGACGATTGTTCCTGTCAACGATGAATTTTGCGCGGCCCTCAAGATTCATTATCGAGAAGTGGGTGATGCCGACTTCTTCAGGATGATTTGTATCTATGTAGCACAAAACGAGGGTTATCCAATAAGGCTTTCCGTCCATATTGCATTGATAGACAGCGGAAACACCCATTCTTCTGCCGCCTTTGTTATAACTGCCGCCTGCGCCGCCGCCTTTGCGTTTTAATTCGCAATTAGAGATCCCTTTCGGGTAGGAGGAGAAAAACTCCTTTAAGGCGCTGTCAAAGCCTGAACTGTTGCGGATCTTTTCAATGAAGTTTTTTGCGAAAAGCTCCTTGTCTCCGCTCTCTGCTGCCGCGAACAGTTTCTTTAAGGCCTGGTCTGTGGCTTCGCGCTCAGTCACGGATGACTTCTGCCAGATGTCGATGACGTTGTCGTAGGAATCAGGATCGACTTTCTTTATGCGTGAAATGAAACTGCAACCGGATAAGATCATGCAGACAGCAATGATCAGAACTGATAACTTCCTCATACTATTTATCCCTTTCCCTTAAACGATCCTTCCATATGGATCAACAAAGACTATTTTACATATTCATTGATATAATTCCAACTGACTGCAACATTTCTTTTTAAGTCTCTGTATATATGGCAGAAACTGATTTGGAGGGAATAAAATGAAAACTACATTAAAGATATTAAGTGTATTGATGATCGCGGTTCTTGCATTATGTATGGCCGGCTGCGGCAAGACTGATAAAACTGATATTAAGCAGCTTCAGCAGCTCGAAGGCGACATGCTCGTTATAACGGGTTATCCTCAGGAAGCCATGACCAAGGAAATGTATGATAAGGCAGTCACAAGATGGAGGCTGACTTATACGGGACTTGCATACAATCCGAATCCGATCGAAGAAGTTGGTATTAAGGTGACCGATGAAGAATATCGAAGAATATATGAATTCTGTCAGGAGGCCGTAGCGAAAAACAAGTTCGCTAACTATTCAGAGGATGTTTGTGACGGTACCACGTATAAATTCGTTTTCTACGATAAAGACGGCAAAGAGCATGTGATCTACGACGGTTACTGCTACGACAACAAAGAGCTTCAGGAGATCAAGAAGCTGATCACAAAATACCAGGTCGAATGATCATTTAATATCCGCGGCTCACAGTTCTTTCTTCAATTAATCCGTAAATTGAGCAGTTTTTATTGTACAATCCTAATTGGAAAAGATTCTATTTGTACATACTTGAAAGAAACTGACAATGATCGATTATTTGAGAGAAAACTTAAGCTATTATCCTCTGTTCTACAGACTGTTGTTTACAACGCATAAGGATATCATTGCCGAAAGGGTTGATTTTGGCAGCGACAAAGAACAGTATTTCCTGTATTTCGAGCCTGAAAGACCCGTAAGCGACAAGGTCGTAGTCTGGGTACACGGCGGTGGCTGGAACGCAGGCAATCCGAAACAGTTCGACTACGTAGGACAGTGCATGGCAAAGGCAGGCTACCGCTTTGTTTCGTTAGGTTACCGTCTATCCACGAAATACAAGTATCCCGCGCAGATTGAAGACGTCTGCAAAGGTTTTAACACTGCGATGAAATTCCTGCGCGAAAAGGGCATAGACACTTCAAAGGTCATTGTTTCAGGCCCGTCAGCAGGCGCGCACCTGTCGTCCATCATGTGCTACAGCAATATGGTGCAGGCGCAGTACAAGGTTGACGTTTCGGGCGTTATTGGTTATGTCGGATTCGGAGGACCTTATTCCTTCAGAAAAGACTCAACCTGGACTTTAAGAACGCTGGCGGGAATGCTGTTTCCAAAGGGTTATGACTGGCTCGGAGGCGAGCCGTGGTCGCTGATGTCCGAAAGCCGCATCCCGATGCTTTTGATCCACAGCAGACACGACGGCATCGTAGGGTTCGGTTGCGCCGAAGACTTCGCCGAGAAAGCTGCGGTAGTAGGCAATAAGTGCGAGATCTACGAAGTCGAAGATAAGAAGAACACGCATTCTTGGTACACCGCGGGATGCTTTTTCCTGAGCAGGGAAGAGAACAAGACCCTCGACAGGTTTCTGACATTTATTGAAGAAGCCTGAATTCATCTGATAATGGTATAATCTCACAGGTTAGTATTTTGGCGTATTTGTTGCGCCACAAAAGAGGTTGGTTATGGGCGAAGAGAAAAAGAAGGAAAAAATCACTAACAGCGACGGTCATGTGCTTACCGAAGCTGAGTTAAAGCGCCAGGCGGCGTTTGATGAAAAAGAAAAGAAACTTATTGAAAAAGGCTACAAGCACCAGGATATCGTAATATCCGTTATTACTGCAAATCTGGTAGGATTACTTTTAACGCTGCCTTTTGTCGCAGCGATAGTCGGCGGATATATTCTTCGCAACGGCATACCGGAAAAACCCGCGGTATTGGACGAGAATCCCCCTTTGTATTTTCTGATGATTATCGGGATCATTGTTGCAATGATCATCCTTACCGTAGTTCATGAGAAGATCCACGGATGCTTTTGGTCGATCGGAGCAGAGAACGGAGCCAAAGACATTGAATTCGGTTTCCAGAAAGAGACCCTCACACCTTATTGTACTTGTGCTTCGCCGCTCTCAAAGTCCGTCTATATTATCGGTTCCATGATGCCTATGACGATCCTCGGAGTGGGTCTGGGTATTGTCTCGATCTTTACAAATTTCCTTCCGTTATTGGTGGTAGCGGTCTTTCAGACGATCGGCGGTGCGGGTGACATTCTTATCTCTTGCATGCTGCTGTTCCGCAAGACAAAAGGAAAGGATGTCGTCCTTCTGGATCACCCGACAAAGATCGGGCTTGTTGCTTTTGAGAAGGAAAAGGAAGCAGATTAAGCGTCCTTCGCAATTTGTGAAATCGATACATCAACGATACACTGTACGTGTAACATTCTCTTGGGGGAGGAAAAATGTACAGCGTTCTGCTTGTTGAAGATGACAGCCAGATCAGAGAGGTCATAGGCGACTATTTCGGAAGGCGCGACAAGATCGCGTTGGATTTCGCTGAGGACGGGAACATAGGCCTTACCAAGTTCCTCAACGGTTCCTACGATCTTATAGTGCTTGATATCATGATGCCGGGCCTCGACGGATTTGAACTCTGCAAGATCATCAGGAAAAAGTCTGACGTTCCGATCGTTTTTCTGACGGGAAAAGTCAGGGAAGAAGACGTTCTCTACGGCTACGAACTTGGAGCCGACGATTACATCGTTAAGCCCTTTTCCATAAAGATCTTGTACAGCAAGCTTATCGCGATACTCGAACGCGCGAAATCAGATGTGCCGGTCAGGAAGATAATCGAAAGCGGACAGATCACGCTTGATCCCGTGAAGCTTGAAGTTCAGGTTTCAGGGAAAGTCGTTGATCTACCGCCAAAAGAGTATCAGATCCTGAAGTACATGATGGAGCATCCGGGAGCTGCGATCACCAGAAAGCTTTTGCTGGCCGTAGCATGGGGTGACGACATGTACATCACCGAGCGCGTTATTGACAACCGCGTAAAGAACCTCCGCCACAAACTTCAAAAAGAAGGAGCCCGTATCAAGACCTTGATCGGAGTCGGATACAGGTTCGACTAGGGGAGGAGTTACATATGAAAAGAAAAGGTTATTTCAGTTTCCTGTTTCCGAAATTGATCGCAAGCTTGCTCGCCGCAGTTGTCTTGTTCATCATAATGCAAACCGCTTTGGCGCGGAATTATGACAGTGCTCTCTATTCCGGACTGAATACACGGCGTGAAAGATATGAAAGTATTGTCAGAAACTATGCTGAAGGCAGAATCAGTGGTACTTTTGTCGATATTATCACGACCATCTTTGCGTCAGATTATTTCAGGTTTGCAGAGGTACAAGAAGACGGCAGTTTTAAAACAATTAGCGAGATGGATTATACAAGCATTCCGGTAGAAGAAAGCATACGTCACTGGTATTTCATTACCAATGACAAGGAACTTCTTGCTAAAGGCAAAAAAACTGAAACCGTCAACGGTAATGAGTGGACGATCGAATACAAGAAATGCGATGAAGCGTGGGATTTAGACGGCAAAACTGACACAAGGAAAACAAACAGCTGGGACCTTACTGCACAGTCGGACAGTTATATGACAAGCTTGCTGTTCACTTTTGCTCTTGATTACAGCGGGTGCCTCCAGTTTTGCAGACCTGAGGTACAAAGCTACTATTTTGATGGAGACACTCTTCACCTTGGAAAAGGCATTGATTCATTTGGTATAACTTATGAAATCGGCAAAGAACCATTTTACGTTAAGAAATGGGATTATACAGATCCTTCGAAAGCCGACCGCTATATCACCGCAGATAATGAATATATCGTTAAACCACTGAGATTCTTCCCCCGACATGAACGCCCTGATGAATATTTAAACAAGTTCAGCGGACTGTTTCATTCAAACAGCATGAATGAGTTCCAAAAGGCATATGAACTCAGAGGAGAAGATTTCAGAGACGAGAGTTTTGAAGCGGTTTTTAAAGAATTTGCCGAGGATAAGAACGCTGGCGGAGAATATAAATACAGAGCGTATTCATCGGATTTGGATAACTATAACGGTTATGTCGAATTCTACGAGATCAACGGAAAACTCTATATGCTCGAATACGTCATTGAGACTGCTCCGGCTGATGCTTACTTCAGGCCGTTTACGATCTTATCTGCGGTCATTTTTGCGATAGCTGCAGTCGTAATTGCGCTCCTCGCTTCGATCAAGCCATACTGGCAGTATAAGAAGGCATATGAGAACAATGCTTTTAAGAACAATCTCATCGATTCTCTTGCGCATAACATGAAGACGCCTCTGCAGATCCTTGGCGGTTATGCGGAGAACTTAAAGGACGTCACGAGCGATACCGAAAAAGACCGTTATGCGGATCAGATCCTTGCGAAGACAAATGAGATGAACAAGGACATTGAAGCGATCTTAAAGACTGCTGAAAAGTCTGACCGTAAGCTTACTAAAGAATCTGTCCGTACCTGCTTAGACGAGGTTGCAGTTAAACTCGGCGTGGAAATATATGCTAAGGGCGACATGAAGATCCGGATGGATAAGGATTACTTCAAGACGGCGATCTATTGTCTGTTGGACAATGCCATGAAATATAAGAGCGCTGATTCTAAGATCGAAGTCGACATCACGTGCAAGGCGGTCACGATAAAGAACAAGACCGATAAGGACAAGTTCACTCCGGGCACCGGTATAGCGATCGCAGGAAGGATCCTGGAGCAGCATAAGCTTAAGCTCAGAACCACACTGAAAGACGGAGTTTTCGAAGTTAAGTTCGGAAAAAAGCTTGGTAAGGAAAAAACAAAATAAGATGAAGAACGGGACCGCTTGTTGCGGTCCCGTTTTACTTATTCCTGATCCCAGAACAATTCGTCGAGCGTTTTGCCAAGCACTTTGCATATTGCTATGCAAAGGTTGATAGTCGGGTTGTAATCGCCTTTTTCGATGGCGTTGATCGTCTGTCTTGAGACGCCGACTTTGTCAGCCAGGTCCTGCTGGGAAAGATCGAGTGCGGCTCGGGCTGACTTGAGTTTAAGATTCTTCATCTTCCTTTGCCTCCTTTTTCTCGATGATGCCGTGAATGATCATCTCGATTCCCAACAGCGTGAAGTACAGACCCGAGATGAATGTGACTACGCTTAATTCATGGCCGACGCCGACATTGAATATCAGACCGTAAAAACCTGACATAAGTAACTCCATTACACCAACTATAGTGTAAACGATCGCCAGAGGAGCTCTTTTGCCTCTCATTCCGATGAATGCGTCATTGATGTCGGCATTAATCAGGAAGGTCAGAACGCCGGTCAGGCTGACGATCATGCCTACTTCATATACGGACAGAGGGAAGTTGTCCGTCGTGCGTGCGATCAATCCGATGCCGCAAGCGACGATGATCGTTACGATAAGCGCGTTCATGGCAGCAGAACCGCGAGCTTTGAGCTGCCTTTCGTCATAGTCCTTGTTTGCATTCTTGTTGACCATGAATATGACGAAAACTTCAAAGATGATGATAAACAATGCTGTGACGATCGTCATTATAGCGGGACCTTTGGAAGTGCTTACGGTCTTAAGGATTATCGAGTAACTTATCAGGTATTCCTCATCCGCCAGTGTCTTTTCTTTGATCTCAGGATCGATCACTAAGTAAATGCTCTTGTTGTTCACGTAGATCTCACCCGTGCTGATCGTAGTGTTGGTCGCGGAAGTCTTGTAAACGGGCTCGTTGTCAGGAGATGCCGTCACTATCTTTATGTTCGAGATGAACTGGTCCATACCGGAAATGTCGATCGTGAAGCTGCACTTTTCGCCGACGGGCTCAAAATAGATCGGAGCAGGTGCTTCGGATGTGATACGGTTGTCTTCTACAGTCACGGGCGTCGAGAACTGTAAATTCTGTTCGTTCTGCTTTGCTGATGTGAAAAGCGTAATGCAGGCGATGGTCAATACTGAAATTATGATCGTTATGATCGTTGTCTTGTTTTTCATGGTGTTATCCTCCCTTATTCGTAAGGCAAGGATAGCACCTGGTTTACAAAATGTCAAGTATATACGACAAAAAGTCGTTCAAACTTTGCGGTAACATGTGTCTTTACCTGTTGGCAAATCCCGTGTGTTGTTGTAATGTTTTATTCAAAGGCATGCTCGAAAAGCATTAAAGGTGGACCATGACGCGCATTCTCATAATAGAAGATGACAAAGACATAAATAAGATAGTTTTCGGTCTTTTAACAAAGAACGGATATGAAGTCGAACGTGCATTTAACGGTAAGGAAGCGCTCCCGAAGATAAAAACGATACCCGATCTCATCTTGATGGATCTGATGCTTCCTGACACGACCGGTGAAGAACTTCTCAAATCTGTTCCAGACGGAACGCCTGTCATCGCCGTGAGCGCGCGAAGCACGATTGACGACAAGGTCGATCTTCTGTCTTTGGGATGTGTTGATTACATCACAAAACCTTTCGATAACAAAGAGCTTCTGGCAAGGATAGAAGTCGCTCTGAAATTCAAAAAGAAAACGCAGTCATTTACATTTGCAAACCTTACGATGGATGAGTCTGTTCACGGCGTAACTATTGACGGAAAGAACGTAAAACTTACGCCGACCGAGTACGCGATAATCAAGATACTGCTCGTCAACAGTGACAGGGTCATATCCAAATCCGAGCTCCTTGAAGCTGCCGCAAAATTCACGCCGGACCTCGTTGAAGACTCGCTTAAGGTACACATGAGCAACCTTAGAAGAAAGCTCAAACAGGCGAGCTTCAAGGGCGAAATAGAAGCCGTATGGGGTATAGGATTCAGGTTAACTGTTTCTTAACTGTTTTTGAGAATGGCATTGGTTTATCCTCTAGTCATGGAGGTATTAACCATGGACTACATTCTCACGACTGACACTCTCACAAAAAGATATAAAAAGCACGAAGCGTTAAAGGACGTTTCGATCAAGGTGCCAAAGGGTTCCATCTTCGGCCTTATCGGAAAGAACGGTGCAGGTAAGACGACTTTGATGAGGATAATCTCGGGTCTTCAGGTACAGAATAAGGGTACGTTCAGGATAGAGTGCCCTAACATCGGAGCCCTTATCGATACTCCCGCTTATTACAGGACGCTCAACGCATATGAGAATCTCAAGATACAGTATTTGAATCTGGGACTCACTTCTTATGAGACGATCCCGGAGATAATCAACATGGTAGGATTAGACATAGCAGGGAAGAAGCCCGTTGCATCTTATTCATTCGGTATGAGACAGCGCCTCGGACTTGCTATCGCGCTCTGCGGTTTCCCGGATCTCGTAATACTTGACGAACCCATTAACGGACTTGATCCCCAGGGGATCGTCGTAATACGCGAAATGATCATGAAGCTCAACAAGGAACGCGGTATGACGTTCATCATTTCGAGCCACCTGCTCGATGAACTTGCAAAGGTCGCAACTGATTTCGCATTCATAGATCAGGGAAAGATCATTAAGCAGATAAGAGCTGAAGAACTCCATGACACAAAGAACGGAAAGACCGTAAATGCACGTGTGTCAGATGCGTCCGCACTATGCAAGGTCCTTGATGATAAAGGGTTCTCATACGAGATCAAGGGCGAAAATGAACTCGTGATCAAGGGCGATATTACATTGACCGTCATGAATGAATTGACCAAAGAGGCAGGCTGCGAGCTGCTTGAATTCGGGTTTGCCGATACGAGCCTTGAAGGTTATTTCATTAATCTTCTGGAGGGATGATATGTCACGCATACTAAGGTCAATGACATACCGCCTGATACACAGCAAGTTGTTCTATCTCATCGTTTTGTTCCTGATCATCGGTGAGATCGGCTTGTTCTATTCCGGCGGAGATAATACTGCTTCTTCCAAGAATTTCAGAAATCATTATACTTATTCACTTCATGACGATGATGAGGAGGAAGAACTGAAGGTCTATGCTGAGTACGAAAAAGAAGATCCTCTCCTTGCGAATAAGCTGACGCAGAGTGTTTATAACGGGACTTTTCCATTTGTTCCCGGCAAGACTTACCTCTATCAGACGTCCGGACTTAATGTCGCTACCGTAAGCTATAAGCTTGCAATGGCCTTGATCATTATTTTTGTGGCCGACATGATATTCATCGTGACGTTTTTCGGTGAATCTTTCTCTGACGGTGCTGTACGCAACATGATAGTCATCAAGACAAGAAAGGAATGCATATATCTTTCTTCATTGATCATCAATACCATAGTCTGTATCCTGATGACCGCTTTGGTGTTTGCTGCTCTAGCCATATGCATCATTGCTTCGGGGTTCTATCCGATCATATATGCCAAGGCGTTTGTTCCGGCCGTGCTTGTAGGGCTGCTTGTCGTGATCGTGCTGTCATCTTTAATGATATTTGTCCTGTTCATAGTTCAGAATCCGCTTTTGACATTTATCTTCTGTTTTCTTTTGTCATTAGTGTCCGTAATGAGCTTTGCGATGGAAATTATGGGACCGGCATACATGAAGCAGTATAAGACCGATGAAGAAAAGGTAATGACTTTCATTACCGGCGGGTATGAGGAAATAGGAAATAAGGAGTGGTATTTACCTGTAGACGATTTTAACATTGGAAGAGTCTATGTCCCGGAAGATAACCGTACGATCGAATTTACTTCAAATACGCCTAATGAGAACTATCCGGGCAAAACGGTCAGCATAATATCAAGGACGCTGTACAGAGCAAATCTGAGCTATTACCCGTTTGAACTAATGATGTATTTAATCTATCCGATGTACCGTGACGGCCTGATCACAAGATATGCTCTGGTCTCATGCGGGTATCTCATCCTGCTAATGACAGGCGGCAGTTATGTTATCAGAAAACGCAATTTAAACTAAGGGGATAAACTTATGCTCAAACTGATCAAATCAATGCTCTACAGAGTAACACACGACATATTCTTTTACATAGCCGCTGGTCTTTGTATCTTAAGCATGATCGCTTTGTTCGGCTTGTTTGCCGGCAGTTTCAAAAACCATGTCGAATCGCGGTACGATAAAAATGTCATCGTTAAATATGAGGAAGAGGACGTCCTCAATGTATCCAAGCATTTGGTTATGGGCAGTTCCGATTGCCGTAATGTTCCCGGTCATGACATTAAATACGCGGACTCGCTTGAAAATGCACATGCAGCTGGCAATGTGATCATTATTCTGAGCATCAGTGTTTTGTTATTGCATGTACTTTATGCTGTTGTCTTTTTCGGAGAATTGTTCTCCAAAGGCGCCATCCGCAACATGATATCGACCGGATCTGCCAAGAGTAAGATCTATTTGTCCTCATTGCTGGTCAATATGGTGATACTCCTTGCTTTTTCTCTGATAAGCTTCCTGACTGTTGTTATATATGTCAGGGCTAATGATATATACCTGTTCTTATATGCACCGGCACTCCTGTTATGTTTATTTGCCGAATACTTGGTATGGGTCGTCATAAGCTCTTTAATGATCCTTTTGATCTTCATTATTCAGCGTCCTATGAAAGCCCTGCTGGTCTTTATCGGCATAGCGGTCTTATATTGCTTTTTGGTAAGTGCCGTGAATCTTTCGGGGGCATTTTATTCAAAAAACAAACATGACAACAAAGCATTCTCGCATTTCTTCAGAGAATGCAAGGAGAACGGAAGCGAGGTCGAATGGTATATTCCTGCCAAAGATTTCAATTTGAACGTGATCTATAAGGCTGACGGTACCATTTACAAAGATTTTACTACCGCGGAGCCGGATCCTGAGTATCCCGGCGATGCGAAAGTGGCGGTTGCCCGTGCTTTCTGGAGAATGAGCATAACCAATATGCCTTTAGAAATGGTCATGTTTGATCTGTATCCGTTATACAGAGACGGCGTCCTTTTGAGGTATATCATAGTGTCTTCAGTATATCTTTGTGTACTTGCCGCCGGAGGATTATTTGTAGTAAAGCGCCGCGATATTATATAATCGGTGCATGTGGATATTTATCTTAATCAGCATAGTTTTAGCAGTTGCCGTTATTGTCCTTGGAATTAAGACGGCGCTGCTGAAACGCGCTTTTACCGAAATAGACAAACAGGTCAAGGACCATCTTGACGGGACTAATTCATCTTCGTTCCAGCTTTCGACAGGCGATAGGAATGCCAGAAAACTAGCCAATGATCTGAATAACGAACTGCAAGAGCTCCATAAGGAACGCGTTTTCTTAAGAGACGGCGACAAACGTATGAAAGAAAACGTCACTGCCATTTCACATGACCTGAGAACGCCTCTTACAGCCATCAATTCATATGTTGATCTGCTCGAAAACGAGACTGACGATACAAAGAGAAAAGAGTATCTCGAACGTATCAAGGACAGGACTTCGGAATTGAAGGACCTGACGGGAGAGCTTTTTAAGTATTCCGTTTCTGCAGATGTTCAATACGATTCGCAATTATCGACAGAAGACGTTGACCTTCAGGCCATAATCGAGAACAGTCTTGTCTCGTTCTATAAAGAATTCAGTTCGAAGGGTATCGATCCTGAGACCTCATTTCCGTCTGAAAAAGTCATTGTCAACTGCAGCAGGAAGACGCTTATGCGCATCTTTGACAATGTTTTCAGCAATGCCGCGAAATATGCTACCTCATTATCAGTAAAGCTTACGTCTGAAGGTGTTGTCACTGTCACTAATGATGCGCCGGATCTTACTCCTGTTCAGGTATCCAGATTGTTCGACAAATACTATACGGTTACTGACGGCAGCAATTCCACCGGTCTCGGTCTTTCTATTGCAAAAGAGCTTGTAAGCAAGATAGGTGGCCATATTTCGGCAGAAATCAACGATGGAATGCTCACGGTCACGATCGGATTTAAGAAGGTTATATGACGAACGGTAACAGAAAAAGAGTTGATCCTGAGAAGCGGATAGCTCAAATGGAAGAGATTTTCGATAAGGCATTGGATATAATAAACAGGGCAGAAAAATGCCCTGAAGAGTTTCTTGCGTTTCAGAGCGAGATCGGAAAGCTCGAAAAGTACTATACCGGCCCGCGCTGGAAGAAGGATTTTAAGCTTGATGAGAATGGATTGCTTCCCAAAGATCTGAAAAGGGGTGTTCTTTCCGAAGACGGGATATATAATCTCCTGGAAAGAAACAAAGAGCTCTTGGAAGAGATACAAGGAGAAGAGACAGATGAGTAATTGCGAGACTTGCGTGTATTCATATGAAGATGAGATAACAGGTGAGGTCATCTGCGATCTCGATCTTGATGAAGACGAGCTCTTGAGGCTGTCTCAGATCAGAAGCAAAGATTGCCCGTATTACAAAGACGGCGACGAGTATAAAAACGTTAGGCATCAGGTAGAATAAATACCGCTATGGATACAAGATTTAAGGCTATAGTAGACACTCTTAAGGATACGCAAAGCATTACCCGTGATCAGTTTGCGTACCTTTTACAAACTGACGGTGAAGATAACAGAGAATATCTTTTCGAAGCGGCAAGAGAAGTCTCGGAGAAGGTATTTCACAAGGAAGTTTATCTTCGCGGTCTGATAGAGTTTACCAATTACTGTAAGAACAACTGCTACTACTGCGGTATCCGCTGCGGCAATACAAATGCGGACAGATACAGACTTACAGAAGATGAGATACTCTCATGCTGCGATATGGGTGAGAGGCTGGGATTTAAGACCTTCGTTTTGCAGGGCGGTGAAGATCCGTTTTTCACGGACGAGAAGATCTGCAATCTGGTAAGAAAGATCAAGGAAAAGCACCCTTCATGCGCAGTCACTCTTTCGATCGGCGAGAAGTCTTATGAGAGCTACAAGAAATATTATGAAGCAGGCGCGGACAGATATCTTCTCCGTCATGAGACCGCAAATGAAGAACACTATTCCAAGCTTCATCCGGAATCGATGTCAGGCGCGGAACGTAAGCAATGCCTGAGGAACCTGAAAGAGATAGGTTTTCAGGTCGGCTGCGGAATTATGGTCGGAACACCTTTCCAGACGGTCGATCACATGTATGAAGACTTGCTTTTCATGCAGGAACTTCAGCCGCACATGATAGGCATTGGACCGTTTATTCCCCATAAAGATACGCCTTTCAGGGATGAGCCTGAGGGAAGCGTTGATATCACGCTCCGTCTGCTTGCGATTCTGAGATTACTGTTCCCCAAGGTCCTGCTTCCCGCTACGACGGCTCTTGGTACCGCTGATGCGATCGGAAGGGAGAAGGGGATCCTTGCAGGCGCCAATGTCATGATGCCCAACCTGTCTCCCACTAATGTCCGTGAGAAGTATCTTCTTTACGACGGGAAGATCTGCACAGGTGATGAGGCCGCAGAATGCAATCAGTGCATGAGAAGAAGAGTTGAACGGATCGGATATCATATTGCCGATACAAGGGGAGATCACCCTGATTTCGTTAAGTGAGAATATCAGGCAGCTCAGTGTTCTCCCAGGTATTTCCAGTTTTTCGCATCGTGAGGATTGCCTTCCATAACAAACCATAAACCCGGCAGGAACTTGTTGCCGTTGTTTACTTCGACGTCGATTATCCTTGAATAGAAAACTGTCTGAGGTCCCTGTTTCTCGTGAGAATCGATCGCGTGGCCCGTAAAGGGATTTACCGGATCCTTGATGAGTCCTGATGTCGCCAGAGTCGGAGTATCACCATTGGTCATGAAATCCTCATTGACGGTAAATCCTTTTGCCCCGAAATCCTTGACCATCAGGAGCGGCATGAAGCTCTCGAGATCCGTCTTGTTGGAATAGATCTTAAACTGTTCAAGATCGTTACCGTGATCCGAAACGAGGATTATCCTTGTGTTGTCATAGACGCCGTTTGCCCTCAGGTAATCAAACCATTCGCCGAGCTTTATAAATGCTGCCATGTTGATGTGATAGTGAGCTACCTGGTGATCGTTCTTCATCTCCATGGTCACGCCGTTTACGGTGTATTTGGATACAAGATCTGTGTCGTATTTAGTATTGTCAACACGGACTGCCGGCGTATAATCGGGTTCCTGCAGATAGCACGGAGAATGAGTTGTCTCGTTGACCATCATCAGGAATGTGTTCTCGGAACTGTCAGAGATCTTCGTGATCTCGGGCAGTTTGGTAAGAACGGTATAGGCTTCGAGGAATGCTTTGTCGTAGCCTGTGCTGATCGAGACGCCTTCTTTCTTCTGTACTACTGAAGGCACGTACAAGCTTTCTGAATTGCTGATCGCCTCGTTATAAAGACCGCCGTTGTAGATAGTCTCCTGGAGTATCACCGGACTGGTCTTCATCATAGCGAACATGAAGAAATTGCGGTTCCTTACCTTGTTTGTGCGGTAAGACATGTCTACGGATGAATCGTTGTTGCCGTTTTCTTCAAAGTAGTTGAAACGCGCATTTGTGATGTAGCAGTTAAAAGACGGATAGTCTTTATAGATCGACAGATCCGGGATCCATTTATACCCGGCATAGGACGGGTCACAAATGGTAACTTTATAACCGTTGTCGCCGAAGAGCACAGGCATTACTTTAAGCGCTTCGTTGTGCTTGCTTTCAAGACTCTCGGAAGATCTCTCATTCATTCTCTCGGGAGTATAATCGTAGCCGCCAAATAAAGCGGGAGCCGCGAAATTGGTTTGAGGCCCGTAAGAGATCGTATTGGGGTAATAAGTAAAACCTTCAAACTTTTCTTTGAGTTCAGGCTTTTCGTTAAAGATATACGGGACCTGCGTTCCCATCGCACGGTCGAGCATCAGTACTATCACGTTTTTCCCTGACTTGCTCAAGGGTATGGAAGGCATCTCGGAAGAAGGCTTAGTCAGATTCTGATACCACGAGTAAGTTCCGAGGATACCAAGGCACGGAAGAAAGCCTAACACCAGTACCGTTGCCAGTCCGACGACCATAATTAGCCTTGCTATCTTCTCAAATCTCTTATGGATAAAACCGCCTATAACGATTATTCCGATCACGGCGATCGTGTTTATCAGGTAATCAGAAAGCTTAAATGAAGGAGTCAGATTGTATTGTAGGGTTGAAGACATGATGCCGAGTTTAGTGCCGAAAAACATATAGTCGGCTATTGAGATGCCGCAGATGATCCATACTGCTTTGCGGAACATGGCTCTGGTCTTCTTGCTCATGAAGAAGTAGAAAACGCCGCCCCACAATACCCAGCTGCCGAATGACAAGAGCAGAGAATTAATGACATAGATGATGGGGTTTGAAGGATTAACGACATCGATGAATTCCTGGGTCGAAGCATCGATCACTGAGGCAGGTATGAGAAGCCCGGTGAAAAATGCCATTAATATTGCTCCAAGGAAAAAGTCACCGGTATTATCCGGAACAGTTTTGGTTTCTTTTGTCTTGATGAAGCTCAAGACAAAAGGAAGTGCCAGCAGTATTCCGCCGATCGAAAGAAGTACTTTTTGTCTGACATCAAGATCGGCTCTCATTAGCGTCAGGATCACGACCAGGACGCCTGCAACTGCGAGGATGATGTTCAATGCTTTCTTCGGCTCCTTGAGCTTGTAGAAGATATTCTTAACGAGTGAGAATACGTTGTTCAACAGCCAGTAGAATACGAGTCCTGCAGGCGAACGGTAGAGCAATACCAGAAAGACTGCGGCAAGGCCGTATACCTGTATCTTTGACTTTAACGGATGTCCTTTGGTATATATGATTCCCGTAATGACATTTATCAGAGTCATGAGGATAGGAAGGATGTTGACGGGGAAACTGCCGATCATGAAAGTCGCATCTTCCGTTCCCAAGTCCTGAATGAAGCCGAACTGCATGCCCTTGAGGCTCTGCATTCCTGAAAGCAGTCTGTAAGCCGCTATGAAGAAAGGTATCTGGAGAAGAAGCGATGCTGAACTCTTCAATGCGTAAATGGGTTTATAGTGATTGATACGATAGTATTCCTGGAGCATGAAGAAGCGCTCATCGCCTTTGAACGTCTGCTTTGTGCGCTTGATGCGGTAAGCCATCTTTGCCTGGATGTCACGTTCTTCAGCCTGAAGCTCGT